>DATMJE010000029.1:0-2534 GCA_035553995.1 Usitatibacter sp. | reverse complement strand
ATGCTCGCTGCCCTGGTCGAGGCTTGCCGCGATGCGCAGCACGTCGTCCGCCTGGAAGCCCGCGGCCGGCATGACGCTGTGGAAGACAGGCTTGCCGATCGTGAGCGTGCCGGTCTTGTCGACGATGAGCGTATCGACCTGGCGCAGGTGCTCGATCGCCTCGGCGTCGCGGAAGAGCACACCGCTTGTGGCCCCGCGACCCGTGGCGACCATGATCGACATCGGCGTGGCCAGGCCCAGGGCGCATGGACACGCGATGATGAGCACGGCGAGCGAGTTGAGCACGGCATAGGCCCAACGCGGCTCGGGGCCGAAGACGCCCCACACGAGGAATGTGAGGATCGCGATCCCGATCACGGCGAGCACGAACCAGAAAGAGACCGCGTCGGCCATGCGCTGCATGGGCGCGCGCGAGCGTTGCGCCTGCGCCACCATCTGCACGATTTGCGAGAGCACCGTCTCTGCGCCGACCTTCTCCGCCCGCATGACGAGGCTGCCATTGCCGTTGATGGTGGCGCCCACCACCTTGTCCCCCGCTGCCTTCTCCACCGGCACCGGCTCGCCGGTGATCATCGATTCGTCGACGCTCGAGCGGCCTTCCACCACCACGCCGTCCACGGGCACTTTCTCGCCGGGACGCACTCGCAAGCGGTCGCCGACATTCACTTCAGCGAGCGGAACGTCCGCCTCGTTGCCGTCGTCGGCGATGCGCCGCGCGGTCTTCGGCGCCATGCCGAGCAGAGCGCGGATCGCGGCTGATGTCTGCGAGCGTGCCTTCATCTCGAGGACCTGGCCCATCAGCGTTAGCGAGACGATGACCGCGGCCGCCTCGAAGTAAACGCCTACGCGGCCGTGGGATTCGAACCCCGGCGGGAACAGATGGGGTGCCACGGTTGCGGCGACGCTGTACGCGTAGCCTGCCGCGACGCCGATGCCGATCAGGGTCCACATGTTCGGGCTGCGGTTGCGGATCGATTGCATGCACCGCACGAAGAATGGCCACCCCGCCCACAGCACAACAGGCGTGGCAAGCACGAGTTCGATCCAGCTTCGCATCGTCGGCGACAGCACGGTGAGCAGGTGGCCGGCCATGGCTAGCACCGCCACAACGGCCGTGAGCGGCAGCGTCCACCAGAACCTCCGGCGGAAGTCGGTGAGCTCGGCGTTCTCGCCTTCCTCGGCGGTGGGCATGACGGGCTCGAGGGCCATGCCGCAGATAGGACAGTTGCCGGGGCCCGCCTGACGGATCTGCGGATGCATCGGGCACGTGTAGATCACGCCATGGCCCGGCGCCGGCCCGGTTGCACGCGTCGCGTGCTTCGCAACGATCGTCGCCTTGGGCACTTATCGGCTTCTCCAGCTTGGCGATATCCTTCAAGGCAGCAACGCGTTTCCCAGGATGCCTCGGCTGAAAGGCCGCGAATTATCGCCTTGTAGCGTCAGGAAGGCGAACTCCTCCAGCAGTCCCATTAAGCGCCCATGACATCGCTCGGCGCCGGCCGTCGCAGTGTGGTGCCGGGAGAGGGAATCGAACCCTCATGGTGTTGCCACCGCGGGATTTTGAGTCCCGTGCGTCTACCAATTCCGCCATCCCGGCGAGCAGGAATCGAAATTATAGAATCATCGGGTGCATCTCTCCGATTTCGACTACGAACTTCCCCCCGGGCTCATCGCGCAGCATCCCGCGGCGGAGCGCGCGGGAAGCCGCCTGCTGCATCTCGACGGCAACACGGGAAGCCTGAATGACCTGCAATTCCGCGACATCGTCTCGCTGCTGGATTCGGGCGACGTGCTCGTCGTGAACGACACGCGCGTGATCAAGGCGCGGCTGCACGGGCGCAAGGATACGGGAGGCGAAGTCGAAGTGCTGGTGGAGCGCATCCTCGACGATCGCCGCGCGTTGGCACAGGTGCGTGCGAGCAAGACACCGCGCGAAGGGCGAAGGCTGATATTCGCGGCCAGCGTCGAAGCGGAAGTGCTCGGCCGCCACGGCGAGTTCTTCGAGCTGCGCTTCGCGGCCAACGTGCTCGACACGCTCGCGGCCCATGGCGAGGTGCCGTTGCCGCCCTACATCACGCACGCCGCCGATGCCGGCGACGAAGGGCGTTACCAGACCGTGTATGCGCGCGTGCCGGGTGCGGTCGCGGCGCCGACCGCCGGACTGCATTTCGACGACGCGCTGCTCGCGGCGCTGGAGGCGAAGGGCGTCACACGCGCCACGCTCACGTTGCATGTCGGGGCCGGCACATTCCAGCCGGTGCGCACGGACGATGTCTCGCGGCACGTCATGCATTCGGAGTGGTACAGCGTGCCGCAGGAAACCGTGGATGCCATCGCGCGCGCGAAGGCAGCCGGCGGGCGCGTGGTCGCAGTCGGCACGACGGCATTGCGAGCGCTGGAAGCCGCGGCGGCAAACGGCAAGCTCAGGGCCGGCACCGACGAGACGCGCCTTTTCATCGTGCCGGGCTATCGCTTTCGGGTGGTCGAGCGGCTGGTGACCAACTTCCACCTGCCGCGCTCGACGCTGCTGATGC
>DATMJE010000028.1:0-2524 GCA_035553995.1 Usitatibacter sp. | reverse complement strand
ATTCGAAGGTCGCTCTCGGACGGATGCCCGAGCACGCGATCCGGCGCCGGACCAAGCTCAGGACCGGCGCGACTCGTACACCTTGAATGTGTACGGAATCTCCGCCGCGACTTGCTCCGCCTCGACCAGCAAGAACGAGCTTCCGATCTCCGGAAATCGCGCGTCGCCTTCGAACTCCCGATCGATCTCCGTGAGGTAGATCCGGTCGGCACGTGCAATGGCCAAGGCGTAGATCTCCGCGCCCCCGGCCACGAAGAGCTCGTTGCCGCGAGCCGCCGCAAATTCGACCGCGGCCTCGAAGCTCGTGACGATGGTGCAACCGGACGCGATGTAAGCCGGCTGCCTGGTGATCACTACGGTTTCCCGATTCGGCAGCGTACGGCCGATCGATTCGAAGGTCTTCCGACCCATGGCCACGATGCCCCCTTCGGTCAGGCGGCGAAAGATCTTCTGCTCGCCCGGAATGCGCCACGGAATGTCCGGGCCGTTGCCGATGACGCGATTCTTCGCCATCGCGGCGACGAGGGAAATGCGCACTGCGTCAGGTCTCACACGCCTTCCGTATCACTTCCCACCGCTTCACCTTCTCCTCGAAGGACATTGCCGCGTGTGCGGGGCTGGTTGATGGAAGGTCGATGCACTTCACGGTGTCACCTGGTTTGACGTGCTTGCGAAATAGCGCTGCCGCCTTGGCACCGTTGAAGCAGATAAGCTTAATGTGCGGGTGGGCGGCGAGGAATGCGGCAAAGTCATTCGGGATCTCGGTGCCGCGGCGAATCGAAAGATCGAGGCTGCCTGGCCGGGTTGCGGCGGCACAAACGTCCCACAGGGCTACACCCGCTTCGTTGAGCTTTCGAACGCGTTCGGCGTAGGGCTCGTCCGTGGGAATGCGGAAGAGAGACTCGACAATCCGCCAGAACACATTCCGCGGATTCGCGTAGTACTCGCCGCGTCGAAGCGATTCTTCGCCGGGAAGGCTGCCCAGGACCAGGACCTTGGCCGACGGAGTGGCCCTTGCTTCAAATCCCTTGGCGTCCATTTTTTGGGTAAACCTGCCGATTTATTGGGTGAGCCGGTACTAATTAGCAGAGCCGGCTTCGCGCTCGCCCCATGGCCTCATCACCGGGAGCAGCTTTCATTTCGCCCCGGCGATAGGCGTCGTATCTGCGGCGGGTTTCCTCGAGCCAAAGCTCCTCGCCCCCGGTTTCTTGACCGGATCGAGTTCATCGATGAGCACAAGGGCCAAAGCCGCCTTTTCCTCGCGGGAAAGGGCCCGAGCCTGTTTTTCGATATTGTCGAACTCGCTGCTCATGCGCGACTGCGGATTCGAGCGAAGACTTCGTCTGCCGGAATGGCTTGAACTTCGCCACGCTTGTGTTGCTCGGAGCGGCGCTCGGCCTCGACACGCCAGGCCTCCGCGATGTCGCCTTGGTCCTCGCCCTCGAGCGACTCAACGAGGGCCAGAGCGAGCTTGGCTCGCTCCTCAAACGAGAGATCACATAGCTCACTTTGAATTTCGGCAAAGCTTCTGGCCACGACAACCTCCACTTGGTTACCAGCCACCGTTGGCGTTGAGAACTCGTACTTCGGGCGTATGTCGGGGGCTGGAGAGGGTTTGGTCTTCATGCCGGTTGCAGGCGGGGCTGTATGTAGCGCACAAAACATTCCACGCAAATCCATTTGTCTCCGTCGGTGTAACCCTCCGCTGCATGCCCTGCCAGGCGCGAGATTTTCACCGAACAGAGCTCGCAATGCTCGTGGTCCCAACCGTCCCTGATGACATGCGCATCGAGGTCTTCGCTGCTCGCTTTCCCAAGAATGCGCTGGCCATCGACTCGGTGTTCGACAGCCGGACCGGGCTCGAATAATTTCAGGTGCCAGGTCCGGCTTCGATCCTCTACCAGGGCGAGCTGCCGCTTGCCCCACCACGGCTCGACAGGATGATTCATGAGGAACGATTATGGGTAGGGACATAACCCGTGCGATGCGACCCGGACTGGCGCTTGAGCTGCCACCCGACGGCCAGCAGCGCCGCATAAACGCGGCGCGCCTTGTTCGAGGGCCACTGAGTCACGCAGCAATGCTGAAGGTGATGGCCTGGGGTCCGGTCTCGCTATTCTCGAGACGTTCAGCCAGGACGCGAAGGGCAAGGATTTGGGCTTTGGCCATGGCATCGTTCGCGGAATCGCCGTACGCAAGAACGCCGGGCAGCTGCGGTACTTCGGCAAGCCACCGGCCGTCTTCTTCGCGCTCGCATTCGATCTCGAAATTCATGCCTTAGCTATCTTACGCGCCGCTCCACGCCGCGTCCCTCGACGATCATCAGTGCGGCCGCCGCGGCGAGCAGATGCTTGAGCGTATGCCCGCTGACCACCGTGGCCGCGGCGAGGATCTCGTGGTCGAACACCTCGCAGGCCTTCGCGGCGACATAGCCGGCAATCGCGATGCCGAAGAGCGCTCGCGCACGCCGTGGCGCGCCGCCTTGCCATTGCCAGAAGGGAACGAGCAGCAGCGGTGCGCCCTG
>DATMJE010000027.1:0-10336 GCA_035553995.1 Usitatibacter sp. | reverse complement strand
GCCCGCGCTGCGCACCGTCTGCCGACGGCTTTCGATAGGTCCGACGCTCTTTACCTCTCGTATCGCGTCCCCCACATCCTCCGTTGCTGCCATCACGGCTTTTGATGCAGGACGTCGCTGTTCGAATTGGAGCGGCGATGGGAGCCGAAGAACCGCGAGATGTGCAAAGCGCGCGAAAGCGAGGCCGGCGTCGAGCGCGAGAGCGATCGATAGCGGAGAGGGCCGCGTTGAGCGCGCAAGCGCTCTACAGCGGCGTGCTCAACAACAGGTCGCGGCGCGACTTACGCCTGGACGTTGGCGAGGGGCGTCCGTTATTCGAGCGGTCCCCGAGGTGGTTGCCCGCTATGCCACTGGCCAAGTGAAGGTTTTTGCATCCACCCTCGTCAACGCGGTGGTTGCCCATTCCGGCCCCGCTCAAGTCCTGCAAAAAGGTCAGGCGTATTCAACAACACCAAGGACCGCTCGAAAACGGACCCCCTCGCCAACGTCTTGCAAAAGAGTCACAAACGAAGAAGCCGCTCGCGAGTGATCGGCAAATCCCGCACGCGCACGCCCAGCGCATCGAACACAGCATTCCCGATCGCGGCCGCCACCGGCCCATGTGCCGCTTCCCCCGCGCCGACAGAGGGCGCATCCGGCTGCTGCAGCACCTCCACGTCGACGGCGGGGACTTCCGAGAAGCGCAGGATCGGATATTCCTCCCACGACGTGCTGGTGATGCGCGTGCGATCGAATCCCACCGCCTCGCGCACGGTCCACGATGCAGCCTGGATCGCGCCACCCTCCACCTGGTTCGCCACGCCGTCGGGGTTGATCGCGAGGCCCACGTCGACCGCGAGCGTGATGCGGCGCACGCGAATCTCCTCCTCCGCCTCGATCTCGGCGATGGCGGCGCACCAGGCGCCCACGGTCTTGTAGCGCGCATATCCCACGCCGAAACCGGTGCCTTCGCGCTTGGTCCGCTCGCCCCAGCGCGCGCGGCGTGCCGCTGCTTCGAGCACGGCGCGGCCGCGCGAATCGGTGATGTGGCGAAGGCGCCAGGCAACGGGATCCTCGCCGCGCGCCGCGGCGATGTCGTCCACCATGCCCTCGATCGCGAACACGTTCACGAAGGCACCCAGTGCGCGCAACGCCGACGTGCGCACCGGCATCGTGAGCAGGCGATGGCTGCGAAGCTGGAAGGCGGGAAAGTCGTAGCCCGGGATCGCGTTCCTCTCGGCGCCGCCGCCGGTCGCGACCGGCTGGTTGATGGCGATCGGACGCTCGAAGGGCTTGGCGAGGTGGGCGGCGGCGAGCAGCGTCGGCGTGCTCGAGCGTCCCGGCCGCACGCCGTGCCCGTTGCCGAAGACATCGCCGCGCCAGTCGAGCACTTCGCCCGACGCGTCGAGATCCACCTCGAGATCGACGGCCATCGCCGGCCCGAACGGCGACCAGCCGAGCTCGTCCTCCCGCGACCACAGCACGCGCACCGGGCTGCCGGGCACGGCGCGGGCGAGGAGCGCCGCGTCGAGCGCGACGTCGTCGGCGCCGTTGTGGCCGTAACAGCCGGCGCCCTCGACGTGATGCACGGTCACGTCCTGCGCCGGGATCGCGAAGACGACCGCGAGATCGGCCTGCAGGTTATGGATGCCCTGCGTCTGGCTCCAGACCTCGAGGCGGCCGTCGTTCCAGCGCGCCACCGCGCACGAGGGGCCGATGGAGGCGTGCGCGATGAAAGGCCGCGTGAAGCGGGCGCGCAGCGTGCTCGCGACGGCAGCGCTCGCCTCGCGTTTCTCGCCGATGGTGCTGCTCTCGCACGGCTCGCTCGAAAGCCAGTCGGCGAGCTGCCCCGCGTCGGGAAGCGTCGGGCCTTCCGACCAGGTTGCATCGAGCGAGAGCCGCGCCGCGGCCTTCACCGCGACTTCCTCGCGCTCGGCCACGACGCCGACGAAATCGCCGTCGCGCACGACGCGCCTCACGTGCTTCATGCCTTCGGTGCGTGCCACGTCCAGCCGCGAGAGCCGGGCCCGTGAAGAGGCCGGCCGCAGCACGCGTCCATGCAGCAGTCCCGGCAGCTCGAGGTCCTGCACGAAGCGCGGCCTTCCCAGCACCTTGTCGGGAAGGTCGATGCGCGCAGCCGCCGTGCCGATGGTGTGTCGCGCGTTGGCGGATTTCGGCGGCACGGCTCCGCTCGCTTCGCGTTCCAGCAGCGCATCGTCGGCGAGCTGCCAATAGCTCGTGCGTGCACCGTCCGGCGCCACGATCTCGCCGCCGCGAACCTCGAGCGCATCGACAGGAACGCGCAGCCGTTCCGCGGCGCGCTGCACGTACAGCGCGCGCGCTTCCGCGCAGGCATGGCGCAGCGCCGTGCCCGAATCCTGGATCGAGAGGCTGCCCGAGGTCACGCCTTCCTTCGGGCTCGCGGTGGTGCTCGCGGGAATGATGCGCACGCGATCGAACGGCACGTCGAGCTCGTCCGCGGCGATCTGCGCCAGCGCGGTGAGGATGCCCTGGCCGATCTCCACCTTGCCGGTGCGCACCTCGACGTAGCCGCCGCGATCGAAGCGCAGCCACTGCGACAGCCGCCGGTTGGTGTGCAGGCTGCCGGGGAGCTTCACCGCGCTCATGGCGCCTCCCGCATCTCGGCGGCGGCGCGCAGCACCGCGCGGACGATGCGATTGTGCGAGCCGCAGCGGCAGAGGTGCGCATCGAGCGCCGAGCGTACCTCGGCCTCGGTGGGCGCGGGATTCCCGGCGAGCAACGCGGCGCCGCGGACGACGATGCCGGAAAGGCAATAGCCGCACTGTGCCGCCTGCTCCGCGATCAGCGCGCGCTGCAGCGGATGCGGCTCGCCACCGGCCGCGAGCCCCTCGACCGTGGTGATTTTCCGGCCCTCGACCGCCGCGAGCGGCGTGGTGCAGGCGTAGGCCGGCTTGCCGTCCACCAGCACGAGGCAGGAGCCGCACTGCTCGGTGCCGCAGCCGAAGCGCGTGCCCTTCAGGCCCCAATCGTTGCGCAGCACGTAGATGAGCGGCGTGTCGGCCGCGGCCGCGCTCTCGCAGCGCTGTCCGTTGACCTCGAGGCGCACGCGGGCGCCCGCTTCGACGGCGACGGTCATGTGTCGAATTCCTCCGTGGTGATCTCCCACTCGCGCCAGCCGCGCAGCAGCGGGAAGTAAAGTCCGAGCCTTGCATTTTGCCCCGGCAGCACGGCGTGCGCGTAGCGCTCGATCTGCTCGCGATAGCGCGACTGCTCGCGGTCGAGGAAGCTCTCGAGCTCGCCGCCCTCGTGCATGCTGGTCTTGTAGTCGACGATCCACGCGCGGCCCTCGGCATCGACGAAATGGCGGTCGACCACGAGCATGCGCGGCGCGCCGTCGACGATCGCGGTGATGCGGTACTCGTTGCGCGCGCGCGGATGCGGCCCCAGCAGCCAGCGCCCGCGCGGATCTTCCAGCGTCGCGGTGAGCGCGCGCTGCACGCGCTCGGCGGCAACGTCGATCTCCGCGATGGCGACACCCTGCGCCGCGAGCTGGTTGCGGATCGCGGTGCCGAGGGAGCGCACGCGTGCGGCAGTCCAGCCCTGCAGGGCATCGTCGGCGATGCGCTGCAGCCAGCCATGGACCACGGTACCCACGCGGCGCGCGGTCTCTCCCACCCATGAAAACTCCGGCACTGCCGGCTCGTCCGCGCGGGGCTTTGGCCCGCCCCACGCCACGGCGGGGAGTGCGGCGATCGCGAAGCTCGCGGGCAGCCGCCTGAGGATGTCGCTCTCGTTGCGGGATTGCGCAGCGGTGGGCACGGCTGGCGGCGTGCGCGCGAGCGCCCCTGCGAATTGCCCGCCCACGGCGGGCCACAGCGTGTGCAGCAGCGAGCCGCGTGCGGGCCGCGGCGCACCGCTTCCTGGTTCGATGCCCACGCAGCCCAGCAGGTGCAGCTCGCTTTTCGCGCGCGTGGCGGCGACGTACAGCAGCCGCTCGCATTCGTGCTGCGCCTTCTCCTTGTCGAGCGCGCGGATGTATTCGTATGCCTCGTCGCCGGCCGCGCCCGTGGGACCCGGCGCGGCCATCAGGAGCGCGGGCTCGCCATGCGCTTCCGGGCCGAAGCTCTGCATCCAGAGCAGCAGGTCGCGGTCGTCGCGCGCGGTGCCCGCGCCCAGTCCCGGCACGATCACGGTGCCGAACTCGAGGCCCTTCGCGCGATGGATGGTCATCACCTGCAGGCGCTCGCTCGCGTGCACGTCGGGAAGCGCGAAGAGGGCGGCGACACCTTCCTCGAAGGCGTGGATGTCCTCCAGGGTGCCCGCGCGTTCGCTGTCCTCGAGGAAATCGAGATAGACGCGCGCGTCTGCGAGGTCCGTGTCCTCCTCGACGCAGGCGGGTCCCGCGAGTGCAAGCCACGCCGATTCGACGCCGTCGCGCAGCGCGTAGCGGCGGCGCTCCCCGATGAGCGGCTCGAGGATCGCGCGCATGCGCTCCACGCGTGCACGCCCGTCGCCGGACAAGCTCGCGAGGACCGCCGCATCCCCCATCGCCTGCCAGGGCGTCGCCGGCCCGCCGGTCGCAAGCCGGTGAAGGTCGTCCAGCCGCAGCCCGCACCAGGGCGCGCGCAGCACCGACATCCACGCCGTGCGATCGGCCAGGTGCGTGAGCGCCCGGGTGAGCGCCAGCAGGTCCTGCACGACCGGGCGGTGCCCGAGCGGCTCGATCTCGATCGCGCGGAAGCGCAGCCCCGCTTCGGCCAGGCGCGGCACGATCGCCTCGAGGTGCGTGCGATTGCGCACCAGGATCGCGACGTTTGCGGGATCGTTTTCTCCCTCCGGCGCGGGGCCTGCGAGCGCCTGCCGCGCGAGGTCCACGACACGTTCGGCTTCGCCCGCCTTGTCGTCCTCGTGGAACGCGTGGACGTGCACGCTCGCAGGCAGCGAAGGATGCATGGCACTCGAGGGCGAATAGCGCACGGAGCCCGTGGCGAGATCATCCGCAGCAGGCATCACCCGCGGAAACGCCTCGTTCACCCAGTCCACGATGCCCGCCTGCGAGCGGAAATTCGCGGCGAGGCGCAGCGGCTCGAGCTCCACGCCGCCGATGCCGTGACGCTGCGCGGCGAGGAAGAGCGCCACCTCCGCCTGCCGGAAACGATAGATCGACTGCATCGGGTCGCCCACCACGAAGAGCGTGCGGCCGTCGCCCGGCTCCCATCCCGCCGTGAGGTGCTGCAGCAGGTCGAGCTGCGTATAGGACGTATCCTGGAACTCGTCCACCAGCAGGTGGCGGATGCGATAGTCGAGCGCGAGCATGAGGTCCGTGGGCCCGTCTTCGCCCTGCAGCGCGCGAATGGCGCCCGCGGAAATCTCCGCGAAATCCACCTCGCCGTGGCGCGCGAAGACGAGCTTCAATTCCGCCGCCGCGCGAATCAGCAACGCGGCGATCGCGCGCAGCACCTCCCATTGCGCGTCGGAATACGCCGGGCCGGGCAGGAGCCGGACCATGCGCAATGCGTGGCGCAACGGCTCGCTCGTGGCGAGCGCGCCGAGCTTGCCCCTGCTGCGCCACTTGCCATCGGCCGTGAGGAACGTGCCGGCGTAGGCGATCCATGCGGCGCGATCGTCGCCGTGCGGAATGCCGGTTGCGCCGGCTGCCGCGAGGAGCGGTCGTGCCCGCGACGCCGCTTCCGCGGGCAACGCGGCGAGCACCGCCTGGAGGCGCGCGCGATCGGGCGCCCCGCCGAGCGCACGCAGCCACTGGTCGCGCTTCTCGAGCATGCGGGCGAGGAGGGCCTCGGCCTCGAGCGCGTCGTTGTCGACGTGGCGCAGGAACGCCTCGATGTCGGCCGCGTTCGGGTCGCCGGGGTCTTCGAGCGCCGCGATGGTGAGCCGCGCGGCCTCCGCATGCAGCGCGCGTGCGTCCTCCACGACGCGGGGCTGCGCGCCAAAGGTGGAGAGCACCGGCATCTGGCGCGCGAGCGAGGCGCACAGCGCGTCGATGGTCTGCACGCGCAGCCGCGAGCGTCCCTCCTGCAGCCGCCAGCCCTTCGCGGCATCGCGGGCGATGACGGCGCGCGCGAGGTCCCAGGTTCGCGCCGCGTGCGGTGCCGGCGGGCGCGGCGCCGCGCGCGCGAAGGCGATGGCGTCGAACACCCGCTTGCGCATCTCGGAGGCGGCCTTGCGGGTGAAGGTGATCGCGGCGATCTCCTCGGGCTTGTCCACGGTCGCGAGCAGCACGAGGTAGCGCTGGATGAGCAGCTCCGTCTTGCCCGAGCCCGCGGGCGCCTGGACGATGAAGGACAGGCGCGGGTCGAGCGCGCGCTCGCGTTCCCCGGCGTCGGCGACGGCGCGGTCATTCATCGGCGGCGTTCCCGATGGCGGGCACGATATCGAGGGACTGCGGCCGTTTCTCGGCCACGCGGCAGAAGGGCTGCTGCTCGCACTGCGCACAGGTCTGCGCACCATACTTGGGACGCACCCAGGCCTCGCCGCGCGCGAACTCGCGGCCGAGCTTTTCGAGCTCGTCACGCCAGCGCGCGACGAGGTCCGGCCAGTCGCGGTAGTCGACGGCGTTGCGGCTCTTGTTGCTCTCGATCGTGCGCACCTTCGGCAGCAGGCCTTCGGCCGTGGCGAGCCCGCAGAACTGCATCTCGCCGCGCTTCAGCCGCGCGAACGCCACGGCGCGCACGTCCTCGCCGCTGCCCAGCGCGTACATCGGCAGCTGCGGCTCGTCCGGGCGCGGCCCGAGCCACGCGGAGACGGCCGCCGCACCCGACTTGTAATCGATGATGGCGCTGCCGCCGCCGTCCAGCGCATCGAGCCGGTCGAGTGACACGCGCACGCCGATGCCGCCGAACTCGAGCTCGCGCTTTTCCTCGGTCGCCACGACGCGGAAGGGCGGCCGCGCGCGCTCGACCGCGAGCCATTCGAGCGTCGTGGCCACCAGCCGCTCCCGCTCCAGCGCTGCGAAGCGGCCCGACAACGCATCGTGATGGCGCCGCCGCTGCGAGGCGATGGCTTCGTCGGCGCAGGTCCCGAGAAGCGGCTGCAAATCGGCGCCCGCGACCTCGAGGCGGCCCTTCTCCTCGAGCGAGTTCCAGACATTGCGCATCATCTCGTGCAGCAGCGTGCCGCGCGCCGCCGCATCGAGCCCGGGCTGCGGACGCTCGAGGGCCTGCACGCGCAGCCGATGGCGTGCGAAGGCGCGGAACGGGCACGCGGCCTGGTCGCGAAAGAGGCGCGTGCCGCCGCGACGTTGCGCGGCATCCACCGGCGGGCCGCAGCGATCGGCGATGCATTCGACGCCGCCCAAGGCGTGCAACGTCGCAACGTATCCCGGCTGCGGATCGAGTCCGAGCGAGGCCACGTCCACCTCGGGCACGCCGGCCACGAGCGGGCTCACGTCCGATTCGCTCTCGCCATTGATGCGTGCGTGGCTGAAGACGACCTCGCTCGCGGCAGAGCCCCACGACGCGGTGATGCGTACGTCGAGCGCGAGTCCCGCCTCGGCGTCCGCGTGCGGAATACCCGCGGCGCGTTGCAGTGCGAGCGGAATGAAAGGATCGGGCGCCGGTGCCATGGGCCAGGCCTCGTCCGTGAGCCCGGTGACCCACAGGTGGTCGAACTCGAGGCCCGCGGCTTCGAGGAGACCCACCACCTGCACGGGCACGTCCGGCGTTTCCGGCTGGAAGAGCGTGCGAGCGCAGATGCGGGCAAGGCGCTCGCAGGCGTCGCCGTAGCCCATGCGTCCGCAGACCCGCTCGAGCGAGGCGAGCTCGCCCAGCGCGTCGTGCCACTTCGCGACCACCTGGTGCTCGACCGAATCCAGCGTGCGTTCGCCGGGAAAGCCCAGGACGCCAAGCGCCGCGTCCAGGGCCCGTGCCCACTCGGCCGCACCGCGGCGCGCGAAGAGATCGCTGCGGCGAAACTCGGCGAGGCGATGCAGCCGCTCGCACAGTTGCGGCGCGCGGGGCAGGCCCTCGCCATCGATGAGGCGCACGAGCGCATCGAGCGAGATGCGCGCGCCGGCGCGGCGGCGGACGGCGGCATCCAGCTCCGCGCGCACCGCGTGCTCGCCCTCGGCGCCGGCGATGAAGGGCGAACGCACGAGGCCGCTCGCATCCTCGAACGTCACGTCGCGTCCCGCGAGGCGCAGCCATGCGAGGGCGTCGTGGCAGGCAGGCCACTCCGTGAGCGGCCGGCCGAGGGAGATGTTGAAGGGCAGGATCGACCGCGCCGTCGCAACGCTGCGGCCCGGGTCCATCGCGCGCATGAAGATGCGCTCGACGCGGCGGCGGGATCGTGCGAGCGCGGGGATGATGATTCCGACGCGCGTGGCGCCGCTTTCGATGCGTTCCCGCGCCCATTGTGCCGCCGCCGCCAGCTCCTCGTCCTCGCCCGCGAAGCTCACGCGCAGCGGATGCGCTTCGGTCTCGCGCGGTGCGAGGCTTTCGAAAACCACCCCGAGCGCGCGCAAGCGCTCGAAGAATTCCGCCTGTTGCGGAGTCATCAGCTCGAAGCCCGCGAGGACGACGTGCACGGGCTTGCGCAGCGCCTCATGCCCCAGCAATGGGGCGATCACATCCGGGAGCCGGGCGCGGTCGGTCTGGTTGCGCTCGCGCGTGAGGCGTTCGTAGCGCAGGGACCATTCCACGAACGCGCGTGCATCGTCGTGCATCGCCGAGCGCGCGAGCCCTGCCGCGAGGCGCCAGGCGTGCGCCAGCGACCATGCCGCGAGCGCCGCGTCCGCTGCCGCCGGCACCGACATGAGCGCGCTACCCTGGGAGGCGCGCACGCAATCCTCCCAGAGCACCTGCTCCTGCGCGGTGGACAGCGGCATCGGCAGCCCGGCGGCGAAGTCCGAATGCCGCGCGTCGTCCGTGAAGCGATCCACGAATGCGCGCCACGGCAGGATATCCGCGCTCTCCCACGCGCGCGCGCCGCGCGCCGCCTGGAGCGCGTCGTGGGAAGCGAGCAGGTGTTGCGCGAGGCGGCGGCTGGAGGTGACGACGGTGGTGCCGCCCTCGCCGGCCGCGAGACGATCGAACAGTGCGGCGCGGTCGATCGGGGGCAGTGCGGCGTGCATGCCAAATCATACCGTCGCCGCGCGCAACAGCGCTCCCGTGTGTTTTCGCTGCCAGGCGGCTGCGGCACGTTGTCGCATGCAGGCCGCGATTCGCCCCGGAATCGCGAAATTTCCCTTGTTTTACCCCCTCTTTTCTTGCGGCTGTAACGGCCCTTACAGCTGCAATTCCTGATTGTGAAGTTCATCACAAATGGTTTCAGGGGGTGGAACTTATTCTGCCCCCACGTTGTGGAAAAGCAGTTTCATGCGCGCCTGCGAGGGCGTACCAGGAGCCAAAAAAATGAGCGACAAACATATGCGCACACTCACCATAGGACTGTTCGGCCGGCTCGCCGCAGCCATCGTGTCGTTGACGATGGCCGCCACGGGCGCGTTCGCGCAGGGCAATTCGCAGGTTGCACACGCGAGGCACATGAAGGTCTCGGACGATCTTGCCAGCGTCCTCGACCATGGCAATACCAACCACGTGCGCTGGGTACAGAAAGGGGCGAATGGCGACCTCGTGCGCGTGATCATCGCGGTCGACCCCACCGGCGACAAGACGCTCAAGGCGCTGCGCAAGGCGGTGCTCGATGCGGGCGGCTCGGTGCACCGGCACCTGCAGTCCCTCGACCAGGTCGTGGCCATGCTGCCGGCCTCCATGGTCGACGCGATCGCCGCGCGCAACGACGTGGTCAAGGTGGCGCCCAACCGCTCGCTCGCCGCCACGGCGAGCCTCACCGAGAAGGTCGTGGGCGCGTCCGACGTGCGCTCGCTCGGCACCTCGGGCACGACGCTCGATGGCCGCGGCGTCGGCATCGCCTTCCTCGACTCCGGCATCATGTCCTCGCACGGCGCGTTTGCAGGCAGCAGCGGCACCTCGCGCGTCACGGCACGCGTGGACCTCGTCCCGCCGCCGACGACGAGCACCTTCACCTCCGGCGTCGATTCGACCCTGAACCTGGTCACGACCGGCTCGACCGCACCTGCCAAGGATCCGTTCGGTCACGGCACGCTCGCGGCCTCGGTCGCGGCGGGCAAAGGCGTCTACTCGCTGCTCACGGAATCGGGCGGCATCGCCCCGGGCGCCACGCTGGTGGATGTGCGCGTCCTGGACGACAAGGGCGTGGGCGACCTCGGCACCGCACTGGCCGGCATCGACTGGATCCTCGCGCACGCGAAAGAGAACAACATCCGCGTGCTGAACATCAGCCTCGGCACCGACTCGACCGACTCCTACCTCGACGACCCGTTCTGCAAGGCGGTGCGCGCGGTAGTGGCGAGCGGCGTCACGGTGGTGGTCGCTGC
>DATMJE010000026.1:0-5880 GCA_035553995.1 Usitatibacter sp. | reverse complement strand
CGAGTTCCTGCAGGACTTCCGCGCCGCCGTGCAGCCGGTCGCATGGCTGGGCCTGCTGAACAGCCTCTCGATGGTCGCGATCAAGTACACGTCGCCCGGCGTGCCCGACTGCTACCAGGGCAACGAGACCTGGGACTTCTCGCTCGTCGATCCCGACAACCGGCGCCCGGTGGACTACGCGCTGCGCCAGCGCATGCTGGCGGAGATGCAAAACGCCACGGCCGATGCCGCGGCCGTGCGGGACATCTTCGCCAACCTTCCCGACGGGCGCGCGAAGCTCTTCGTCACCTGGCGGCTGCTGCAGTTGCGGCGCGAGCGCGAGGAGCTCTTCCTTCGCGGCAGCTACATCGCCGCGCGCAGCCTCGGCGCCCACGCGCGCAGCGTGGTGGCGTTCGCGCGGCGGCATGCGCGGCAAGTCGCGATCACGGTCGCGCCGCGCCTGCTGGCGAGCTGCGGCATCGAGCCCGGCGCGCTGCCCTGTGGCGATGCGGTATGGATCGATACACGACTCGAGCTGCCGTTCGTGGACGATGGCGCCGAGCTCACCGACGCCATCTCCGGCGCCAGGCTCACGGTGCGCCATGGCGGCCTCGCGCTGGCCGAGATCCTGGCCACGTCGCCCGTGGCCGTGCTCACGCTCTAGCTTCCGCGCTCGAGCGCCTGGTCCAGCTCGGCCTGCGCCCACAGCCAGTCTTCCTCGAGCTGGCCGATGCGGGCCGCGACTTCCGCGCGCCGCCTGAGCGACACCTGCAGGCGCTCGCGATTCGCGTCCGCGTAAGCTTCGGTCGAGGCGAGCCACGCCTCGAGCGCCTTGGACTCGCTCGCGAGCGGATCGAGCTCGGCCTCGATCGCGGCGAGGCGCTTCTCGAAGGGCTTGCGCAACGCCGCCTGCCGCTGGCGCTGCTCGGCCTGCAGGCGTTTCTCGTCCTTGCGGCTCACCGCGGGAGCCGCATCCTCCGCCGCCTTGCGCCCTGCGCCCTGCGTTGCGCGCGAGCGATACTCCGCCGCCCACTTCTTGTAGTCGTCCAGGTCGCCCTCGAAGGGCACCACCTTGCCGTCGGCGACGAGCATCCACTGGTCGGTCGCGGCGGCGAGGAGATGGCGGTCGTGCGCGACCACCACCAGCGCGCCCTCGAAATCGACCAGCGCCTGCGCGAGCGACTCGCGCATCTCGATGTCGAGGTGGTTGGTGGGCTCGTCGAGCAGGAGCAGGTTCGGCCGCTGCCAGACGATGAGGGCGAGTGCGAGCCGTGCCTTTTCCCCGCCGGAGAAGCTCGCCACTCTTTGCGAGGCCTGCTCGCCGCGGATGTCGAAGCCGCCGAGGAAATCGCGCAGCACCTGCTCGCGCTCGGTAGTGGCGAGGCGGCCGAGATGCCACAGCGGCGACTCCTCGAGGCGCAACTGGTCGACCTGGTGCTGGGCGAAGTAGCCGATGCGCAGGCCCTGCGCGCGGTGCAGCTCGCCGCCCAGGAGCGGCAGGTCGCCCACGATCGACTTGAGCAGCGTCGATTTGCCGGCGCCGTTGGGACCGAGCAGGCCGATCGCATCGCCGGGCAGCACTGCCCATTCGATGCCCGATAGCACCACGCGGTCGCCATGGCCCACGCTCGCCTCCTCGAGGCGGAAGAGCTGGCGCGGCTTCTCCAGCGGCGCCCGGAACTCGAACGTGAACGGCGAATCCACGTGCGCCGAGGCGATGCGCTCGAGCTTTTCCAGCGCGCGGATGCGGCTCTGCGCCTGGCGCGCCTTGGTCGCCTTGGCGCGAAAGCGCGTGATGAACGCTTCGAGGTGTGCCACGGTGCGCTGCTGCTTCTCGAAGGCCGCCTGCTGCTGCGCAAGGCGCGCCGAGCGTTGCGTCTCGAACGCGCTGTAGTTGCCGGCGTAGGTGTTCAACCGCTCGTTCTCGACGTGCACGATGGCGCCGGCGACGTTGTCGAGGAACTCGCGGTCGTGCGTGATGAGCACGACGGCCCCCGGAAAGCCGCGCAGCCAGTCCTCGAGCCAGAGCACGGCGTCCAGGTCGAGGTGGTTCGTCGGCTCGTCCAGCAGCAGCAGGTCCGCGCGGCACATGAGCGCGCGGGCGAGGTTGAGCCGCATGCGCCAGCCGCCGGAGAACTCGGCGACCGGCCGCGATTGCGCCGCCTCGTCGAAGCCGAGTCCCCAGAGCATCGATTGCGCGCGCGAACGCGCCTGGTAGCCGCCGATCTCGTCGTAGCGGGCGTGCAGGTGCGCGGCCTCCTCGCCTTGCGCCGTCACGAGCGCGGCCTCGACCTCGCGCAGCTCCACGTCGCCGTCCATGACGAACTCGAGCGCCGGCTGCGGGACGGACGGCGTCTCCTGCGCCACATGCGACAGGACCCAACGCGGCGGCATGCTCACGTCCCCCGCGTCCGCGTGGAGCTCGCCGCGGATCAGCGCGAAGAGGCTCGACTTGCCCGCGCCATTGGGACCCACGAGCCCGACCTTCTGGCCGGGGTGGACGTTCATCGAGGCGTCCTTCAGGAGGACGCGCGCGCCGCGGCGCAGGGTGATGTCGACGATGCGAAGCATGCTAGAGCTTGTAATCGTAGTCGATGACCACCGGTGCGTGGTCGGAGAACACTTCATCCAGGTAGATCGCCGCCGTCGTCGCCTTCTTCGCGATGCCGGGTGTCGCGACCTGGTAGTCGATCCGCCAGCCGATGTTGCGTTGGCGCGCGTTGGCCCATTGCACCCACCACGTGAAGCGATCCGGCGAAGGATCGAGCGCGCGGAAGACGTCCACGAAGCCGTGCTCCTCGAAGACGCGCGTGAGCCATTCGCGCTCGCGCGGCAGGAATCCCGTCGTGTCCTGGTTGGTCTTCCAGTTCTTCACGTCGATCTCGCGGTGCGCGATGTTCCAGTCGCCGCAGATGACGAACTCGCGCCCGCATCGGCGCATCTGCTCGAGGTGCGGCATGAAGCGGTCCATGAAGGCGTACTTGCGCTGCTGCGCCTCGTCGCCCATGGTCCCGGAAGGCATGTAGAGGGAGACCACGCTGAGCGCCCCGAAGTCGAGCTGCAGGAAGCGGCCCTGCGCGTCGATCTCCGGGATGCCCAGGCCGAGCGTCACGTTGTCGGGCTCTTTCTTCGCGTAGATGGCGACACCGCTATAGCCGCGCTTCTGCGCCGGATGGAAGAAGCCGTGCAGCCCGCGCGGCGCCAGCAGGTCCCTGGTGAGGTCGGACTCCTGCGCCTTGATCTCCTGCAGGCAGGCGAGGTCCGGCTTCTGCCGCAGCATCCAGGCGGTGAAGCCCTTGCGGTCGGCAGCGCGCAGGCCGTTCACGTTGCATGTGATGATGCGCACAGGCGGGAAGTGGAAAATGCCGCGTTGGGCGAGAATGGCTTTCCATCCTAACCTCCCGCCGCCCATGAACGCCGTCCACGACGCTCGCCCCGCACGCGAGCAGTTCCGCCGCGAGTTCGTCGAGTTCGCCATCCTTTCGGGGGTGCTGCGCTTCGGCGAGTTCCGGACCAAGGCGGGCCGCCTCTCCCCTTATTTCTTCAATGCGGGCCTCTTCGACGATGGCGAGAAGCTGCGCGAGCTCGGGCGCTTCTATGCGCGAGCGGCGCTCGCTTCGGGCATCGCGTTCGACATCCTCTTCGGCCCGGCATACAAGGGCATCACGCTCGCGGCCGCCATGGCGATCGGCCTTGCCGAGAACGGTCACAATGTGCCGTTCTGCTTCAACCGCAAGGAAGCGAAGGAGCACGGCGAGGGCGGAACGATCGTCGGCGCCCCCTTGCGCGGCCGTGCGCTGATCGTGGACGACGTGATCACGGACGGCGGATCCAAGCGCGAAGCGATCGAGATCATACGCAGCGCAGGCGCCGTCCCCGCTGGCGTGCTAATTGCTCTTGATCGGCAAGAGCGTGGACAGGGCGAACTCTCGGCAATCCAGGAAGTCAGCCGGGATTACGGCCTGCCGGTAACCGCCATCGCGAACCTCGAGGACATCCTCGCGACCTTGCGCGCCAGCGGCGATCCGGCCGGCCACGTCGGCCGCATCGAGGACTATCGCCAGGCATACGGCGTGGCCTCGTGAACCGGCGTCGCCCCTGCGCGCGGGACAGGGAACCAGGATGAGAGGAACGCTTCTGCTGGTCGCGGTGTTGGCGCTGGCGCCGTCGGCCAACGCCGCCTACAAATGCGTCGACGAGAACGGCCGCACCCAAATCGGCGACACGCCGCCGCCCGGTTGCGCGAACGTGCCCCTTTTCGAGGTGACCCCCAGCGGCACGGTCCTGCGGCGCATCGAGCCCACGCCCACGCCGGAGCAGTTGAAGGCGCGCGAGGAACAGGTCAGGCACCAGCGTGAAGTGGAGCGTGCCGCCGCCGTGCAGAAGCGCAAGGACGACGCGTTGCTCAGCACCTTCGGTTCCGAGCGCGAGTTCGACACCGCGCGCGACCGCAACATCGAGCCGATCAACAGCCGCATCCGCAGCGCCCGGGAACGCATCCGCGCGGTGGACCAGCGCCTCGCGAAGATCGACGAGGAGATGGAGTTCTACACCACGGGCAAGAGCCGCTCGGCGAAGGCGGAAGTGCCGCCGAACCTCACCGCGGAGCAGGAGCGGCTCAAGCGCGAGAAGCAGGGGCTCGAAGCGAGCATCGTGGGCTACGAGCGCGACATCGTGGCGCAACGCGAGAAGTTCGACACCGACCGCAAGCGCTGGCTCGAGCTCAAGGCCGCGAGCGGCCGCATCGAGCCGTCGAAAGCCGCCGCGAAGTAAGCGTAAGGAAGATCCCTGCTCAGCGCTCCAGCCGCTCGCGCAGGATGCGGCTCGCTTCCTGCGGGTTCGCCTTGCCCTGCGTGGCCTTCATCACCTGGCCCACGAGCGCGTTGAACGCCTTGTCCTTGCCGGCGCGGTAATCCTCCACCAGCTTCGCCTGCGCGGCGAGCACCTTGTCCACGGCCGACTCGATGGCGCCCGCGTCGGAGATCTGTGCCAGGCCGCGGCGAGCGACGATCGCCTGCGCTTCCTCGGTGCCGGCCGCCATTTCCTGCAACACCTCCTTCGCAGCCTTGCCGGAGATGCTGCCATCGCCCACCAGTGCCAACAGGCGCGAGAAGCGCGCGGCATCGACGGGCAGCTGCGCGAAATCGCCGCCGCGATCGTTCAGGAGTGCCGTGTACTCGCCGTTGATCCAGTTGGCCGCGGTCTTCGCCGGAACGCCTCCCGCGACCGTCGCCACGAAGAAGTCCGCCTTCTCGCGGCTTTCGGTGAGCAATGCCGCCGTGCCTGCGGTGAGCCCGTGTTGCGCCACGAATTCGTGGCGCAGCTTTTCCGGCAGCGCCGGCATCGCGCGCCGCACGTCGTCGATCCACGAGGGTGCGATCTCGAGCGGCAACAGGTCGGGATCGGGGAAGTAGCGGTAGTCCTGGGCGTCTTCCTTCGAGCGCATCGGCCGCGTCTCGCCGCGATCGGGATCGAAGAGCCGCGTTTCCTGCACGACCTTGCCGCCGTCCTCGATCAGCTCGACCTGGCGGCGCACCTCGTACTCGATCGCCTTCTCGAGGAAGCGGAAGGAGTTGAGGTTCTTGATCTCGCAGCGCGTGCCGAGCGGCGCACCCGGCCGGCGCACGGAGACGTTGGCGTCACAGCGGAACGAGCCCTCCTGCATGTTGCCGTCGCAGATGCCGATCCAGCGCACCAGCGCGTGCAGCTCACGCGCGCGCATCTCGAGGAGGATGCGGGCAAGTCGCTGCACGAGGACCTGCGCGAAATGACCGGGATCGACCTCAATCGCGCGGGCACGCCGCTCCTCGAGATCGTGTCCGAGCCGGACATGCGCTCGGCCGCGGAAGCGGTGGCCTATGCCCGCGCGCTGCATGCGCTGGTGCGCTGGATCGGCATCTG
>DATMJE010000025.1:0-7033 GCA_035553995.1 Usitatibacter sp. | reverse complement strand
AGGATGCGCGGCAGGGTGCGCTCGATCGCGGCGAGGCTCGAACCCGGTGCCAGAAGGTCCACGTACGGGATCGCTGCCTGCATGCCGGCGCTTTCGGGCGTGTAGCCGGCACGCTCGAGCAGGGGATTCAGCCAGACGATGCGTCGCGCGCGCCGACGCAGCGCCGCGAGCGCCTCGGAAAGCACGGCCGGATCGCCCGTGTCGTAACCATCGCTCAGCACGATCACGGCCGTGCGCGAATGCACGAGCCGTCCCTGGGTACTGGAGAAATCGCGCAGGCACTCGCCGATGCGCGTGCCGCCGCCCCATCCTTCCGCGAGCAGGTGCAGGCGCTCCTGGGCACGAAAGGGATCCTGGTCGCGCAGGGCATCGCCGACATCGGTCACGCGCGTGTGGAAGATGAACGCATGCACGTCGGCGAGCTCCGCCACGAGTGCGCGCGCGAGGCGCAGGTGGAAGAAGCTGTAGGCGCTCATCGAGCGGCTCACGTCCAGCAGCAGTACCAAGCGCGGGCGCACGCGGCGCGGCTGGCGCCAGGCAAGGCGCAGCGGCACACCACCGGTGGAGATGCTCCGCCTTATGGTGCCGGGCAGGTCCAGCCTGATTCCGCGGGGGCTGCGCGCTTCACGTCGCAACTGCAGGTGGCGCAGGCGGCGCGCGAAGCGGCGCATCAACGCCTCGATCTCGCGGATGTCGTCGGCCTCGTGGAGGGCGCCAAAGTCCGCCGAGGCGAGGCTCGCCTTGCGGCTCGCGCGCTCACCGCCGCCGGCATCGCCGCGCTCGTCGTCGGATGGGGCCGGTGGCGGCTGTGTGAACGCGGTGCGGTTGGGCGGCAGGAAGTACGCGTCGAAGAGCGCATCGAAACGGCGCCACTCGTCGCCGCGGCCGCAGAGCACCGCCTTGAGGCTCCAGCGCAAGGCCGACGCATCGAACACGCCGCTGCGGCCGCAGGCCTCGAGCACGCCGAGGCCATCGCCGCCGCCGACGCCGAAACCGTTCGCGCGCAGGAAGCCCGCGAAGCCGGTGAGCCGCGCGCGCAACGCCGTGCCCGGATCCGGATGCGCGAGCGTCAGCATGCGGCCGCGATGCGCGCCACGACATCGCGCGTGAAGGCGGTGCGATCGGCGCGCGTCTTCACGAGTGCCGCGAGCGATTCGAGGATGCGCTCGGCGCCGTCGTCGTCGACGCTGGAAATGCCCATGCGCAGCAGCGCCGCGGCCCAGTCGAGCGTCTCGGCGATGCCGGGCTTCTTCTGCAGGTCCATGCGCCGCACCGATTGCACGAAGGCGACGAGCTGGCGCGCGAGCGCACCGGCCGCCTGCGGCGCCTTGAGCTCCACGATTGCGAGCTCCTTCTCGAAATCGGGGTAGTCGATGTACTGGTAGAGGCAGCGGCGGCGCAGCGCATCCGAGAGCTCGCGCGTGCCGTTCGAGGTGATCACGACCAGCGGGCGCGAGACCGCGCGCACCGTGCCCAGCTCCGGGATCGACATCTGGAAGTCGGAGAGCAGCTCGAGCAGGTACGCCTCGAACGCCTCGTCGGCACGGTCCACCTCGTCGATCAGCAGCACCGCCTGCTCGGCCGTGGAGATGGCTTCCAGCAGCGGCCGGCGCAGCAGGAAGCGCTCGGAGAAGATGTCCTGCTCCTTCTGCTCGACGCTGCGCTCGTCGCCTTCCAGCAGCTTGATCGCGAGGAGCTGCCGCTGGTAGTTCCACTCGTACATCGCGGCGTGCGCGTCGAGCCCCTCGTAGCACTGCAGGCGAATGAGGCGCGCGCCGCGCACGGTGGCGAGCGCCTTCGCGACCTCGGTCTTGCCGACGCCGGCGTCACCCTCGAGCAGCAGCGGCCGGCCGAGCTCGAGCATGAGGAGGAGCGCCGCGCCGAGCGCGCGATCCGCGACATAGCCCGCTTCCTGCAGGCTGGCCCGCAGCCGGTCGATCTCGCCCATGCGCTCGCCGGGCGCGGTCACGTGGCCTTCGAGAACAGGCTGCGCAGCCACGCGCGGAAGGCCTTGAGCGCGATCGCGAGGCCGTTCAGCTCGGTGCCGGGCGCGTTCGCAGCAACAGCCGGCGGGGGCGTGGCAGCCTCGACGGAAGCCACGCGCGCGGCGAAGTTGTTCGCGAACTGGTCGAGCACCTGGTCGGCCACGCTGTTGATGAGGCGGCCGCCGAATGCCGCGGCCTTGCCGCTCATGGAGACCTCGCTCACGCCGACGAGGCGGCTCGCACCCGCCTCCGCCCCCTCGACGCGCGCGTTGAGCTCCATCGAGGCACCCGAAGTGCCGGTGCCGTCGACGCCCTTCGCCAGGAGCTGCAGCGTGCGTGCCGCCGCATCCACCTGGCGCACCTCCAGGTCCCCACGGAAGGACATGGAGGCGGGCCCCACCTTCATGCTCACCGTCCCCTTGTAATGCGTGGGGTCGATGCGCTCGGTGATGCGCGCGCCGGGCATGCACGCGGCGACCGCCTCGATGTCCTGCAATGCCTGCCAGGCAGCCTCCGCGCCGCCGGGCAGCGCGAGTGTCTTCTCGAGCCGCACTTTCATGATGGTGATCCGCCCTAGCGCGCGGAGATTCCGAGCGCCTTGCATTGCTGCCATACCCGATAGGAAGTGTGCGGCATGTCCATGTGCGTGACGCCGAGATGCGCGAACGCGTCCACGACGGCGTTGGAGAAGCACGGGATGCCGCCCACGTGCGGCGACTCCGCGACCCCCTTGGCGCCGATCGGATGGTGCGGCGACGGCGTCACCGTATGGTCGGTCTCCCAGTGCGGCGTCTCGACCGCCGTCGGCAGGAAGTAATCCATGAGGCTGTTGCCGAGGTGGTTGCCGTTCTCGTCGAACGGCACTGCCTGGCCCATCGCCACCGCGAACGCCTCGGTGAGGCCGCCGTGGATCTGGCCCTCGATGATCATCGGGTTGATGCGCGTGCCGCAATCGTCGAGCGCATAGAAGCGCCGCACCTTGGTCTCGCCGGTGAAGCGGTCGATGTCCAGGACGCAGACGTAGGCCCCGAACGGGAACGTCATGTTGGGCGGGTCGTAGTACTCGGTGGCATCGAGGCCCTTCTCCATGCCCGGCGGCAGGTTGCTGGTGTGCGCCGCCATGGCGATCTCCTTCATGGTCTTCGCCTGCGACGGGTTGCCCTTCACCTTGAAGCGATCGACTTCCCATTCGAGATCGCCCTCGCCCACTTCCAGCAGGTGAGCCGCGATCTTCTGCGCCTTCGCGCGGATCTTGCGTGCCGCGACCGCCGCCGCCGCACCTGCGACCGGCGTGGAACGCGAACCCCACGTGCCCGCGCCATAGGGCGCCTTGTCGGTGTCGCCCTCCTCGATCTGGATCTCGTCCGAGGAAAGCCCGAGCTCGGTCGCGATGATCTGCGCATACGTGGTGGCGTGCCCCTGGCCCTGGCTCATCGTGCCGAGGCGCGCGATGGCGCTCCCCGTCGGATTCACGCGGATGTCGCAGCTATCGAAGAGGCCGATGCCGAGGATGTCGCAGACCTTGGTGGGCCCGGCGCCCACGATCTCGGTGAAGGTCGAGATGCCGATGCCCATCAGCTCGCCGCGCGCGCGCTTCTCGGCCTGCTCGCGCCTGAGCCCCTCGTAATCGACCGCCTTCAGCACCTTCTCCAGCGCCACGTGATAGTTGCCGCTATCGAGCGTCCAGCCGAGCGACGTCGTGTACGGGAACTGCTCCGCCTTCACGAAGTTGCGCCGCCGGATCTCGGCCTTGTCGATGCCGAGCTTCTGCGCCAGCACGTCGATCATCCGCTCGATGAGGTACACCGCCTCCGTGACCCGCAGGGAGCAGCGATAGGCGACACCTCCGGGCGCCTTGTTCGTATACACGGCATCGACGCGGCAATACGCGCGCGGAATGTCGTACGAGCCGGTGCAGATGCTGAAGAGGCCCGCGGGCAGCTTGGTGGCGGAGACGTGCGAATTGAACGCGCCATGATCGGCGAGTGCGGTGAAGCGCAGCGCCTTGATGCGGCCGTCCTTGTCCGCGGCGAGCTCGCCCACGCAGTGGTAGTCGCGCGCGAAGCCGGTGGTGGAGATGTTCTCGATGCGCGACTCGATCCACTTGATCGGCACGCCGGTCACGATGGAGGCCACGATCGCGACCACGTAGCCGGGATAGACCGGGACCTTGTTGCCGAAGCCGCCGCCGATGTCGCCGCCGATGATGCGGATCTTGCTCTCGGGAATGCCCGACAGCATCGCGACCACCGTGCGCACGAGGTGCGGGGCCTGCGAGGTGAGGTACACGGTGAGCTGGCCGGTGACCTTGTCGAACGAGGCGACGCAGCCGCAGGTCTCGAGCGGGCACGGGTGCACGCGCGGGTTGAGCATCTCCTGCTTCACCGTGACGGCGGCGTTGCTGAACGCATCGTCCGTGCCGGCCTTGTCGCCCGCCTCCCACGTGAAGATATGGTTGGGATGGGTGCGCTTGCCGTGGCCGACCTCATCCTTGCCGGCGATGTCCTCGCGGATCACCGGCGCATCGGGCGCCATCGCGAGATGCGGATCGACGATCGCGGGCAGCTCCTCGTAATCGACTTCCACGGCGGCGGCCCCGTCGGCCGCGGCGTAGCGGTCGCTCGCGATCACCATGGCGACTTCCTGCATCTGGAAGCACACCTTCTGGTCGGCGAGCACGGCCTGCACGTCGCCGCCCAGCGTGGGCATCCAGTGGAGCTTCACGGGCTTGAGATCGTCGGCCGTGAGCACGGCGACCACGCCCGGCACCGCGAGCGCCTTCGACTTGTCGATGCCGCGGATGCGGGCATGCGCGAAGGGGCTGCGCACGATGCTGCCGAAGAGCATGCCCGGCAGCTTGATGTCGTCGACGTACGTTCCCTTGCCGCGGATGAAGCGCGCGTCCTCCTTGCGCAGCCGCGACACCCCCAGTCCCTGGATCTTCTTCTGCCGCTCGAGCACATCCATATCGGCCATGGTCCTCTCCTCCGGTCAGGCGGGTGTGGGGGTTTCTTCGCGTGCGGGCGCGGGCGCCGCGGCCTTGCGCGGGGCTTCCCTCGCCGCAGCGAGCTTGAGCGCGGCGGCCTGCACGGCCTTCACGATGTTCTGGTACCCCGTGCAGCGGCACAGGTTGCCCGACATGCCCATGCGGATCTGCTCTTCCGTGGGATCGGGAATCTCCTGCAGCAATCGATAAGCGCGCGTCACCATGCCGGGTGTGCAATAGCCGCACTGCAGGCCGTGCTGCTCGCTGAAGGCTTCCTGCAGCGCGTGCAGCGCGCCGCCCTGCTCCATGCCCTCGATGGTGACGATGTCGGCGCCCTGGCACTGCACGGTGAGCACCGTGCACGACTTGACCGACATGCGGTCGAGGTCGACGGTGCACGCGCCGCAGTGCGACGTCTCGCAGCCGATGTGCGGGCCGGTGTGCGCGAGCCTTTCGCGCAGCGTGTGGATGAGGAGCTCGCGCGGTTCGACCACCACGTCGACCGGCTTGCCATTGAGCTTGAAGGAAACGGTCTGCTTCGCGGCCATGGGCTGCCTCCTCAGTTCGCGGCGCGCGCGGCCGCGGTGCGGATCGCGCGCTGGGTCATCTCGCCCGCCATCGCGGTCTTGTATTCGACGTCGCCGCGCTGGTCCTGGACCGGGTCGCAGATGGACATCGCAAGCCGCGCCGCTTCCGCGATCGCGGCGTCGTCGAGCGCCTTGCCGCGCAGGCTGTCCTCGGCGGCGGTGGCCTTGAGCGGCGTGGCGCCGACATTCGTCAAAGCGATCGCGGCTTCCTGCACCTTGTTGCCTTGCATGCGCAGCGTGACCGCCGCAGCGGCGGTGGCAAAGTCGCCGACCTTGCGCTTCAGCTTCGCGTAGCAGGCGCCGGTGCCGATCGCGGGGACGGGAATGCGGATCTCGGTGAGGATCTCGCCCGCCCGAAGCTCGGTGTCGTACGTGCCGTGGAAGAAGCTCTCCGCCGGCACGACGCGCTCTGCCGCCGCCGAGCGCAGCACGAACGACGCTTGCAATGCGAGCATCAGGGCAGGATGGTCGTTGCCCGGATCGCCGTGGGCGATGTCGCCGCCGATCGTGCCCTTGTAGCGCACCTGCGGGTCCGCGATGAGCTTGGCACCCTCGACCAGCAGCGGGCATTTGGCCTGCAACAGCGGCGAGTTGATGAGCTCCGCTTCCGTGGTCATGGCGCCGATGCGGATCGTGCCGCCTTCCTCGCGGATGCCCTTCAGCTCGGGAACGCGCCCGAGGTCGACCAGGTGGGAGGGCTGCGCGAAGCGCAGCTTCATCATGGGCAGCAGGCTGTGGCCGCCGGCGATCAGCTTGGCGTCGTCGCCGAGCTGGTCCAGCAGGCCGATCGCGTCGGCCACCGTCGTTGGTGCGTGGTACTCGAACTCGCGCGGAATCATCGCAGAAGCTCCTCCCAGGGTTTGCGGGAACTACAAGGTGGCGGCCTCCATCGGGGGCAATTCCAGCCGCCAGCCGGTGCTTCCGGCCAGCCGCTGCATGTCCTCGGGGGTGTCGAGGTCGGTGACGAATCGGGGGTTGGCGGTCTCGTGCACGTGCACGATTTCCGGGTGCTGCTCGATCAACTGCCGGCAGGCGGCGTTGACGCTGCCCGCGAGGATGAGCGCGCGCGCTTCCGCATCGAGCACGATGGGATTGCCGCGCTGGCCGTCCACGACGGGGACCACGATGTGCCCCGCGGGACGCTTCTTGAAGGCGCCGATCATCTCGACCAGGTCGCCGGTGCCGATGAGCGGCTGGTCGGCGAGCACGACCATGATCGCGTCGAACGGGCCTTCGAGCGCCGCGAGCCCCGCATGGACGGAGCCCGGCTGGCCTTCCTGCCAGCGCTCGTTGTGGGCGAGGCGGATGCTGAAGGGGCTCACCGCATGCTCGATCGCCTCCCGTGCGAACCCGGTGACGACGACGACCTCGTCCACGCCCGCGCCGCTGAGAGCCACGAGATGCCGGTTGATGAGAGGAACGCCCTGGAGGCGAATCAGCGCCTTGGGGACGCCACCCATGCGGCGGCCTTCGCC
>DATMJE010000024.1:0-3443 GCA_035553995.1 Usitatibacter sp. | reverse complement strand
TTTCGACCCCGAAGCGGCCATTCGCTGTTAGGCAGCCCTGTTCACTTTATCGGGTAACACCAAGGGGGCCGCCCCGAACGCGATGTTAGGGCGCACTGCACGTCCTACCTCTTAATGAGGCCCTGCATCTCCTGGATTAAGTTGGAGCCTCCGAGAGCGTCCCCGTTCCGGTACGCTGCCAAGGACTGCTGTGCCAAGTTCAGGAATACCGCCACTCTCTCGGACGACCACCGATCGACTAGCACGGCCAAGGCACCGCGGTTCAAATTTTCGAAGACGGACTCAAGATCCATCTTGTGACGCGGAACAAACCGATCTGGACAGTAAACGAGCATGAAGCTGAGAAAGTCGTCGATTTCGTCAATGCGTTTGAAAGTAGTCACGTCCCGGTCTTCGTAGTGCGCCCTAGATTTATGTGGATTTCGGGATAACACGCGTCCGTATAACGCGGATTTTGTCCGGATATCAGGCCGTGGTCAAAACAGATAAGGTCTGCTTCTGTCCGAAAGCAGACATCGCACGGCTTCGCGCAGTCTCTCTACGCTGGCTCCCGTGCCTTCAAGTTCCGGGTGTCTGGGACCAAGACCCTTGTAGCGAGCGAACATTAGCCTTTGTGCCGAGTGAGCCGGTCACTTTACGGCTTTCGCCATAAACGACAAGATGCCCGCGGTCAGCCCACCTGCGGATCGGACAAATGCCCAAATCCCGGCTCGAAGCGTTCAGCGATGGCGTGATCGCCGTCATCATCACGATCATGGTCCTCGAGATGAAGGTGCCGCATGGGACCGACCTCGCGGCGCTCGTGCCCCTGTGGCCCGTGTTCCTCGCCTACGTGCTGAGCTTCATCTACGTCGGCATCTACTGGAACAATCACCACCACCTCCTGCACGCCGTGCAGCGCGTGAACGGCTCCATCCTCTGGGCGAACCTGCACCTGCTCTTCTGGCTATCCCTCGTGCCGTTCGTCACGGACTGGATGAGCGAGAACCACTTCGCCGCGCTACCGGTGGCGGCCTATGGCGTCGTGCTGCTGATGTCCGGCTTCGCGTTCGTGATGCTCACGCAATGCCTCGTCACCATCCATGGGGCCGATTCGGAGATCGCGCGCCGGCTGCGCGATGACCGCAAGGGCAAGATCTCCGTGGTCATCTACGCGATCGCGATCCCGCTTGCGTTCGTGCAATGGTGGCTCGCGTTCGGCCTTTACGTCCTGGTGGCCGCGATCTGGTTCGTGCCTGATCGGCGGATCGAGGGGCACGCAGCGGATTGAGGTCCGCCCTTGGCAGTTTAGGGATAGTGAAAAATGCCTTGCAGCGTATTTGGGATACTATAGTATCCCTATGCGCGCTGCCCAAATAATGCCTCGTGCTGTGCTCCGCGACCTCCAGGACGTTGGCCGGGGGATTGCCATTGCGCGCCGTCGCCGCCGTATCCCCGTTTCCATGATGCTCGAGCGAACCGGCCTTTCGAAGCGAACTTATGCGCAGGTCGAAAAAGGCGTGCCGACCGTCTCCATGGCCGCCTACGCCATGGCGCTCAACGCATTGGGTCTGTCGCGCAACCTGGCCCTTCTTGCCGATCCGGCGAGAGACGAGGCCGGGCTGCTGATCGAAACCGAAAATCTCCCCAAACGCGTACGCCGGACGAAATCGTCATGAGAGCCGCGGTGGAGGTTTTCCTCGATCCGGACATCCCGGTGGGAGAGCTCGTTTATACCAACGATCGTGGACGCGAGATTTGCCAGTTCGCCTACCACGATGCGTGGCTGTCGAACGAAAAGCGCTTCCAGATCGACACGGAATTGCCGTTGCTCCCCGGCTACTTCACGCCACGCAGGGGGCCCAATGTGTTCTTCGGATGTTTCGCCGACTGCGAGCCGGATGGCTGGGGTCGCAAGGTGATCATGCGCAATCGGGCCAAGCGTGGACTTGGCAATCCCAACAACCTCGATTACCTGTTGGACGTGCACGACGGGAGCCGCACCGGCGCGCTGCGATTCAGCGTGGACGGCGGCGAGACGTTCGCCACCGATCCTGGTCCGGGAAAGCGTGTTGCGCCCCCGCTGCTCGAGCTCGAGCACCTGCTCAGGGCTGCGAATGCCGTGGATGACCAAACGGAAACCGCAGCAGACCTACGGCTGCTGCTGGAGCGCGGATCTCCCCTGGGAGGCCTTCGCCCGAAGTGCACCGTCATCGACGACGACGGCCAGCTCGCGATCGGAAAGTTTCCTGCATCGGCCGACGGACACGACGTCGTCCGGGGCGAAGTTCTTGCCCTCGTCCTGGGCCGAATGGCGGGGCTGCGTACGGCCGATGCGAGGGTCGTGATGGCGGCGGACCGGCCCGTGGCGGTGATCCGCCGCTTCGACCGGGAAGGCTCCCGTCGTCTCATGTTCCATTCGGGGCGCACGTTCATCGGCGCGAACAATGCCGACGACACCCATGCCTATACCGAATTCGCCGACGAGCTCCGAACGCGCGGCGCAAGGCCCAACGACGACATCGAGGAGTTGTGGCGACGTATCGTCTACGCGGTACTGATAAGCAACTTCGACGACCACCTGCACAACCATGGGTTTCTGCACGTCCATCTTGGCCAGTGGCGCCTGTCGCCGGCGTTCGACCTCAATCCCGCGCCGGACAAGCAGCGAACGCTCAAGACCTGGATCGACCTGGACACCGGTCCGGATGCGACCATCGCGGCCGCGATGCATGCACTGCCCCGATTCGGCCTGAAGATTGCTCGCGCCCGGGAAATCCTCGGAGAGGTCAGCACAGCGGTGAGCCACTGGGATGCGATTGCCAGGAGGCTCGGACTGTCGGTCCGTGATCGAAAGCAACTTGCGCCCGCGTTCGAGCACGAGGAACGCGAGGCCGCCCTTCAAGAGATTTCGAGAAAGAGCGCCGTGCGAAAGGCTCGCTGAGGCCGGGCTATGTGCCCGGTTGGGCGCTCTACGACCGCCTCCCGCGCCGCCACGTCGAAAGCAGCACGAACCCGCCCAGCATGCCGCCCAGGTGCGCGAAGTGCGCGACACCCTCCTGCGTTCCGGTCACGCCGAGGAAGAGCTCGATCGCGCCGTAGACCACGGCGAACACCGGCGCCTTCATGGGGATCGGCGGGATGAGGAGCATCACCGTGCGATGCGGGAAGAGCATCGCGTAGGCGAGCAGCAGGCCGAAGACGCCTCCCGATGCACCGACCGTCGGATAGAACGAACCGGTCACGCGTGCGAAGACGAGCTGCGTCACCGCCGCCGTCACCATGCAGGTGAAGTAGTAGGCGAGGAAGCGCCGCGGTCCCCATACGCGCTCGAGGCTCGAGCCGAACGAATAAAGCCCGAGCATGTTGAAGAGCAGGTGCGTGAGGCTCGCGTGCAGGAAGCCGTAGGTGACGAGCTGCCACGGCATGAAGCCCGCACCGAGCGGCCACAGCGCGAGCAGCGC
>DATMJE010000023.1:0-2074 GCA_035553995.1 Usitatibacter sp. | reverse complement strand
CGGTCCAACTCGGCCACGCAGTCGTGGATGAAGGTTACGCGGGCGTCGTCGCGCGGCAGAGGATCGAGGATCTCCGTATCGAACACGAACGCGCAATGCACGCGATCGTGCGCCGCAAGGGCCGCGGCGAGCGCGGCATGGTCGAAGTCGCGCAGGTCGCGCCGGAACCAGACCAGCCCGGCGCCCTCAACCGCCAACGACTTCGAACTCCACCGGGACGTTGTTGCGCGTGGCGTGCGAGTACGGGCAGATCTTCTCGTGCGCTTCCTTCACCAGCGCGGCCAGCTCCGACTGCGGCAGGCTGGAATCCTCCACGCGCATCTTCACCGCGAGGCCAAAGCCGCCGGCATCGCGCGGCCCGATCGAGACCGCGCACGTCACGCGTGCACCGGCCGCGTTCTTCTTCTGCTGCTTGCCGACGTAGTCGAGCGCGCCGCCGAAGCACGCCGCATAGCCGGCCGCGAAGAGATGCTCGGGTGTAGCCGTGTTGGGCTTGCCGGGCCCGCCCATCGCCTTCGGCACCGAAAGATCGACGGCCACCGCACCGTCGTCGGCTTGCGTGTGTCCATTGCGTCCGCCGGTGGACGTGGCGGTTGCGGTGAAGAGCGGCTTGATGCTGTCCATGGAACCTCCTGTGCAATGACTCGGGTCATTCCCACTCGATCGTCGCGGGCGGCTTGGACGAGATGTCGTACGTCACGCGGTTGATGCCGCGCACCTCGTTGATGATGCGGCTGCCGACGCGCCCGAGCAGCTCGTACGGCAGCGGCGCCCAGTCCGCGGTCATGAAGTCGGTGGTCTGCACGGCGCGCAGCGCCACCACGTAATCGTAGGTGCGGCCGTCGCCCATCACGCCCACGGAGCGCACGGGCAGGAACACGGCGAAAGCCTGGGCGACCTGGTCGTACCAGGTGACGCCCTCGCTGGTGATCGTGTTGCGCAGCTCCTCGATGAAGATCGCATCGGCGCGGCGCAACAGCTCCGCATACTCGCGCTTCACCTCGCCCAGGATGCGCACGCCAAGCCCCGGGCCGGGGAACGGATGGCGGAAGACCATCTCGCGCGGCAGGCCCAGCTCCACGCCGAGCGCGCGGACCTCGTCCTTGAAGAGCTCGCGCAGCGGCTCGAGGAGCTTCAGGTGCAGCGATTCCGGGAGGCCGCCCACGTTGTGGTGCGACTTGATCGTCACCGCCTTCTTGGTCTTGGCTCCCGCCGACTCGATCACGTCGGGATAGATCGTGCCCTGGGCGAGCCATTTCGCCTTCGGAGCCGACCTGGCCTCGCGCTGGAAGATCTCGACGAAGAGCCGCCCGATGATCTTGCGCTTCTGCTCGGGATCGGAGACGCCGGCGAGCGCCGCGAAGAATTCGTCGGCCGCGTTCACGCGGTCGACCTTCACGCCCAGGTGCCGGGCGAATGTTTCCATCACCTGGTCGCCTTCGTCCAGGCGCAGCAGGCCGGTGTCCACGAAGATGCAAGTGAGCTGGTCGCCGATCGCCTTGTGGATGAGGGCGGCGGCCACCGCCGAGTCGACGCCGCCCGAAAGGCCGAGGATCACGTCGTCCTCGCCCACCTGGCTGCGGATGCGCTCCACCGCCTGCGGCACGAACTGCGGCATGTTCCAGCTCGGGCCCGCGCCGCAGATCTCGTGCACGAAGCGCGTGTAGATCGCCTTGCCCTGCTTCGTGTGGGTGACCTCGGGATGAAATTGCACCGCGTAAAAGCGCCGCGCCTCGTCGGCCATGCCGGCGATTGGGCACGCCTCGTTGGAGGCGATGAGCTTGAAGCCGGGCGGCATCGCCGTCACCTTGTCGCCGTGGCTCATCCAGACGTCGAGGAACGCCTCGCCGCGCTCGTTCGCGCGGTCCTGGATGCCCTCGAAGAGGCGCGAGTGCCCGCGCAGGCGCACCTCGGCGTAGCCGAACTCGCGCACCTTGCCCGCCTCGACGCCGCCGCCGAGCTGCGCGGCCATCGTCTGCATGCCATAACAGATCCCCAGCACCGGGATTCCGAGCTCGAACACGACCTGGGGCGCAGACGATGGCCGCGCAGCTCGGCGGCGGCGTCGAGGCGG
>DATMJE010000022.1:0-11610 GCA_035553995.1 Usitatibacter sp. | reverse complement strand
GCCGGTGAGCACGACGTTGCCCTTGCCGGGCATCTTCGAGGCTTCGATGAAGAGGATCTGGCCGCCGCCCGGCGTCCAGGCGAGCCCGGTGGCGACGCCCGGCAGCGAGGTGCGCTGCGCGGTCTCGTTCTCGAATTTCTTCGCGCCGAGGATGGCGTGCAGGTCTTTTTCGGCGATCTCGATTTTTTCCGAGGCGCCTTCGGCGATGCGCATCGCCGCGTTCCTCAGCGCCGCGCCGATGTGGCGCTCGAGGTTGCGCACGCCGGCCTCGCGCGTGTAGTCGGTGATGAGCGTCATCAGCGCGTCGTCCGTGATATCGCACTGCTCCGTCTTGAGGCCCGCGGCTTCGAGCTGCCGGCGCAGCAGGTAGCGCTTGGCGATCTGCAGCTTCTCCTGCGCCGTGTAGCCGGGAAGGTGGATGATCTCCATGCGGTCGCGCAGCGGCCCCGGGATGGTATCGAGCACGTTGGCCGTGCACACGAACATCACGCGCGAGAGGTCGAACGGCACCGCGAGGTAGTTGTCGCGGAAGGTCGAGTTCTGCTCCGGATCGAGCACCTCCAGCAGCGCGGATGCGGGGTCCCCGTGGAAGCCGCCCGCGCCGAGCTTGTCGATCTCGTCCAGCATCATCACGGTATTGGCGGTACCCGCCTTGCGCAGCGCCTGGATGATGTTGCCGGGAAGCGCGCCCACGTACGTGCGCCGGTGGCCGCGGATCTCCGCCTCGTCGTGCACGCCGCCCAGCGCCACGCGCGCGAACTTGCGACCGGTGGCCTTGGCGATGCTCTGGCCGAGCGACGTCTTGCCCACCCCGGGGGGGCCCACGAAGCACAGGATGGGACTGCGGCCCTCGGGATTCAGCTTGCGCACCGCGAGGTACTCGAGGATGCGGCGCTTGATCTTGTCGAGGCCGTAATGGTCGTCGTCGAGGACGCGGCGCGCCTCGTTGATGTCGATCGCGGGCGCGGGCTCCTTCTTCCACGGCAGCTCCGTCAGCCATTCGAGGTAGCTGCGGATCATGCCGTGCTCGCCCTGCCCCTCGGGCATGCGTGCCAGGCGCTTCAGCTCCTTGCGCGCGTGCTTCTCGACCTCCTCGGGCATGCCGGCTTCGGCGACCTGCTTCTCGAGCTCCTCCATCTCGGCGGCGCCCTCTTCCTCGCCCTCGCCCAGCTCCTTCTGGATCTGGCGCATCTGCTGGCGCAGCAGCGCCTTGCGGTTCATGTCGCCGAGGGACTCGCGCGTGCGCTCGTCGATCTCCTTCGAGACCTTGAGCACCTCGATGCGATGGGAAAGCATGTCGAGGAGCTTGTCGAGGCGCGCTTCGAGATCGAAGGTCTCCAGCAGCGCCTGCTTTTCCTCGGCGGTGACGTCCATCATCCCGGCGATGAAGTCGGCGAGCGCGGACGGACCTTCGAGCGCCTGGAAGGCGTTGACGACTTCTTCCGGGATCTGCGGCAGGAGCTGCAGGATCTCGGTCGCACGCGCACGCAGGGCCACCGCACGGCCTTCGATCGCGGTATCGTCGGTCCTCGCGTCCTCGATGTACTGCACGCGCGCGACGGGAAACGGCCAACCCTCGAGGAACTGCAGCACGCGGAAGCGCTGCTCGCCCTTGCAGATGGCGTGGTGCGTGCCATCGGGCATGGTGATGTAGCGCAGCACCGTGGCCGTCGTGCCGACCCAGTGGAGGTCCTCGGGCGTGGGATCTTCGACGTCCGGCTTGGTCTGCAGCAGGATGCCGATGGGCCGCTGCAGGCGCACCGCCTCCTGTGCGGCCGCCCGCGAGCGCTCGCGGCCCACGGCGAGCGGCACGATGAGGCCCGGGAAGAGCACCACGTTGCGCACCGGCAGGATGATCAGCGCGTCGGCCGGCAGCGGCCGCACGTTCGTCGCATCGGGAGTGGCCGCGTTCGGCTCGTTGGCGGGTTGGTCCACGCGCTGCGGGGCGCCACCGTCGGCGTTCACGCCGTCGGGACGGGTATTGGGTTCGGTCATGGGGTTCCTCTAGCGCTGCTTGCGCAAGCGCAGCATCAGGCAGCCGTTGGTGAGTTCGTGCGACGTGAGCTCGAGCGTTTCCGGCGGTAACGCGATGCGGCGCTCGAAGTAGCCATACGGGATTTCGACCTGCCGGACCGCCTGGCGCGGTCCGCGAAAGGGATGCGGCCTTTCGGCACGCACGACGAGCGCCCCGCCCTCGCTGGCGACCTGCACGCGCTCGGGGGCGACGCCGGGCAACGCCACGACGACCAGCACCTCGTTCTCGTCCTCGAACACGTCGGCGGGCGGCTCCCAGGTCGCCTGCGTGCGGCTTTGCGACGTGAGGCGGAAGAATTGCTGGTGCATGCGGTCGGCCTGGGCGAGGATCTCGCAGGCCTGCGCCCACATGAGGGCGGTCGGATCGTTATGACGCGACATTGGAATCGATCCACTGGAGGAGTTGTGGTAGGCCGAGCGCACCCGACTGGCGCGCGATTTCACGCCCGTCCCGGAACGCGATCAGCGTGGGAATGCTGCGGATGCCGAAGCGCGCCGCGATCTCGCCGTGCGCCTCGGTATCCAGCTTGCCGAAGCGCACGTTCGGTGCACGCTGTGCCGCCGCCGCGGCGAATGCCGGCGCCATCATCTTGCACGGCCCGCACCAGGCGGCCCAGAAATCGACCACGATGGGGACCTCGCTCACCGCGACCTGCCGCTCGAAGCTGGCGCCGGTAAGGTCCACGGGTGCCGCGGGCAGCAAGGGCGCCTTGCACTGGCCACAGGCGGGCGCTTCCGCCAGCCGCTCGCGCGAGACGCGGTTGGTGGTATTGCAGTGCGGGCATACGACGTGCAGTGAAGTAGTCATTTCGGAACAATGCGGCCGCGGCGGCGCATTTCAACCGGTGGGGTCCCGTGACGTCTCAGACCCCCGGAATCGCCATGGAATCCCGGGCGCGGCCGCTTGTCGAACCCGCCTTGAGTCCCGATACGCATCGCCCAACCGTCCGCCGCCTGCCCGTAGGCGCCGAGGTGCAGCCCGGCCGCGGCGTGCATTTCCGCGTCTGGGCTCCCCGTTGCGAGCGCGTCGATGTGGTGGTCGAGGGCACCACCGGCGCGCACGCGCTGGCGAGCGAAGGAAACGGTTACTTTTCGGGCATCGTGGGCGCCGCTGCCGACGGCACGCGCTATCGCTATCGGCTCGACGGGGCGAACGCCTTTCCGGATCCCGCGTCGCGCTTCCAGCCCGAAGGCCCGCACGGAGCCTCGCAGGTGGTGGATCCTTCCCGCTACGCATGGAACGACAGGGCATGGCGCGGTGTCGCGCTCGCCGGGCAAGTCGTGTACGAGATGCACATCGGAACCTTCACGCGCGAAGGCACCTGCGAGGCCGCGGCGGGCAAGCTCGCGCACCTCGCCGAGACCGGCATCACGGTGATCGAGCTGATGCCGGTGGCGGAATTTCCCGGGCGCTTCGGCTGGGGGTACGACGGCGTCGATCTCTTCGCACCGACGCACCTCTACGGGGCGCCCGACGACCTGCGCCGCTTCGTGGATCGCGCCCACGCCGCCGGCATCGCGGTGATCCTCGACGTGGTCTACAACCACCTCGGTCCCGACGGCAATTACCTCACCGAGTTCGCCGCCGAGTATTTCAGCGACCGCTACGAGAACGAGTGGGGCGATCCGCTCAATTTCGACGGTCCGGCGAGCGGGCCGGTGCGCGAGTTCTTCATCGCGAATGCGGGCTACTGGATCGACGAGTTCCACATGGACGGGCTGCGCCTCGACGCCACGCAGCAGATCTTCGACGCGTCGCCGGTCAACGTGATGCAGGAGATGACGGCGCGGGTGCGCGCGGCCGCGGGCGGGCGTGCGACGCTCGTCGTGGCCGAGAACGAGCCGCAGCACGTGAAGCTCGTGCGTCCGGTGGAAGCCGGAGGCCTCGGCATGGACGCGCTCTGGAACGACGATTTCCACCATAGCGCCCATGTTGCGCTCGCAGGACGCAACGAGGCGTATTACAGCGATTATCTCGGCACGCCGCAGGAGTTCATCTCGGCGGTCAAGTACGGCTACCTCTACCAGGGCCAGCGCTTCGCCTGGCAGAAGAAGCGGCGCGGCACGCCGGGCATCGGGCTGCCTCCCGCGGCGTTCGTGAACTACATCCAGAACCACGACCAGATCGCCAACTCCGCGCTCGGCTTGCGCACGCACGAGATCGCGGCACCCGGACGCTTCCGTGCGATGACCGCGCTCACGCTGCTCGCACCCGGCACGCCCATGCTCTTCCAGGGCCAGGAGTTCGCGGCTTCGGCGCCCTTCCTCTACTTCGCCGACCACAAGAAGCAACTCGCGGAAGCGGTGCGCCGCGGCCGCTGCGAATTCCTCGCGCAGTTCCCGAGCATCGCCGAATCGGGCATGAAGGACCAGTTGGCGGACCCGTCCGATCCCTCGACCTTCGAGCGCTGCAGGCTCGACTGGTCCGAGTGCGAAAGCCATGCGCCGATGCTCGCGTTCCATCGCGACCTGCTCGAGTTGCGCCGCAAGGATCCGGCGTTCAGCGCGCAGCGTGCCGGCGGCGTGGACGGTGCCGTGCTGGGCCCCGAGGCCTTCGTGCTGCGCTTCTTCCACGAGGCCGGCGATCGGCTGCTGGTGGTGAACCTCGGCCTCGATCTCGCCCTCGTCCACGCGCCCGAGCCGCTGCTGGCACCTCCCGGGGACATGCGCTGGGAGACGATCTGGTCCAGCGAGGACCCGCGCTATGGCGGGGGCGGCACGCCGGTCGTGGAAAACGAGGAGCGCGGCTGGCACTTTCCAGGACATTGCGCGGTGGCGTTGGCGCCGCGTGCACGCAGCGAGGACGCGACATGAACGACATGAAGGCAGGAATACCGCGCGAGGGCGGAGAATCCCGCGGCGTGCGGCCGGCGTACCTGTGGTGGCAACGCGGCACCATCTACCAGATCTACCCGCGCTCGTTCATGGACTCGAACGGCGACGGCGTGGGCGACCTGCCCGGCATCATCGCGCGCCTGGATCACCTCCGATGGCTGGGCGTGGACGCGGTGTGGCTTTCGCCCATCTATCCCTCGCCGATGAAGGACTTCGGCTACGACGTCGCCGACTACACCGGCGTGAACCCGCTTTTCGGCACGCTCGCGGACTTCGACCGGCTGGTGGCCGAAGCACATGCGCGCGAGCTCAAGGTGATCCTCGACTTCGTGCCCAACCACAGCTCCGACCAGCACCGCTGGTTCGTCGAATCGCGCGCTTCACGCGACAACGCGAAGCGCGACTGGTACATCTGGCGCGATCCCGCGCCCGGCGGCGGACCGCCCAACAACTGGCTGTCGTGCTTCGGCGGCAGCGCCTGGCAGCTCGATCCCGCGACCGGCCAGTACTACTACCACGCGTTCCTTCCCGAGCAGCCGGACCTCAACTGGCGCAACCCCGAAGTGGTCGACGCGATGATGGACGTGCTGCGCTTCTGGCTCGACCGCGGCGTCGACGGCTTCCGCGTCGATGTCCTGTGGCACCTGATCAAGGACGACCAGTTCCGCGACAACCCGCCGAATCCCGACTGGGCGCCGGGCAGGGATCCCTACCAGCAGCTCATTCCCGTGTACACCACCGACCGGCCCGAGGTGCACGGCATCGTGAAGCGCATGCGCGGCCTGCTCGACGAATACACCGACCGCATGTTCATCGGCGAGATCTACCTGCCGATCGAGAAGCTGGTGCAGTACTACGGCGGCACGGACCTGAAGGGCGCGCACCTGCCGTTCAATTTCCAGCTCATCAACGCGAAGTGGGACGCGCGCCACATCGCGGGCCTGATCCGCGAATACGAAGGCGCGCTGCCCGATGGCGCGTGGCCCAACTGGGTGCTCGGCAACCACGACCAGCATCGCATCGCGTCGCGCTGCGGGCCGGCGCAGGCACGCGTGGCCGCGATGCTGCTGCTCACGCTGCGCGGCACGCCCACGCTCTACTACGGCGACGAGATCGGCATGCACGACGTGCCGATCCCGCCCGAGCGCGTGCAGGACCCGTTCGAGAAGAACGTTCCGGGCAAGGGCCTCGGGCGTGATCCCGAGCGCACGCCGATGCAATGGAGCCGCGGCGAGAAAGCCGGCTTCACGACTGGCGAGCCATGGCTCCCCATCGCGGACGACTTCGCGCGCGTGAACGTGGAAGCGCTGCGCGACGATCCCACGTCGATCCTCACGCTCTACTGGCGCCTCATCGCGCTGCGGCGCGGCGAGCCCGCGATCGAAGTCGGACGCCTCGAGCCCATCGAGGCCGATGGCGACGTCCTCGCCTACGTGCGCCGCGGCCGCAAGGGCGAATGCTCGTTCCTCGTGGCGCTCAACCTCGGCGCGCGCGGGCACGTGCTGCATCGCGAAGCGGGCGCACCACCGGGCACCATCGTGCTCTCGACCTTGCTCGATCGCGCGGGCGAGCGGGTGAAGGGGAACATCGCGCTGCGCGGGGATGAAGGGCTGGTGGTGCGGCTTGCCGACGAGGCTTGAGACTTCAATGCGTACCGGGCCCGTTGCATCCCCATCCGATCAACGCCGCCCCAGGAGCACTTTCAGGCGATCGTCGAGGGGATAGTCGACCTGCGCGACCACGGCCACCTTGCCGGCGTCGGGGTGAGCGGCGTTGATGATGATGTTCGCCTCTTCGGGGACGATCACCGAGGGGACGACGAGCGCGACGGAGCGCTGCTCGCGAAACCACTTCGAGCCGAAGGCCACCGCGGCCGCTGCGTCACTCGCGGCGGGCGCATCGATCGGCCGCTCGATGAGCTCCTTCGGGATCTCGAGTTGCACCATCGTATGGGGCGGCAGGCCGACCAGCCGCGGCACGTGCGCGAGCGACTCGATCACGGCCAGTGCGCGATTCTCGGCTGCGTAGACCGCCCGATCGCCAGGGCTGTTCCACCGCGCGCCGTGGCGAAAGCTCGCGCCATCGCCGGCGAGCACCGCCGCCACGTATCTCGTCTTGACGAGGCGATACGCCCGCACGCCTCAGACGTAATCGCCGTAGTCGATGAGCTCGATCGCTCGCTCGACCTGGCGCGCGCCCAGCTCGGTGCGCAGCAGGGCCACGGGCACGGCGCTGTCGAGGGTGGGCTGCGCCGAGGTGAGCCACTCGCGGGCGGCCTCTTCCGTCCCGAAGGCCTCGCGCGCCTGCTCGAAGACGCGACCGAAACGCAGCGCCACGTCGCTCTCGGTGCGGCCCAGCAGGCCCGCGCGGCGGCGCGAAAGCGTCTTCGGCGAAGTGTCGAGCCACTGCGCGACGGTCTTGAGGGGCACGGCATACTGCAGTGCCAGCACGTCCGTCGCGGTAGCGGGCATGCCACGCTCGATGAGCTCGAACAACTCCACCATCAGCGTGCGCTCCTGGACCTCGTGCGCGAGCCGCTCCGAAAGCTGCTTGATGAGCCGGCGCGACTCCTTGAGAAGCTTCACTTGCTCGGCGCGCGGCCGATGGGTCCTCGTCGCCTCGTCGTGGGCGCGGAAGGTCGAGGCCATGAACGTGAGCGCGGCTCGTTCCGGTGCCGCAAGCCGCTGGTGAGGCAGATCGAAGGGATTCGCCATGCCCCATTGTACCCTCCGCATGGGGACTTTTGTCCAGCCATCGTGGACAAATGGCCGCGCCGGGCGAGCGGTCGGGCCGGCCTCTTCCGGAAATCCCTAGTTCGAAGCCGCTTGCGGCACCGCGGCAGCACCGGCCGTCGCAGGCGGCGGCACGGGCTCGCCGAGCGTCGCCACGGATGGCGGCGCGGGAGGTCCGGTAAAGCCCGGCGGTGCCTCGCGCAGGGCCTTCAGCACGCGCGCGCTGGCGTAGCCATCGGGCGGCATGCCGTTCCATGCCTGGAAGGCCTTCACCGCGGCCGTGGTGCGCGAGCCCACGATGCCGTCCGCGTCGCCCTCGAGCAGGCCGAGATCGATGAGGTGCTGCTGCAGCTCGCGGCGCTCGGTGCGCGACAGGATCGGATCCTCGACCGGCCACGCGGCGACGATCGGGCCGCCGCCCTTCAGCCGGTCGGCGAGGTGTGCGATCGCGAGCGCGTAGGCTTCCGAGCGGTTGTACGCATGGATCGCATCGAAGTTGGGAAACACCAGGAATGCGGGGCCCCGCGTGCCCGCGACCAGCAACAGCGCTGCATCACCTTCTCCTTCCAGGGGCCGGCCGTCGACGCGCACGATGCCGCGCTCACGCCACGCGGCCAACGGCTCGCGCTGGTGCCGGCCCGAAGGGCCATCGTAGGCGGCGGGAATCTTCACCTCGTAGCCCCATGGCTCGCCGGGCGTCCAGTGCGAGACGCGCAGGAAGTTGGCGACGGAGCCCAGCGCATCGGGCACGGAAGCCACGAGGTCGCGCTTGCCGTCGCCGTCGAAGTCCACCGCCATGCGCTGGAAGGTGCTCGGCATGAACTGCGTCTGGCCGAAGGCGCCGGCCCACGAGCCGCGCAGCGCCTCGGGCTTCATGTCGCCGCCCTGGATGATCTGCAGCGTAGCGAGCAGCTCGCCGCGGAAGAAGCGTTGCCGCTCGCCGTAGCAGGAAGCCGTGGTGAGCGAGCGCACCAGCGGGCGGTTGCCCATGATGCGGCCGTAGTCGGATTCCACGCCCCATACGGCCACCACGATGTGGCGATCGACGCCGTACTGCTGCTCGATGCGGTCCAGCACCGGCGCCCACTGTGCGAGCCGCGCCTGGCCCTCGGCGATGCGCTTCTCGTCCACGAGGCGGGCGAGGTAATCCCAGACGGGCGTCTCGAATTCCGGCTGCGTCTCCATCGCCTCGATCACCGAGGCATCCGGCTGCACCCCCCTCATCGCGCGGTTGAAGGTGCGATGGCGGATGCCGGCTGCGAGCGCCTCGGTGCGCAGCTCGTTCACGCACGCGTCGAACTCGGGATCCGGCGCGGCATGGGACGGGCCGCACGCGAGCAGCAGCACGGCGGTGAGCAGGCGGGATCGAATGGGACCGGACTCCATGGGCTACAACGAGTCTGACCTCATTTCCTCGCGCCGTGTTCAGCGCGCGAGCTTGACGCCCGCCTGCTGCAGCTGCGGCCGCAGCTCCGCCTCGATGGTCGCGATCGAGCGCGTGAAATCGGCCGCGTTCTGGTAGCCCTCCTCGACCTGGTTGTCGGCGAGGTACTTCTTCCAGGAGGGCGTCTGCACGAGCCTCGCGAAGAGTTCTTCCCAGTAGGCGATGACTTCCTTCGGCTCGTCGGGAGGCGCCACCGCACCGCGGATCTGCGGGGCGAGCGAGACGTCGAAGCCCGCCTCCTTGAGCGTCGGCACGTTCGCGTAGCCCGGCAGGCGATGGTCCGAGATCTGCGCCAGCGCGCGCATCTTGCCCGCGCGGATGTGCTCGCCCGCTTCCTGCGGCTCGATGATCATCATGTCCACGTGGCCGCCCAGGAGCGCTGCGATACGCTCGCCGCCGCCGGGAAACGAGACGAAGGCCCACTTGGCGCCGGTCGCCTGCTGCAGCGTCTGGTGCGCGAGGTTGTCGCGCGAGGTGAGCGAGCCGCCGGACTGCTTCAACTGTCCCGGGTGCGCCTTCGCGGCATCGATGAACTCGCGCAGCGTCTTGTACGGCGAGTCGGCGCGCACGGCGAACACCGCGGGCTCGAGCATGAGGCGCGCGATCGGCGTGAGGTCCTTGAGCGTCACGGTGGCTTCCTTGCTCACGAGCGGTGTCGCGATCCACACGCTGGTGATGAGCCCGATGACGTGCGTGTCGCCCGCCTTCTCCTTCAGGTACGCCGCCGCCACGGCGCCATTGCCGCCCGGCTTGTTGACGACGTTCATGCGCACCGGCAAGAGCTTCTCCTTCTCGAGCATCTGCGCGATGGAGCGGGCGAGCACGTCGTTGCCGCCGCCGGGGCCCGTATGGACGACGACCTCGATCGGCTTGGTGGGCTTCCACTGCGCGGCGGCGAGGCCCGGCAGGGCGAGGGCCGCCGCGAGCCATACGGCCAGGGCTACTCTTGCGTGATGCATCGATTCCTCCGTTCCGGGTTGCTGTCGCCCATCGATTGCGGCAAGGGCGTCCTATCCTTCCGCCTGGTCGATGATCTGCACGCGCGTGGCGTTGAGGCGCTTGAAGAGCGGCACCACCAGCAGCAGCACTGCCACCGCGAGCAGCCCCGCGGAAATGGGCCGCGATACCAGGATCGAAAGGTTTCCCTGCGACATCATGAGCGACTGGCGCAGGGCCTTCTCCATGTTGTCGCCCAGCACCAGCCCCAGGATCATCGGCGCGGTGGGGAAATCGAGCTTGCGCATCGCGTAGCCCACGAGGCCGAAGAGCGTGAGGAGGCCCAGGTCGAAGACGCTCGACGAATTCGAATACACGCCCACGATCGAGACGCCGAGGATGAGGGGATACATCGCGTAGTGCGGCAGCTTGAGCAGCTGGGCGAACACGCCCACGAGCGGCAGGTTGAGCAACAGCAGCAGCACGTTGCCGATGTACATGCTCGCCACCAGCCCCCAGAAGAGCGCCGGGCTCTCGTCGATGAAGAGCGGGCCGGGCTTGAAGCCCCACAACACGAGTGCCGCGAGCAGCATGGCCGTGGTCCCGCTGCCGGGAATGCCGAGCGTGAGCAGCGGCACGAGCGCGCCCGCGGTCTCCGCGTTGTTGGCGCCCTCGGGTGCGGCGACGCCTTCGATCGCGCCCTTGCCGAATTCCTCCGGATGCTTCGAGACGGCCTTCTCGATGCCGTACGAAAGGAACGAGGCGATCGTCGATCCCGCGCCGGGCAGGATGCCGACGATGAAGCCGAGCACGGAGCCGTTCACGAACGCGAAGCGGCAGTCCTTCATGTCCTGCCAGGTGGGCATGAGGTTGCGCAGCCCCTTGGGCACGGGGAGCATCGCGCCGGGCTCCGTGGGCTCGAGGTTGGCCATGACCTCGCCCACCGCGAAGACGCCGATCGCGACCACGACGAAATCGATGCCGCCGAGGAGCTCCGCACGGCCGAACGTGAAGCGCGACGTCGCGCTGAAAAGATCGGTGCCCATTCCGGCGATCCACAGCCCGAGCAGCATCGACAGCAGGCCCTTCACCAGCGAATGGCCCGAGAGCAGGACCACCATCGCGAGTCCCATCGCCATGAGGCCGAAGTACTCCGGCGAGCTGAAGGCGAGCGAGACCTTCGCGAGCGGCGGTGCCACGAGCATGAGCGCCACCACGCCGAACGTGCCCGCGATGAACGACGCGATCGCCGCCATGCCGAGCGCGGGCCCGGCGCGGCCCTTGCGCGCGAGCTGGTAGCCGTCGAAGCAGGTGGCGGCCGAAGCCGATTCGCCGGGGATGTTCAGCAGGATGGAAGTGGTCGAGCCGCCGTACTTGGCGCCGTAATAGATGCCGGCCAGCATGATCATGGCTCCGGTGGGATCCATGCGGAACGTGAGCGGCAGCAGCATCGCGATGGTCGCGGGGGGTCCCAGCCCCGGCAACACCCCCACGATGGTGCCGAGCAGGACGCCCAGCACGCACATGCCGAGGTTGCCCGGTGTCAGCGCCACCGCGAAGCCGTGCATCAGCCCGGAGAGGATATCCACGGCGCTAGAAGAAGCGGCCGGCGGGCAGCGACATGTCGAG
>DATMJE010000021.1:0-19696 GCA_035553995.1 Usitatibacter sp. | reverse complement strand
GGCGCCTCGCGCGCGACGCGCAGCACATCGTGGAGCGGCGCCGGGAAACGGTCGCGGGTCTCGCGCGGCGGCTTGCGCGCGACATGCGGCGGATGGTCGAGACGCGCACGCAGCGGCTGGATAGCGTCTCGCGACGGCTGCTCACGCCGGCGCAGCGCCTCGCGCGCGATCGCGAACGGCTGCTGCAGGCCGCGCGGCGCCTGCGTCGTGCGGCGGCCAGCGTGGACAGTCACCGTCGCGAGCTCGAGCGCGCGCGCGAGCGATTGCATGCCGCGTTCGCGCGAGGCGCCGACCTGCGCGCACGCCGCCTTGCCGCGGCGCGTACGGCGCTCGTGCACCTCGATCCCACGCAGGTGCTCGCGCGCGGCTACGCGATCGTGCGCGATGCGAACGGGCACGTTGTCCTCGCGAGCCGCGCGCTCGCAACGGGCGATGCACTCGACATCGCGTTCTCCGAGGGCGCCGCGCGCGTGACGGTCCGCGACACGCGCTAGGTTATATTGAGGAGGCTGCCACGCGGGCAGCACCCCCCCTCTGGAGGATCCATGGCGAAGAAGTCGAAGGGCCAGCAATCCGAGTCGTCCGCTGTCTACAGGATCATCGACCTCGTGGGCACCAGCCCCAACTCATGGGCGGAGGCCGCGCGCAACGCGGTCGAGACCGCCTCACGCAGCCTGCGCGACATCCGCGTGGCCGAGGTCGACAAGCTCGACGTGAAGGTCGAGGGCACCAACCTCGTCTACCGCGTGAAGCTCAAGCTGAGCTTCAAGTATCACGGCGAAGAGGACTGATCCAGGAAGCGCGCCACGCGCGCGGCGATGCGCTCGGCGAGCGCAGGTTCCAGGCAGTCGAAGCGTTCCGGCGGCGCGAAGCCATCGTGGCCCGGCTGTGCCATCGCGCGCAGCCACGTGAGCTGCCGCTTGGCGAGCTGGCGCGTGGCGGCGATGCCCCGGTCTGCCAGCGTCTCCCGCGGCGCCTCTCCCGCGAGGGTCTGCCACGCCTGCCGGTAGCCGACGGCGCGCATCGCCGGCAGCCCTTCGTGCAACGCGTAGCGCGTGCGCAGGGCCGCGACCTCATCGACGAGCCCTGCATCGAGCATGGCGCGGAAGCGCTGCGCGATTCGCTCATGCAGCGCGGCGCGATCGGAAGGCTCCAGGGCCACGCGTAGCGGCGTGAACGGCAGCGTCACGGCCTCACGCCGCGCCTGCAGGGTCGAGAGCGGCTCGCCCGCGAGCGCGTGAACCTCGAGCGCGCGCTGGATGCGCTGCGAATCGGCGGGCTCGATCCGCGCGGCGCTCGCCGGATCGACACGCGCAAGCTCCGCGTGCAGCGCTGTCCAGCCTTCCTTCGCGGCGCGCGCCTCGATGTCCGCGCGCAACTGCGCATCCGCACGCGGCAGGTCCGCGAGTCCCCGCGTGAGCGCGCTGAAATACAGCATCGTGCCGCCGGCGAAGATCGGCAGGCGGCCGCGCGCGTGGATCTCGCCGGCGAGCCGCAAGGCGTCGTCGCGGAAGCGGCCGGCCGAATAGGCATCGGTGGGATCGATGACATCGATGAGGTGGTGCGGCGCGGCGGCGCGTTCGCTTGCATCCGGCTTGGCCGTGCCGATGTCGAGGCCACGATAGACCGCGGCAGAATCCACGCTCACGATCTCGGCGGGGAAGTGTCGCGCCAGGGCGAGCGCCACCGCGCTCTTGCCGCTCGCCGTGGGCCCGAGGACGAAGACCGCCTTCACCGCCCGCGCATGAAGAGGCGGTCGAGCTCCGGCATGTCGAAGCGCATCCACGTGGGACGCCCATGGTTGCAGCTGCCCGAGCGCTCGGTCTCCTCCATCTGCCGCAGCAGCGCGTTCATTTCCGGAATGGTGAGGGCGCGATTGGCACGCACCGCCGCGTGGCACGCCATCGTCGACAGGAGCTCGTTGCGGCGCTCGACCAGCGCCCGGCTCGCGCCGAACTCGTGCATCTCGCGCAGGACCGAGCGCAACAGGCCCTGCGTGTCCAGGTCCGCGAGCAGCGCGGGCACGGCGCGAATCAGCAGCTCGCGCGGTCCCGAGGCGGCCACGTCGAAGCCGAGGCTTTCCAGCTCCGCGCGCGCCCCCTGCGCCTCCTCGATCTCCTCGGGTGTCGCGGTCATGGCGATCGGCACCAGCAGCGGCTGCGACGGCAGCTTCGCCGCATCGAGCTGCGCCTTGAGGCCTTCGTACACGATGCGCTCGTGCGCGGCGTGCATGTCCACGATCACGAGCCCGGTCTCGCACTGCGCGAGGATGTACACGCCGTGCAGCTGCGCGAGCGCATATCCCAGCGCCGGGCTCGCCTGGGGCATCGCCGGCGCCGCACGCTCGTCCGCGAGCGCCGTGGCGAACATCTGCTCGTAGCTCGCCCGCGGCTGCGCCATCGCCAGCGCCGGCTGGAAATTCGGGACGTACCCCATTTCCCGCATAGCGGAACGCTCTTCCTCCCCGCGGGAAATGGGGTACGTCCCGGTTTTGGTGGCGAGGGCGCGAGAGAGCGCGTGGAAGACGAACTGGTGCACGGCGTTGGATTCGCGGAAGCGCACCTCGCTCTTGGCGGGATGGACGTTCACGTCCACGAGCGCGGGATCGATCTCGAGGAAGAGCACGTACGCGGGGTGCCGGTCATGGTGCATGACGTCGGCGTAAGCTTCGCGCAAGGCATGGGCGATGACCTTGTCGCGGACGAAGCGGCCGTTCACATAAAGGTATTGGGCATCGCGATTGGGCCGCGTGAAGCCCGGCGCCGCGGCGAGTCCGGTGAGGCGCAGCCGTGCGCTTTCCGCGAGCACCTCGACCGCGGAATCGGCGAAGTCCTGCGCCACCAGCCGCGCTGCGCGCGCACGGGGTTCTTCCGGCGGAAGGTGGGCCACGCGCCGGCCGTTGTGCGACAGCGCGAACGCCACCGCGGGGCGTGACAGGGCGATGCGGGCGAACGCCTCGTCGCAGCGCGCGAATTCCGTGGTCTCGCTCTTCAGGAACTTGCGCCGCGCCGGCGTATTGAAATAGAGGTCCTCGACCTCGATCGTCGTGCCGGCCGCAAGCGCCGCGGGCTCCACGCCCGAGACCACTCCCGCCTCGCACGCGATGCGCCACGCATGCCGCTCGCCCGCGCGCCGGCTCGCGATCGCCAGGCGTGCGACGGCGCCGATGGACGCGAGCGCCTCGCCGCGAAAACCCAGCGTGGCGGCGCTTTCGAGATCCTCGAGGGTGGCGATCTTGCTGGTGGCGAAGCGCGCGACGGCCAGGGGGAGATCGTCCCGGTCGATGCCGGCGCCATCGTCGGCGACGCGCATGCGGCGCACGCCCCCTTCCGCGAGCTCCACCGAAACGGAGCGCGCCCCCGCATCGAGGCTGTTTTCGAGCAGCTCCTTCAGGGCCGCGGCGGGCCGGTCGACCACCTCGCCCGCGGCGATCTGGTTGATCAGGAGCTCTGGAAGACTGCGGATCTGGCCCACGTTGAATGTTACACTGGCTGAGCACCTTTCCTGCGGGCCCGTGGACGTTTGAACCCGGATACGACCGCGGTGGCCGAAGCGCCCTGCGAGGACCATCCGCTGCTGCAGCTCGAGCAGCTGCGGTTGCTGTTCCGCTTTTCGCTCGTCGGACACCTCGCCACCCTCCTCGTCATCTTCATCCTGGGCGCGATCCTCTGGGAGGACCTGGCCAATCCCCCGCTGTTCGCCTGGTTCGTGTGCGTCACCGGGGTGGCGATCGGGCGTTACCTGCTCTACAAGGGGTTCAACCACGCGAACCCGCAGGGCGATCGCATGCAGGTCTGGGAAGATCGCTTCATCGCCGGGACCATCCTCGCCGGCGCCTGCTGGATGGCGATCGGCACGATCCTGCTGCCGGATTCCTCGCGCATGGTCCAGCGCCTCACGGTGGTGATGCTGGTGATGCTCCTCATGACCGGCGCCGTCGCCTACTACGCCCCGCACCGCTACGCCTACAAGATCACCGCCTTCCTCGGCCTGGTGCCGCTCGCGGTGATGCTCGGCGCCTCGGGCGACCGCAACCAGATGTTCCTCTCGGGGATGATCCTCATCCTCGCCACGATGCTGCCGTACGTGCACAACCGCGTCCACGTCTCGCTCGTGGACTCGCTCACCACGCGGCGCGCGCGGGAGCTGCTCACGATAGAGCTCGAGAAGGAGCGCAACCTGCTGCGGGAAGCCAACACCGCGCTCGCCGAGGAAGTGGCCGAGCGGATGAAGGCGCAGCAGGCGGAGATGCTCTCGTCGCAGAAGCTGCGGCTGCACTTCGAGCGCACGCCGCTCGCCGTGATCGAGTGGGACCGCGACCTTCACATCACCGCGTGGAATCCCGCCGCCGAGGCGATGTTCGGATTCGCGGGTTACGAGGCCATGGGCAGGCCGGTCCTGCAGCTTCTGGCGAGCGAGCAGGAGCGCCCGGCGATGACGAGCATGTGCCGCGAGCTGCTCGATTCCAGCGAGGGGCACAAGGCGTCGCTCGCCAACGCCACCCGCGGCGGCCGCACCATCCACTGCGAGTGGTACAACACGCCGCTCGTGGACCCCGCGGGCCACGTCATCGGCTTCGCTTCACTCGTGCAGGACATCACCGAGCGCCTCAACACCGAGCGCACCATCCACTACATGGCGCACCACGATGCGCTCACGGGCCTGCCCAACCGGCGCCTCATGCAGGACCGCCTGAACCAGGCGATCATGGCCGCGCGCCGCAAGCAGCGCCACGTGGCGGTGCTCTTCCTGGATCTCGACCGCTTCAAGGTCGTGAACGACACGCTCGGCCACGATACCGGCGACTACATCCTCAAGGATGTCGCGCGGCGGCTGGTGAGCTGCGTGCGCGAGATCGACACCGTCTCGCGCGAGGGCGGCGACGAGTTCGTGGTGATCCTGCAGGACCTCGACCGGCCGGAGCACGCGCGCGTCGTGGCCGACAAGATCCTGAAGGAGCTGTCGCGCCCGGTGGAGATCGGCGGCCACGAGATCCATGTCACGCCCTCCATCGGCATCAGCCACTACCCCAACGATGCGACCGACGTGCAGCAGCTCCTCAAGCACGCCGACAACGCGATGTACCAGGCGAAGGACGCGGGCCGCAACACCATCCGCTTCTTCACCAACGACCTGAATTTCCTCCTCTCCAAGCGGCTCGAGGTCGAAGCGCGCCTGCGCAAGGCGCTCGAGAACGAGGAGTTCTTCCTGCGCTACCAGCCCCAGGTCGAGCTCGCCACCGGCCGCATCTCCGGCATGGAGGCGCTGATCCGCTGGAACGACCCGCAGAAGGGCGAGGTGTTTCCGAAGGACTTCGTCTTCGTGGCCGAGGAGCTGGGCCTCATCGTGCCGATGGGCGAGTGGGTCTTCCGCACCGCCTGCCGGCAGCTGCGCGAATGGCAACAGGAAGGGCTGCCCGCGGTCACCGTCTCGATCAACATCTCGCCGCGCCAGTTCATGTCGCGCCGCCTGGTGGCAACGCTGCTCGCCATCGTGCGCGAGACCGGGGCGGACCCGCGGCGCATCGAGCTCGAGATCACCGAGACCATGATCATGCGCAACGTCGAGCAATCCATCGAGACGCTCGCGCAGCTGCGTGCCGTGGGGATGCAGGTCGCAGTCGACGACTTCGGCGTGGGCTACTCGTCGCTGGGCCAGCTGAAGCGGCTGCCGGCGTCCAGCATGAAGATCGACCGCTCGTTCATCACCAACGTGCCCGAGGATGCGCAGAGCACCTCCATCACCGAGGCGATCATCGCCATGGCCAAGCGGCTCAAGCTGCGCGTGATCGCCGAGGGCGTCGAGAACCGCTCGCAGCTCGACTTCCTGCGCGCCAACGGCTGCGACGCCTTCCAGGGCTATCTCTTCTCGCAACCGGTCACGGCACTCGAGGCGGGCGCGATGCTGCGCGCGCAGGCCGCAGCCGACGAACGCCTCGCGGCGAGCGTCGGCTGACAAACAAACGGGCCGGAAGTCCCGGCCCGTCGGCGAGCGAGCCTGCTGCCTTTATTACGGCAACAGGAACAGGGACAGCGGGCCCTGCACGCCAAGTGAATCGACCGGGGTCACGAGAACCTCGAAATACGTGCCGGGCGGGTTGTTGGTGGGAGCGCTCGTGTGCGCCGGGAAGGTCGCCGTCGTGCTCGGGAAGAGGCCGATCACGTCGCAGGCCGGGGCGAGTGTCGCCGACGGCGTGAACACGAGATAGCACGCCTGGACCTGGTACGAGATCGCACCCGTGCCGCCGACCGTCGGGGCCACCCAGTTCGCGGTGATCGTGGTGCCGTCGGAGGTCGCGAACAGGCCCGAGATCGCTTCCGGGGCATCCTGCACCGTGATCGGCACGATGTTGGTGATCGAGGTCGTGCCATCGGTCGCGGTCAGCACGACCGAGCCCTGCCCGATCTCCGCTCGCGACGGGGTCCACGAGGTGAGATCGATCGTGGTGCGATTCAGCGGACCGTTCTTGCCCGACACCAACGACGTCACGCCCGCAACGGTGATTTCCGGAAAGGTCGTCGCGTCGAGCGTGATGACGGGCTGCGCCACGCCGCTGGTCGCGGTCGCCGAGATGCCCGGCACTTGCACGCCGGACGAAACGACAATGCCCGTCGGTGCGGGGTTCGCGAATGCGAGCGGCGTCTTGCCGCCACCGCCGATGCCGCCACCGCCGATGCCGCCACCGCCGCCACCACCGCCAATACCGCCACCGCCCGTGCCGCCACCACCGCCAGGTCCGGCGGCCAGCGAGTCGAACGGTACAGCCATAACCGCACATGCCAGCGCCAATCCCAACATCTTCACGATCTTCTTCACGTCTGCCTCCCAGGGGGGTTGAAAGTTTTGTTTGAAAGCGCGCGCGTGACCGCGGCTCTGGAGGCAAGACTGCAAAGCCGATGCCAACCCTACCGCGGGGTGTTCAAGTCCCTGAATTGCACGTGTAACCAGATGTGTACAGGTACACGAAAGCTGGGGATTTGCCGCGCCGTGGGCGATTTCCCCCATCCATTTGGGCCTTTTCTCCCAAAACCCAAAAAAATCGGGACGTACCCCATTTCCCGCATAGCGGAACGTCGGTCCTGCATACAGGAAATCGGGACGTACCCGATTTCCCGCATAGCGGAACGCGAGGGTCAGTTCGTGCCGAACTGCTTGTTGCGGGCGAGCGGCGGGTTCTGCGCGAGGTAGCGCTTGAGGCCGGCGAGGATGGCGCCGGAGATGCGTTCCTGGTACGCCGCATCCTGGAGCCGGCGCTCTTCCTCGGGATTGGAGATGAACGCCGTCTCCACGAGGATCGACGGGACGTCGGGCGCCTTCAGCACGGCGAAGCCCGCCTGCTCGACGGCGCCCTTGTGCAGCGAGTTCACGTCGCCCAGCTCGGTCAGCACGGCGCGGCCGAGCTTGAGCGAATCGCTGATGGTCGCGGTGAGCGAGAGATCCAGCAGCGTGCGCGCGAGCACCGGATCGCGCACGCCGAGGTTCACGCCGCCGATGAGGTCCGACTGGTTCTCGCGTTGCGCGAGCATCCGTGCGGCGGCGGAAGTAGCGCCGCGCTCCGAGAGCGCAAACACCGACGAGCCGCGCGCATCGGGCCGCACCCACGCATCGGCATGGATCGACACGAAGAGATCCGCCTGCAACCGCCGCGATTTGGCGACGCGCTGGGCGAGCGGGATGAAGTAATCGTTGTCGCGCACCAGCACGCCGCGCATGTTCGGCTCCTCGTCCATGCGCGCCTTGAGCCGGCGCGCGATGGCGAGCGTCACGTCCTTCTCGAGCGCACCCCGATGGCCGCGCGCGCCCGAATCCTCGCCGCCATGACCCGCGTCGATGGCGACGATCACGAGCCGATCGACCTTCGGTGCGTGCTTCCCGCTCGCCATCTTCGGTGGCTCGATCCGCAGCGGCGCGGCGGCCCCGGGCATCGGCGATTGCAACGGCGGCAGCGGCGATTGCACCGGCGGCATCGGCGCGGAGGCAGGCCCCTGTAGTGGAGGCGCACCGATCTCCGCGATCGGATCGGGGCGGTCCACGAGCGCCAGCAACGGATCCACCGGCTTGGCGGGATAGATGTCGAGCACGAGGCGATGCTGGTACTCGCCGATCGGTGCCAGCGCGAATACGGAAGGCTTCACCTCGGTGCGCAGGTCGAAGACCACGCGCACGACGTTCGGCCGGTTGATCGCGACGCGCACGGACTGGATGTACGGATCGTCCGCGCCCACCTTGGCGGGCAGCCCCTTCAGCTCCGCGTCCAACTCCACGCCTTCGAGGTCCACCACGAGGCGCTGCGGCTTGTCGACGAAGAAGTACTGGTGCCTGAGCGCATGCGCGGACTCGATCGTCACCCGCGTGTATTCCTGCGCGGGCCACACGCGCGTCGCGGCGATCTTCTCCGCACCGATCGCGGGCTGCATCGCGATGGCGATCATCGCGAAGAGGAACAGCTTCAGGAAGCGTGAAACGGAAACTGCGAACGCAAGCGATCGAGCAGGCGTTCGCCCGCGCCCGATGCTGCATGCAGCGTCGCGCTGCGGCCTTCCCCGCTCACCGCCAGCGCGATGGTGAGGTCCGGCGATGGCAACAGCGGCCCCGCCTTGGCCGGCCATTCGACCAGGCTCACGATGCGGCCGTTGAAGCTTTCGCGGAAGCCGGCGTCGTTCCATTCCCTTGGATCGTGAAACCTATAAAAATCAAAGTGGTGCAAGTCTAACCTCGGAAGCTCGTAAATCTCAACAAGTGTGTAGGTGGGGCTCTTCACCGGACCCGCATGGCCGAGGGCCCTCAGCACCCCGCGCACGAGCGTGGTCTTGCCGGCTCCCAGGTCGCCCTCGAGCCAGATCACGAGCCCCGGCTCGAGCGTTTGCGCGAGCGCGGCGCCCAGGGTGAGCGTCGCCGCTTCGTCGGCAAGGAAAGTGTTCAGCACGCTGGGATAATCGAGGGATGCAAGCCGCCGTCCGCGAGGAGACCATCGAGCAGCGCGTGAAGCGCTGGGGGCGCGAGCTCGGCTTCGACGCCGTCGCGATCGCGGGCACCGAGCTCGCCGAGGAGGAGGCGCGCCTCCTCGAATGGCTCGGCCGCGGCTGGCACGGCGAGATGGATTATATGGCACGGCATGGGGTGCGCCGCGCGCGTCCCGCCGAGCTGGTGCCGGGCACCGCGTCGATCATCACCGTGCGCCTCGACTACAAGCCGGATGCCGCCGATGCGTGGGCCGTGCTCGAGGATCCCGAGCGCGCCTTCGTCTCGCGCTACGCCCTCGGACGCGACTATCACAAGGTCCTCCGCGCAAGGCTGCAGGCACTGGCCGACCGCATGACCGGGGAGCTGGGCGCCTTCCATTACCGCGTCTTCACCGATAGCGCCCCGGTCATGGAGGTTTCGCTCGCCACCCGCAGCGGCCTCGGCTGGCGCGGCAAGCACACGCTGCTGCTCTCGCGCGAAGCGGGATCGCTCTTCTTCCTGGGCGAGCTCTTCGTCGCGCTCGATCTTTCGAAGGATGCGGCCACGACCGCCCATTGCGGCTCGTGTGCGCGGTGCATCGACGTGTGCCCGACGAACGCGATCGTGGCCCCCTACCAACTCGATGCGCGGCGCTGCATCTCCTATCTCACCATCGAGCACGGCGGCAGCATTCCGGAGGCGCTGCGCCCGCTCATGGGCAACCGCATCTACGGCTGCGACGATTGCCAGCTCGTGTGCCCGTGGAACAAATACGCACACACGACACGCGAGGCGGACTTCGCGGTGCGCAATGGCCTCGACGCCGCGCGCCTCGTGGACCTTTTCGCGTGGACCGAGGACGAGTTCAACCGCCGGCTCGAAGGCTCGGCCATCCGCCGCATCGGCCATGCGCAGTGGCTGCGCAACATTGCGGTGGCGCTGGGCAACGCGCCCACCGGTGATGCGGTCATCGCCGCGTTGCGCGCGCGTGCCGGGGACCCCTCGCCGCTCGTGCGCGAGCATGTGGCCTGGGCCCTGGCCCGCCACGGCGCGTGAGGCCCGACCTGCCCACGGCGCCCGCGCCGCGTCCCGCGATCCCGCGCGGGGTCTGGGTGCTCGGCTTCGTGAGCCTGCTGATGGACGTCTCGTCCGAGATGATCCACAGCCTGCTGCCGCTGTATCTCACGGTGACGCTGGGCGCGAGCGCCATGGCCGTGGGGCTCATCGAGGGCGCCGCGGAAGCGACCGCGCTCATCGTGCGCATGTTCTCCGGCGTGCTTTCCGACCGCTGGCGCAACCGCAAGTCGCTCGCCGCCGCGGGATACGGGCTGGGCGCTTTCTCGAAGCCGCTCTTCGCGCTCGCGACCGGGCCCGCGATGGTCTTCGCGGCGCGCTTCCTCGATCGCATCGGCAAGGGCATTCGCGGCGCGCCGCGCGATGCGCTGGTGGCCGACCTCACGCCGCCCGCCATCCGCGGGGCCGCGTTCGGGCTGCGCCAGTCGCTCGACACGGTCGGCGCCTTCGCCGGCCCGCTCCTCGCCATGGCGCTCATGCTCGCGTGGAACGATGATTTCCGTGCGGTCTTCTGGGTGGCCGTGATCCCGGGCGCGCTTTCGTTCGCGCTGATCGCGGTGGCGGTGAGCGAGCCGCCGCGAAGCGCAGCGGCGGGTCACGGGAAATTGCGCCTTCACGCAGGCACGCTGCGCGAGCTCGGCCGGCCGTTCGCCTTCGTGGCGATCGCGGGCGCGGCCCTCACCCTGGCGCGCTTCAGCGAGGCGTTCCTCGTGCTGCGGGCGCGCGATCTCGGGCTCGGCCTCGCATACGCGCCGCTGGTGCTGGCCGGCATGAGCGCGGTCTATGCGCTCTCGGCCTATCCCGCGGGACGCCTTGCGGACCGGATGTCGCACCGCACGCTGCTCGCCCTCGGCATCGCGGTACTCGTCGCCGCCGACCTCGTCCTCGCCGCGGCGGCAAGCCTGGCCGCGCTGGCCGCGGGCGTGCTGCTCTGGGGCCTGCACATGGGGCTCACGCAGGGGTTGCTTGCGGCGATGGTCGCGCACACCGCGCCCGCGCACCTGCGCGGCACGGCCTTCGGCGCCTTCAACCTCGCGAGCGGCATCGCCATGCTGCTCGCGAGCGTGATCGCGGGTGCGCTGTGGGAGTACGCGGGGCCGGCCGCGACCTTCCTCGCCGGCGCGGGCTTCGCGGCGCTTTCTGGCGCCGTTCTCGCCAGCCGCTCGCTACGCCAGGCCTAAAGCCGCGCGGCGAGCCAGCGCTGCACTTCGCCCGCGGGCAGCGCGTGCGACACGAGCTGGCCCTGCATCTCGTCGCAGCCGCGCTCGCGCAAGAGCTCCAGCTGCTCGGGCCGCTCGACGCCTTCGGCCACGGTCACGATGCCGAGGTTGCGCGCCAGGTCCACGATGCCGGCCACGATCGCCACGTCGTCGGCACTGCCGGGCATCTCGCCGATGAAGCCGCGGTCCACCTTGATCTTGTCGATCGGCAGGCGCTTCAGGTGCACGAGTGACGAGCAGCCGGTGCCGAAATCGTCGATCACCACCTGCACGCCAAGCTCTTTCAACGCGTCGAGCGTGCGCGTCATCTCGGTGATGTCGCCCATCAGCAGGCTCTCGCTCAGCTCGAAGGCGAGGTAGCGGCCGTCGAGCCCGGTCTGGCGCAGCACCGCCCGCACCTGCTCGACCAGGTCGCGCTGGCGGAATTGCGCCGGCGAGAGGTTCACCGAGACCGTCATGGGCGGCAGGCCCGCGCGCTGCCACGCGCGGTTCTGGCGGCACGCCTCGCGCAGCACCCATGTGCCGATGGCGCGCATGAGCCCGCGCTGCTCGGCGATGGGAATGAACTCCTCGGGCTCGATGAAGCCGCCGTCGGGCTGCGGCCAGCGCAGCAGCGCCTCCATGCCGATCACCTTGCCCGTGTCCACGCGCAGCTGCGGCTGGTAGTGCAGCTCGAAGCTGCCGTCGCGCATGCCGTCGCGCAGCATCATCTCCAGCGCGAGCGTACGGAAAGCGTTCGCGGCCAGGTGCTCGTTGAAGAACTGGAAGTTGCTGCGGCCGCGCTCCTTGGCGAGGTACATGGCGGCATCCGCGTTGCGGATGAGGACCTGGGAGGTGTCGCCATCGCGCGGGAAGATGCTGATGCCGATCGAGGGCGTGACGGTGAGCGTCTGTCCCTCCAGCTCCACGGGCTCGCTCACGGCCGCGATCAGCTTCTCCGCGACCGGCACGGAACCCTCGTCGGTGGAAAGCTCGGGGAGCACCACGATGAACTCGTCGCCGCCATGGCGCGACACGACGTCGATGCCGCGCAGCACGCGCGAGATGCGCCGCGCGACGATCTTCAGGAGCTGGTCGCCCGCGCCGTGGCCGAGCGAGTCGTTGACGGTCTTGAAGTTGTCCAGGTCGATGAAGAGCAGCGCCACCTGGCGCGCGTTGCGGCGTGCCGCGCGCAGCACGAAGTCCAGCCGCTCCTGCAGCAGCGCGCGGTTGGGCAGGCCCGTGAGCAGGTCGTGATGCGCGAGGTAGTCCATGCGCTCGCGTGCCGCCTTGCGCCGGCGGATGTCGCGCACGACCGAAAGGCGATAGAGCTGGCCGTGGTGCGGCAGGGTGCGCCCTTCGAACTCGACCGGTATGCGCCGCCCGCCCTTCACCAGCAGCTCGGACTCGTAGGGGCGCTCGCTGCCGCTGCGCATGTTGTCGGCGACCTCCTCGCGGCGCTCGGGTGCCACATGCGCCAGCACGTGCGTGCCGAGGAACTCCGAGCGGCTGAACCCCGTGAGCCGCAGGATCGCTTCGTTGCAATCCGTGACCACGCCGTCTTCGTGGAAGACGATGCCCGCGTGCGTGGCCTCGGCGAATTTCTGCAGCCGCGACTCGCTCTCGCGCACGGACTGCTCCGCGGCGCGCTGGGCGGCGAGGTCGTGGCACGTGCCGAGGTAACCCGCGAGCACGCCCTCCGGATCGTAGACGGGCATGGCCACATGCGACACGGGCCCGAAGCTCGCATCGGCGCGCAGCAGGCGGTACTCCTGCTCGAAGCGCCGTCCCAGCGAATGGGCTTCCGCCCACGCGGCCGCGACACGCTCGCGATCGGCCTCGTGGATCGCCTCGAGCCAGCTCGTGCCGCGTGCCTGGTCGGCGAGCCGCCCGGTGCATTGCTCCCATGCGCGGTTCACGAAGCTGCAGGCGCCGTCGCGATCGGCGCACCACACGGGGATGGGCAGGGCGTTGAGGAGCGCGCGCTGGCGCGCGGGATCGTCGGGGGCCTCGGCAGCCAGGCTCAGGGTCGGGTCGGCGGTCTTCATGCGAGCGACGTTATGGTTTTCAATGCCCGCGGACACTTGCTGCTCCGGAAAATAGCACCTGCGCGTTTCGCCTGCCTAGTACGGTCCTCCTTCCGGGCGAGGATCACACTCGGGCCCGAGCGATAGACTAGGTTTCGGCGCTTCCACACCACGGACGGATTCGAAAATGCAAACAGTTGGGTTGCATAATTTGTTCCAGCTTGCAAAAAGCTTGCTGCTCGGCGCGCTGCTGGTACCCCTGGTGGCACACGCCGTGCTCCCGCTCGAGCGCATCAAGCTTCCGGCCGGCTTCCACATCGAGGCTTTCGCCACCGATGTCGCCGACGCCCGCTCCATGGCCCTCGGCGAGCAGGGCACGCTCTTCGTGGGCACGATGGGCGCGGGCAAGGTCTACGCCATCCGCAACGACGGCAGCCGCGCCCGCGAGGTGCTGACGATCGCGAGCGGCCTCAACATGCCCAACGGCGTGGCGGTTCGCGATGGCACGCTCTACGTGGCCGAGGTGAACCGCCTTTCCCGCTTCGATGCGATCGAGTCGCACCTCGCCGCGCCGCCGAAGCCGCAAGTCGTGTTCGACGGCTTTCCCGGCGAACGCGCCCACGGCTGGAAATTCATCCGCTTCGGTCCCGACGGCCGGCTCTACGTGCCCGTGGGCGCGCCGTGCAACGCCTGCGACCGCGGCGATCCTTATGGATCGATAACCCGGATGAATCCCGACCTGAAAGGCTTCGAGATCTTCGCCCGCGGCATCCGCAACAGCGTGGGCTTCGACTGGGACCCGCGCACGAAGGAGCTGTGGTTCACCGACAACGGCCGCGACATGCTCGGCGACGACATCCCGTCCGACGAGCTCGACCATGCGCCGAAGCCGGGCATGAATTTCGGCTTCCCGTACTGCCACCAGGGCGACCTCGCCGATCCCGAGTTCGGCAAGCGCCATGCCTGCAGCGAGTTCACGCCGCCCGCACAGAAGCTCGGCGCGCACGTGGCTTCGCTCGGCGTGCGCTTCTACACCGGCACGATGTTCCCGCCCGAGTACCGCAACCGCCTCTTCATCGCCGAGCACGGCTCGTGGAACCGCTCCCGGAAAAGCGGCTATCGCGTCATGCAGGCGCGCATCGAGGACGGCAAGGTGGTCGACTACAGCGTCTTCGCCGAAGGCTTCCTCGACACGAATAGCGACAAGGCGTGGGGACGCCCGGTGGACGTGCAGGTGATGCCCGATGGCGCGCTGCTGGTCTCGGACGACATGGCGGGTGCCATCTACCGCATCACCTACGCACGTTAGCGCACCGCCGCCTTCAGCACCACCGGCATGATGCCGCGTGCGGCAATTGACCGCATGCGCTCGAGGTAGCGCGTGTCGAGGGGGCGGCATGCGCCCACCGGGCATGCGGACTTGCAGCGCGGCACGTCGAAGTGGCCGTCGCACTCCACGCATTGCGCCGCGTCGATCACGAACTGGCTCGGCGAGGGCGAGATCGCGCGCGTGGGGCATTCGTATTCGCACGCGCCGCAATTGATGCACTCCATGGAGATCATGTAGCTCATGCGGCCTTGCGCTCCTCGACCGGCCGCGCCATCACGCCTGCAAGGCCCGTGGCCGCCACCCGCGCGCGGATCGCGTCGTCGTCGGTGGTATAGAGGCCGCGTTCCTGCATGCGCCTGAAGTAGCCCGCGCCCGAGAAGGTGTACTTCTCGCACATGCCCGTCTCGGTCTGCATGCGCCGGCGCACGTGCGCGATGGCATCGCCCACCGCGAGCGACTCGGGCAGCTCGAGCAGGTCCCGGCCGGCCGCATGGCGCACGGCGTTGTGTCCCGCGAGCGAGCCGGTGACGATCGCCTCCGTGTGCCCCACCAGCAGCCCCGCCTTCTCGCCGCCGCAAAAGAGGTTCGCCACGCCGTGCACGCGCATCGCGTCGTCGCGCGGCGAGAGCGCGGCGTAGCGCATCGAGTTGCCGATGGTCGCGGCATACGGATCGTCGTAGCGCACGTTCGCGAGGCCCGGCACGCGCCGGAGCTGGTCGAGCGGCATGTGCGAGGTCATGAGCTTCACGCGCCCGGTGTCCAGCAGGACCACGTTGCGCGCATAGTCGACCAGGGCGTACTGCTGGCACGCCTTGCCCTTGAGCTTGTCCTCGTCGACGAGCTCGGCGTCGAGCGGGATCACCAGCACGCCCCTGTGCTCGAGCTCCTGCACGAGCCTGGGATCCATCGTGTCCTTGGAGAACTCGCACGAGCCGCTCATGGCGCCGATGCTGCCGTCGCCGCGCCGCCCGCGCTTCTCGGCGATGCCGGCCAGGCCCGTCACGCTCACGCGCGGACCGAACGTGGGACAGCGCATGATGCACATCGCGCAGCCGTTGCCGAATTCGGCACAGAAGCTCTGCGGGCCGAAGGAGCCCGTCGCATCGACGAAGACATCGCCGTCGATTGCGGTGCCGTTCTCGAGCACCACCTGGGCGATGCGGTCGGCGCTGCGCTGCAGGCCGTTCACGCGCGCGTGGAGCCAGATCTCGATGCCGGCATCGAGCAGGTGGCGGCGCACGTTGCCCTCGATCCAGGCGACGTCGTAGAGGCTCGCATGCCGATGGCCGGGAAAATCGAGGTTGCGATGACGCGCGGTGCGATCGCACACCTGGAAGAGGTCGCCACCGCCGAGCGCGATCATCTCCTCCGCAGCCGTATAGCGGCCGTTGTTGCGCATGATGCCGCCGACCAGCCCCGTCCCCAGCAGGCTGTCGCTGCGCTCGAGGATCACCACGTCCGCTCCCGCCTGCCGCGCGGCGAGCGCCGCGGCGCATCCGGCCCAGCCCCCTCCCACCACCACGATCCTAGCCATGCCGCACTCCTTCCAGCGCCGCGCGCGTGGCGGCGAATCCGGCCGCGCATGCAGCCATGTTCGAATCGAGGCTCGCACGCGGCAGGTTCGCGGCGAGGCTGCGCTGCAGCGAGTCGGGACGGACCGCATCGGTGAGCGCGGCGATGCAGCCCAGCGCCACCACGCCTGCGGCGATCGGCTTGCCGGTGTGCTCGTGCGCGATCGCGGCGATCGGCACGGCGATCGCGTTCGGCGGCATGCGCGTGACTTCCGCGGGATCGGCGACCAGGCGCGCACCCGGCTTGAGCGTACCGGCATGTCGATCCGCCGCCGCCTGGCTCAGCACCACCAGCGCGTCGGGGTCGTCCGCGCACGGATAGGTGATGCGCTCGCTGCCGATCACCACGTCGACCGAGCTGGGTCCACCGCGCGTGGCGGACCCGTAGTCGCCGCGCTGGGTCGCCCAGAGCCCCTCGTGGAAACCGGCGGCTTCGCTCAACACCGTGCCGGCGAGCTTCACGCCATGGCCGCCGACTCCGGCGATGCGCACTTCGTAGCGCGGCACGTTGCGCGCCGTCGCGGGCGGGGCCGGAGGCGCGTCCCGGGTGCGGGCGTTCTCGCGCAGGGGCCGCGCCCATTCACGGTAGCGGTCGAAGTATTCGGGCCAGTCGCACTCGCTCAGGACGCCGGTCGCCAGCGAACGGTCGGTAGTCACGCCGAGCACGCTGAAGCCGGGCTTGCGCAGCGCGCGCAACAGCAACGCGCCAAGCTCGGCAGGCTCGTCGAGGCACGCGCGGCCGACCAGCGCGGCATCCAGGGCGCTCGCCCATTCGAGCGGTCGCGCGGGCACCTCCAGGCTCACCTGCGGGCCGCGCAGATCCCACGCGGTACGGTCCTGGCCGCTCGACGCGTCCGAGCGCGTGAGCTCGGAGCGCAGCAGCAGCAGCGTCATGCCGACGTTGCGGCGCGCGGCATGGATGAGGTGGTTGGTGCCCAGCGTCACGCTGTCCGCGTTCATGGCGAGGATGAGGGGCACGTGCGGCAGGGCCGCGCGCAAGCCGACGGCGAGCGCGATGTTGCGTCCCGCGGGCCCGTGCACGAAGCTGAAGCCCGATCCCCACTGCGGGGAAGGGCCGGCGTCGGCGAGGCTGGAAAGGATGATGGGGGTAACGCCCCGCGGCAGCGAATGCCGTACGAGCTCGAGGGTCGCGAGCAGTCGCTCCCAATCGGAGATCGCGAGCCGGTCACCGTTCACGCGGCGCGTCCCAGCGGCGCCATTACCGCCGCCACGATCTGCTCGGGCCGGATGCCGAGGCCGTCGGCGCGATGCACGCCTTCGACCGGAACACGGCCCGCGGCGAGGCGCTCGACCTCGAGGCGCACCTGTCCCATGTTCATCTCGGCCACGACGATGCGGCGCACGCGCCGCGAAAGGGCGCGCACCGCCTCTTCGGGAAACGGCCACAGCGTGCGCGGCTTGAAGAGGCCCGCCCTCACGCCACGCGAGCGCGCAAGGGACACGGCGTGGGCTGCGGCCCGCGCCGTGCCGCCATAGGCGACGATCGCCACGTCGGCGTCGTCGAGCGCCTCCTCCTCCCAGTCGAGGATCTCGTCCAGGTGCGCCGCGAGCTTGGTGTTCATGTGCTGCCACCAGCGCGCGACCACTTCGGGGTCTTCCGTCGGGAAACCGTGCTCGTCGTGCAGCAGCCCCGTCACGTGGTAACGGTATTCGCCGCCGAAGGGCGCCAACGGGGCGACGCTACCCTCGCCGAATGCGAAGGGCTTGTAGCTCGCGGCAGATCCCTGCGGCAGCGTGCGGCACTCCATCTCGACCCTCTCGGGCAGGATCACCTTTTCCTTCAACTGCGCCACGATCGCGTCCATCAGCACCACGACCGGGGTGCGGAAACGCTCGGCGAGGTTGAACGCGCGCACCGTGAGCGCGAACGACTCCTGCACCGTGGACGGCGTGAGCACGATGATCGGATGGTCGCCGTGCGTGCCCCAGCGCGCCTGCATGACATCGCCCTGCGCGGCCTTCGTGGGCAGGCCCGTGCTGGGGCCCACGCGCTGCACGTTGATGATGACGCACGGGATCTCGCTCGCCACCGCGAATCCCAGGTTCTCCTGCATGAGCGAGAAGCCCGGCCCGCTGGTGGCGGTGGCGCTCTTCACGCCGCCGAGCGAGGCGCCGATGATCGCCGCCATGCTGGCGATCTCGTCTTCCATCTGCACGAAGACGCCGCCCACCTCGGGCAGGCGCGTCGACAGGATCTCGGCGATCTCCGTGGAAGGCGTGATCGGATAGCCCGCGTAGAAACGGCAGCCCGCCGCGATGGCGCCTTCGGCCGCGGCCTCGTTACCGTGCATGAATGAGACGTTCGACATCGGCGATCTCGCTGTCGGGATGGGGAGGGACGACTTCGATGGCGAAGTCGGGACAGTGGCGCTCGCACGCCTTGCAGTTCACGCAGCGGTCGGCGTGCGCGGGCACGGGATACATCTGCGCGTCGTTTTCCAGCACCTGCTGCGGGCACCACGCGACGCACAGGCCGCAGGCCTTGCAGAGCTCGCGGTACAGGCGGATCTCGTAGACGCCGCGCGCGACGATGTCCATGCCTACCGGTCCTCGCTCTCGTAGAGCGGGGCGCGGTAGCGTGCGCTCAGGTCGGCCACGGGCGCCCGCTCGAAGATGACGCCGCGTGCGACGCGGCTGTCGGCGTGGATGGCGGCATCGTCCACCTTCGCCGCGGGATGGGCCATGCCGGTGGCATCGAGGCGCAGCGGCAGCGCGGCGCGCTTGGCGAGCAGCGGATTCGTGCGCCGCATGGAAGCGTCCATGGCGTGCGTCATCTGCGCCGCATCGCCGAGGCCATTCATGCGGCCATAGAGGACATGGCAATTGCTCACCACCTCCACCATCGAGAAGCCCGGCGTGGCGAGCGAGCGTTCGATGAGCTTCACGAGCGAGGCCACGTGCGCGACGCTGCTGCGCGCGTAGAACCGCGCGCCGGCGGCGCGGGCGAGCGTCTCGAGCGACATCGGGCGCTCGAAGGCCCCCGGCTCGCAGGTGGTGGTGCGGCCGCCGACGGGCGTGGTGGGCGAGGCCTGCCCGCCCGTGAGGCCGTAGACGGCGTTGTTGACGACGATGGCCTTGAGGCCGATGTTGCGCCGCATCGCATGGATGAGGTGGTTGCCGCCGATGGACATGGAGTCGCCGTCGCCCATGACGACGAGCACGGTCATCTCCGGACGCGCGAGCTTGAGCCCCGTCGCGAACGCCGGCGCACGGCCGTGCGTGGTGTGCAGGGTGTTGAAATCCACGTAGCCGGACATGCGGCCGGTGCAGCCGATGCCCGAGACCATCGCGACGTCGCGCTTGTCGATGCCGCGGAAGTGCACCGCCTGCACGATCGCGCTCATGATGGCGCCCAGGCCGCAGCCCGGGCACCACGTGGTCGGGAGGTTCTGGGGGCGCAGGTACTCGCGCAGGATGAAGGAATTTTGCAGCTTCACTCGGGCGCGCTCCGCCGGGTCGGTCAGGGGATGGTGCTCGCGCGCGGGTGGCCGGGTTTGCGGTGCGTCAAGTGTCGGCTCAAATTGTATACAG
>DATMJE010000020.1:0-4713 GCA_035553995.1 Usitatibacter sp. | reverse complement strand
CTGGATGAGGTCGAAGAGGAAGATGTCCGGCGTGAAATAGATGGACGCGGTCGTGTCGTGCAGCTCGTCGAGCAGCCTCATGATCCGCGGCTGCGAGGCCATCGGCAGCGCGAGGTAGATGAGGTCGACGCGGTTCTTCTTCGCGTATTCGGCGAGCTGGGAGAGCTTGCCGAGCACGGGGCTCGTGCGGATGTACGGCATGCGGCCGGCGGCGCGGTCGTCGAAGAAGCCCGCGACCTCCACCCCGAGGAACTGCGTGGCCTGGATGCGCTCGGCGAGCTTGCGGGCGAGGATGCCGCCGCCGGCGACCACGGCCTTGCGCCGCAATCCCTCCGCGGCCACGATTCGCGGCAGCAGGACCGGTGTCAGCATGTGGGCCGCGAACAGGACCGGGGGCGTGATCGCCACCCACATGACCAATACGCGCTCGTCGAAGGAACCCATGGTGCGGGTTGCCCATCCGAGCAGGAGCAGCAGGGCCACGATCAGCGCCCACCCCGCGAGCACGTCGCGCGCGATGGCCCCCGGACTGGTGCCGCGAGGCGCGCTGCCGGGGAAGGTCAGCGAGAAGACGAGCAGCGAAAGGATGATGTACGGGCCGTGGAAGGGCTCCCCGAAGAACATCCCGCTCGCGGCGAGGGTTGAGATGGCGAGCACGGGCTCGGCCAGCATGCGGACGAGCACTGCCAGGGTAAGGGGACCCTGGCCGAGCTTGAGATGGGATTCCTGGGTGGCGATCACGGCAAATGGCTCCGAAGCTTTCAGGCGCCGACAACTGGATGGCGATGGCGCCTACCGTACCGTCGCAATGCGTCTACAACCGGTGCGGCGAACTAATCCGTGAGGACCAAGGAACCGCACCCCGGCGATTTTTTCTTGAAACTTCATCACCATTTAACAATTGGCCGCTATCGTCCGCACCATGAGACTCGTTAGCCGACAACCCGAACCCCGTCCGCCGCGCGGCCCTTTCCCGGATCAGCCCCTCGAACCGGAAAGCCCCGACATCGCCGCGAACGAAAGCGCGCCCGCGCGATTGAATGATTCGGAACGCGAGGCGCTTCTACTCAACATCGACGTATCCCTTCGCGTGCACACGCGCCCGCAGCTCTTCAGCTGGGTGCAGGGCACGCTGCAGAGCCTCATCCCGCACGAGGTGCTGGTTTGCGGCCTGCAGGAAGGGCGCCAGAGCGCGATGCGCGTGGACAGCTTCTCCACGGCGCCGGTGGACTGCTCGAAGCTGAACGAGCTTTTCCAGCAGGACATCTCGCTCGTCCCGCACCTGATCAAGCTGTGGGAAGACAATCGCTGCCAGGCCGTCACGTGCGACATCGAGCGCGGGCCGTTCGCGAGCGGGGCGCTCGCGCGCGAGTTCTCGCGCCTGGGCGTGAGCACGCTGCTCGCACACGGCACGCACGACGCCGGCGGCAACCTCAACAGCATCTTCGTCTTTGCCGGCCGTCCCGGTGCGCTGGGAACGAAGCAGACGTATCTCGCCGACCTGGTGGTGCCGTACCTCCACGCCTCGTGGGTGCGCAGCCAGGTGACGTGGCCGCTCGAGCGCGCCGGGGTGAAGCCCGCACGCACGGGCCTGCTCACGCCGCGCGAGCAGCAGATCCTGCAGTGGATCTACCACGGCAAGAGCAACATCGAGATCGGCATGATCCTCGACATCAGCCCGCTCACCGTGAAGAACCACGTGCAGAAGACGCTGCGCAAGCTGAACGTGCTCAACCGCACGCAGGCGGTGGGCAAGGCGCTCGCGCTGCGCATCGTCAACCCCTGAGGGATCCGCCGCGCTGATCGAGCTCTCGAGACCCGGCGACGCCCGCGACTCCGCAAGGAGGGCGGGCGTTTTCACGCGCGCCGCGGCCGCACGCGTGCTGCCGTTCGTCGTGTTCATGGTGATGCTGGCCGTGCAGCCCCTGTTCGAGGGCCGCGTGGACACCCGCTGGATCGTGGCCGCGCGCGGCGTGCTCGTGGGCGCGGCGCTGCTGCTCCTGTGGCGCAGCTACGTGGAGCTGTGGAGCTGCTCGCGTCCGCGCGCCGGCGACGTGCTGCTCGCGATCGCGGCGGGCTTCGCGGTCTTCGTCGCCTGGATCGGCTTCGACTCCGGCTGGGGCGTGATGGGCACGGTGGGTCCGGGATTCGATCCACGGCGCGCCGATGGCTCCCTCGATCCGCTCCTCACGGCCCTGCGCATCTTCGGCCTGGTGCTCGCGGTGCCGGTGATGGAGGAACTCTTCTGGCGTTCGTATGTCATGCGTCGGATCGACGCGGCGGATTTCCTCGCGCGCAATCCCCGGGATGCGACAGCGCTCGCCTTTGGGTTATCCTGCGCGCTGTTCGCCTCGGAACACGCGCATTGGTTCGCCGGGCTCGTGGCTGGCGCAGCATACGCGGCGCTCTACATGCGCAGCAGGAATCTCTGGGTCCCCATCCTTTCGCATGCAACCACCAATGGCATCCTCGCAGCCTGGATTCTGGCGACGGGCAACTGGCATCTCTGGTAAGGGCCTCCTCGCCGCCGCCATCGCCGCTGCCTTTTCCCCCAATGCGCTCGCCCTTTTCGGCGATCGCCTCGAGCTCTTCGCCGACGAGGCGTGGAACTACGACAGCAACGTCTTCCGCCTGTCGAAGAACGTGGATCCGGTCGCCGTCACCGGCTCGGACCGCAAGAGCGACACGTGGTGGCAGACCACCTTCGGCTTCAACGTCGATGTCCCCGTGAGCCTGCAGCGCTTCCAGCTCGCGTACGCGTGGAGCGACTATCGCTACCAGCATTTCGACAAGCTCGACCACAACGGCCACACCGCGCGCGCGGAGTGGGACTGGGCCGTTGCCAAGGAGCTCGTCGGCGACACCGGCTACGCCGAGCAGAAGAACCTCGCGAGCTTCGAGAACATCCAGGGCACCACGCCGGACATCGTGAAGACACGCCAGACGTGGTTCAACGGTGCGTGGCTGCTCACGCCGAGCTGGCGCGCGCACACCGCGCTCACGGCCGGCGATGCGCGCCATGGCGATCCGCTGCGCCAGGTGAACGACCTCGAGGCCGCGTCGGCAGAGCTCGGCATGAGCTACGTGACGGCGCAGGAGAATCGCGTCGGGGCCGCCGTGCGCTACGAGCAGGGGCGTAGTCCGCATTCGGTGGTGCTGCAGGGCGTGGATTTCAACAATGCCTACGAGCAGGCGAGCGTCGGCATGCAGGGCCGCTGGGTTCTCACCGGGCATTCGCGCCTCGACGGCCGCGTCGACTACACCAGGCGCAACTACGACCAGTTCAGCAACCGCGATTACTCCGGTCCCACGTTCCGCGGCACGTACACGTGGATCCCGACCGGCAAGACCACGATCGCGACCACCGTCTACCGCGATGTGGCGCCGCTGGAGGACATCCAGTCGCGCTTCGTGCTCACCACCGGCGTCAAGGTGGCCCCCCAGTGGGACGCCACCAGCAAGATCTCCGTGCGCGGCAACCTCGAGTACGTGAAGTGGGATTACCGCGGCGACCAGACCCTCGGCGCCAACTTCGAGCACCGCGTCCGCACCGGCGGCCTGGGCCTCATCTACAAGCCCACGCGCGACATCCTGCTGCAGGCCACCTACCAGCGCGAAGTCCGCACCTCCACCGTGCCCACCGGCGACTACAAGGACGACATCGTCATCCTCGAAGGCCGCATCGGCTTCTAGAAAGCGCACTCCCGTTCCGCCATGCGGGAAATCGGGTCCGTCCCGATTTCCCGGATAGCGGGACCGCGTTCCGCCAGGCGGGAAATGGGGTACGTCCCGGTTTTGGGGCGTAGTTCCGGATCGCGGGACCTAGTCCATTTGGATCAGCCCCCACTCGCGAGGGCTGGCGGTTGCTGTCACGCGCAGCCTCTAACTTGAGCAACATCACAGGAGCGCATGCACATGACACCCATCAACCGCTTTTTCGCTGTCGCCGTATCCATCGCCGCATTGGCCGCTGGCGCCGCTTTCGCGCAGACGCCCACGGCCGGGGCCAACCCGGCACAGCGTGGGACGCACGACTCGTTCTTCTACGGCCCGCTGAGTGGCGCCGCCAGGGGGGAGACCCTGAGCAACGGACTCGACACCAACCAGATCGGACGCCCGAAGACGAATCGCGGCGCCGTGACCCCGGTTCCGGAACCGTCGCAGTGGGCGATGATGCTCGCGGGCCTCGCGCTCGTCGGCGTCATCGTGAAGCGCCGCAACGCACAGCGCTGAGGGGCCTTTCCCGCGCGTTCGAACGTTCCGCATGACCGCGGTGGCCCCCGGCTTGCCTGGAGGCGGGCCACCGGCCGACGCAGCATCGCAGCAATCCGCAGCACCGCAACGACTCGCAGCAAATCTGAGCAACGGCCCATCGATTCGTTTCAAGCCAACCACGAGGTGAATGACATGAGCATCCTTACTCATTCCGGTTACAGCGTCGAGCTGCGTCCCTGGCAGGTCGCCGCGGGCGCCCTCTTCCTCGCGCTGCTCGCGTACTCCGCCTCGGGCCTCGCGCAATCGCACAAGGTCGCGACCGTGACGCCGGTCGGCACGCCGTCGTCGGCGCAGGTGCCGGCGCAGAAGCTTGCCGCCGCGGCGCCCGCGCCCGTGGCGCAGCCGGTCAACGTGCAGGACGTGAAGGACATGCGCGCCGCGCTCGAATCCATCGGCGTGGGCGACATGGTCCGCGTGACCGTCTTCCGCAACCCCGAC
>DATMJE010000019.1:0-18218 GCA_035553995.1 Usitatibacter sp. | reverse complement strand
GGCCGATCGTCTGTGCGCCAGCCAACGGACGCCGGCGCGCGACACGCCCTCCCAAGCTCATCTTCGGATCCGATCGTCTCGCTTTGCAGCCTTCATGGCTACGGTCGTAGCTCGAATAGCTACAGCACGGAAACGCTGCTGGATTTGGAGGCGGGGATCGGAATCGAACCGGTGTACACGGCTTTGCAGGCCGCTGCATAACCACTCTGCCACCCCGCCCGTGGGGTGAAACGGCGGCGCCGATGCGCTGCCGTGGACGCAACGCGGGGGAAACCGTGTTCCCGATTTCCCCCGCAGGTACCGAACCGGAATTATACAACGGTTGCCGCGGCTCAACATTGGCCCCGCCGCGGCGGCGCGTAATCGCATTGCAGCGCGACAGATGAAAAAAAACGATGATGCGCAACGTGTTCCGTGCGTTCTGCGCTCTCCTCCTCGCGGCCGCGGCCGGACAGATCCGTCGAAGGTGAAGCGCATGGAGTCGCGCGCAGGCAGGACGTTTGAGGCGGACATCCCGCTCGATTGTCCCGGGGACTCTTCGGCGCGGCTGGGCGTGCAAGTAGCAAGGGCCCGGAAAACCGGGCCCTTGCAGGTAAATCTGGAGCGGCAGAAGAGTCTCGAACTCTCGACCTCAACCTTGGCAAGGTTGCGCTCTACCAACTGAGCTACTGCCGCGTGGAATGGGAATTATAACGGTTTTCCGGGGGAGGCATCAACGGGATGTCCCGGAAAAGCCAGCAGAAAATCGGTGACTTTGCAAGGTAGCGAGTGAAAGGAATTTGGCCCCGGGCCACCGACGCGGCTGCGTCGCCCGGGGCGACGGTTCGGCCAAATTGGATTCCGGCCCATCGCTGCGATTGCAGCGGCCGGAATGACGATCAGGATGTCGCGACCGGGTGGAACTGCAGTGCCGCCAGGTTCGCGTAGATCCCGCCGGCGGCCACGAGCGAGGCGTGCGTGCCGCTCTCGACGATGCGCCCCTCGTCCATCACGATGATCCGATCGGCACGCTGCACCGTGGCGAGCCGGTGCGCGATGACGAGCGTGGTGCGCCCCACCATCGCGGCCTCGAGGGCGGACTGCACCAGCCGCTCCGATTCGGCGTCGAGCGCGCTGGTGGCCTCATCGAGCAGTAGCAGCGGCGGGTTCTTGAGCATTGCGCGGGCGATGGCGATGCGCTGGCGCTGCCCGCCCGAAAGACGCACCCCGCGCTCCCCGAGGAACGAGGCATATCCCCCGGGCAGCTTCTCGATGAATTCGTGCGCGGCGGCCATGCGGGCCGCGGCGATCACCTCGTCGTCCGTGGCATTCTCGCGCCCGTAGCGGATGTTCTCCATCGCGCTCGCCGCGAAGACCACCGTGTCCTGCGGCACGATGCCGATCGCGCCGCGCAACGTGTGCAGGTCCAGGCTGCGGATCTCGACACCGTCGAGCGTGATCGCGCCCTCCTGCGGATCGTGGAAGCGCAGCAGCAACTGGAAGAGCGTGGTCTTTCCGGCACCCGAAGGTCCCACGATCGCGACGGTCTCGCCCGCGCGCACTGCGAGCGCCACGTGCCTCAGCGAGGGCGCGCCGGGCCGGGATGGATAGCTGAAGCTCACGTCCGTCATGGCAAGAGTGGCGCCGTTGCCGCTTCGCGGCGGCAGCGGCCGCGGATGCTCCGGCGACTGGATGGGCGAGCGCACCGCAAGCAGCTCCATCAGCCGCTCGGTGGCCCCCGCCGCGCGTTGTGCCTCCCCCAGAACCTCGGCGAGCGCGCCCACCGCGCCTGCGACGATCACCGAGTACAGGATGAACTGGCCGAGCTGCCCGCCGGTCATCGTGCCCTGCATCACCGCATGGGCTCCCAGCCACAGCACGAACACGATCGCGCCGAACACCAGCAGGATCGCGATCACCGTGAGCAAGGCGCGGGCGCGCACGCGCCGGATCGCCGTCGTGAAGGCGCGCTCCACCGAGGCGCCGAAGCGGTCGGCCTCGATCTGCTCGTGCGTGAACGCCTGCACCGTCGTCATCGAGTTCAGGATCTCGCCCGCCATGGCGGACGCGTCCGCGATGCGGTCCTGCGAATCGCGCGAAAGGCGACGCACGCGGCGCCCGAACACCACGATCGGCAGCACCACGACCACCAGCAGCACGATGATGATCGAGGTGAGCTTCACGCTGGTGATGAACATGAGCGCGAGGCCGCCGACGAAGAGCAGCGCGTTGCGCAGCGCCATCGAGATGCTCGTGCCCACGACCGCCTGGATGAGCGTCGTGTCGGTGGTCAACCGCGAGAGCACCTCGCCGCTGCGGGTGGTCTCGAAGAACTGCGGGCTTTGCACGATGACGTGGCGATAGACGGCACCGCGGATGTCGGCCGTCACGCGCTCGCCGAGCCACGAGACGGTGTAGAAGCGCGCGGCAGTCGCGACCGCCAGCACGCTCGCCACGCCGAAGAGCGCGAGGAAATAGGCATCCACGTGTGCCACGCTCTTCGTCCCCGCGGCGCCGAAGCCCAGGTCGATCATCTGGCGGAAAGCATACGGGATCGCGAGCGTGGCACCTGCCGCGACCAGCAGCGCCAGGCCCGCGAGCGCGAACTGCAGCTTGTACGGCGCGAGGAAGGGCACGAGGCCCTTCAGCGTGGCGAAAGTGCTTCGGGTCCTGGCAGTTTCGGGCGCGGCGCTCCCGGGCACGGACATGGGATCAGGGCACCGGCGGGCTCTTGATGGCGGCGCGCAGGTACACGACCATCGAGAGCAGCGTGATGACGGCGGCGACCCAGATCAGCCAGCGGCCCACGTTGACGGTGTGGAACCAGCCGAAGAGCACGTTGTTGAACAGCATGAACGGTATCGCGATGATCTGCGATACCGTCTTCACCTTTCCCAGGATGTTCACCGCCACGCTCTTCGACTGCCCGATCTGCGCCATCCATTCGCGCAGCGCCGAGATGGTGATCTCGCGCCCGATGATGATGAGCGAGGCGAACGGGTTCACCAGCCCCTTCTCGGTGAGGACGATCAACGCCGCGGTCACCATCAGCTTGTCGGCGACGGGATCGAGGAACGCGCCGAACGAGGTGGTCTGGTTCCAGCGGCGCGCGAGGTAGCCGTCGAGCCAGTCCGTGACACCCGCGGCGATGAAGATCCACATCGAGGTCACGTTGGCCGTGTGCTCGCTGATCCACGACTCGGGGACGTAGAGCACCGCGACGAAGACGGGGATCGCGACGATCCGGAGCCACGTGAGGAACAGCGGGAAATTGAACCCGGCGGCCACTTCAGTGCAGCTCCTGGTAAATGCGCTCCGCGAGTGTACGGCTGATTCCCTCGACGCGCGAAAGGTCGTCCACGCTCGCGGCAAGCACGCCCTGCAGGCCGCCGAAGTGCTCGAGCAGCCGTTGCCGGCGGCGCGGGCCCACGGCGGAGATCTCCTCGAGCCGCGAGGCGGTGCGTGCCTTGCCGCGCTTGGCGCGATGTCCGGTGATGGCGAAGCGGTGCGCCTCGTCGCGCACCTGCTGGATGAGGTGCAGCGCCGGATGGTCCGGCGGCAGGCGCCGCGGCGCCTCCTCGCCCGGGAAGAACAACTGCTCGAGGCCGGGCTTGCGCTCCTCGCCCTTCGCCACGCCGATCATGCGGATCTGGTGGAGCCCCATGTCCGCCATCACGCCGCGCGCGGCGTTGAGCTGGCCGAGGCCGCCGTCGATGAGGATCAGGTCCGGCGTCTTCCCCTCCCCGTCCGCGAGCTTGCGGTAGCGTTTCTCGAGCGCGAAGCGCATCGCGCCATAGTCGTCGCCGGCCGCCACACCCTTCACGTTGTAGCGCCGGTACTCGGAGTTCTGCATGGCACCGCGATCGTAGACCACGCACGAGGCGATCGGCGCTTCACCCATCGTGTGGCTGATGTCGAAGCACTCGATGCGGCCGACCGGGTTCTCCACGCCGAGGAATTCCTGCAGGGCCGTGACGCGCATCTCCTGCGTCGCCTGCGTCGAGAGGCGCTGGCCGAGGGCGAGCGCCGCGTTGCGCCTGGCCATGTCGAGCCACGAGCGCGATTCGCCCACGGGGCGCGTCACGACTTTCACCGGGCGTCCGGCGATGTTGCCGAGCAACGCCTCCATCTCCATCGGATCCTCGAGCTGGTCGCAGATGATGCGTCCCGGCACGGGCTGCGCGCCGTAGTGCTGCTCGATGAACGCGGTCACGATCGTGCTCGCATCGCTGCCGGAGGCGTTCTGCGGGAAGAAGCTGCGGTCGCCCAGGTGCCGGCCGCCGCGCACCATCGCGAGCGTCACGCACCACATGCCCTCGCGCTCGACCGCGACCACGATGTCCACGTCGCCCACGCCCGCCATCTCCGCCGTCTGGCCCGAGAGGATCTTCTGCAGCATGCGGATCTGGTCGCGGTGGTGGGCGGCGCTCTCGTAGTCGAGGGCCCCGGCCGCCTCGCTCATCTTGGCCGTGAGCTCCTGGATCACCAGCGTTTCCTTGCCCTCGAGGAACTGCGCGGCATGGTCGACATCGCGGTTGTAGGCTTCCTCGCTCACGAGGTTCACGCAGGGCGCCGAGCAGCGATGGATCTGGTGCAGCAGGCACGGGCGCGAGCGATGCGCGAACACGGTGTCGTCGCAGGTGCGCAGCAGGAAGATGCGCTGCAGGTGGCCGATGGTCTCGCGGATCGACCACGCGCTGGGGAACGGCCCGAAGTAACGGTTGCCCTTGGTGTGCGCGCCGCGGTAGAAGCGGATCTGCGGATACTTGTGCCCGGTGATGAGGATGTAGCCGTAGCTCTTGTCGTCGCGGAAGAGGACGTTGTAGCGCGGCGCCAGCGACTTGATGAGGTTGTTCTCGACCAGCAGCGCCTCGGCCTCCGTGCGCGTGACCGTGGTCTCCGCGCCCGCGATCTGCGAGACCATCATCGCGGTGCGCGGGCTGGGATGCGACTTCTGGAAGTACGAGGAGACGCGCTTCTTGAGGTCGGACGCCTTGCCGACGTAGATCACCTCCCCCGCGCCGTTCTTGAAGCGGTAGACGCCCGGCAGCGACGGCAGGTTGGCGACGAGCTCGGTGTGGTCGAACATGCGGTGCCGCGAGGAGCGTCAGGCCGGACGCAGGCGCACCACTTCCTCCTGCGCTTCGAGATAGGCGGCGCTCGCGGCGAGCGAGGCGTCGGTCAGCTGGCGGCCGCGCAGCCGCTCGAGGCGTTCGGCGAGGGAGCCGGCAACGCGCCGCCCCTTCAGCCCGTCCAGCAGCTTCCCCTGCGCGCTCTCGTCGTTGCAGAGGAGCACCACGTCGCAGCCGGCCTCGAGCGCCGCCTCGGCACGCTCGACCACGCCGCCCGCGGTGGCCGCGCCTTCCATGGAGAGGTCGTCGGAAAAGATCGCGCCGTCGAAGCCGATCTGCCGGCGCAGGATGCGCTGCAGCCAGACCTCGGAAAAGCCCGCCGGCTTGTCGTCGACCCTGGGGTAGATCACGTGGGCCGGCATGACCGCGCCCATGCCCGACTTGGCCAGCCGCATGAAGGGCACGAGATCCGCCGCCACGATCTCCTCGAGCGAACGGTCGTCCACCGGCACCTCGTGGTGCGAATCCGCGCGCACGTAGCCGTGACCCGGGAAGTGCTTGCCGACGCTCGTCATCCCCGCGCTCGCGAGCCCGGCCTGGAAGGTTTCCGCGAGCTCGGCCACGATGTTCGGATCGTGGTGGAAGGCGCGGTCGCCGATCACGCTCGACTCGCCGTAGTCGATGTCGAGCACGGGCGCGAAGCTGAAATCGATGCCGTGTGCCTGCAGCTCGGAGCCGATCACGTAGCCGCAGCCGTAGGCGCTCGCGTCGCCGTCGCCGCGATCCTGGTCCCAGCGGCGGCCGATCTCGCGCATCGGCGGGATCTTGCTGAAGCCCTCGCGGAAGCGCTGCACGCGCCCGCCCTCGTGGTCCACCGCGAGCAGCAGCGGCGGCGAGCGCACCGCGCGGATCTGCATCACGAGCCGCACGAGCTGCAGCGGCGAGGTGTAGTTGCGCGCGAAGAGGATCACGCCGCCCACGAGCGGATGCGCGAGGCGCTCCTTGTCGTCGGGTGCCAGCTCCGTGCCCGCGACGTCGATCATGACCGGTCCCAGCTTCATGCCTTCTCCTTTCCTTCCAGCACGACGAATGCGACGGCGACGCCCGCGTCGTCGGTGAGCGAGAGGTGCGCCGAGGTCACGCCCAGCGCCTCGAGGTGCCGCGCCATCTCCGGGCTCGGGATGATGCCCGGCTTGCCGCGCGGATCGCGTCCCACGGTGATCGACTGCCACGTGAACGGCGCGTGGATGCCGGTGCCGATGGCCTTCGAGAACGCTTCCTTCGCGGCCCAGCGCTTGGCGAGGTGGCTGCCCTTGGCGAGGGTGTTGTCGAAACGCACGCGCTCCTGCGGCGTCAAAACGCGGTTCACAAAACGCCTGCCGAACCTCTCGAGGGTTTTCTCGATGCGGTCGATCGACACGATGTCGGTTCCAATGCCCACGATCATCTTGCGCCCTGCGCCCTGTGCCTTGCGCCCCTCATGCGCGGCTTGCGCCCGTCATCAGGGATTTCATCTCGCGCACCGCCTCGCGGATTCCGACGAACAGCGCACGGCTCACGATCGCATGGCCGATGTGCAGCTCGCGGATGCCGGGCAGTGCCGCGACCGGTTTCACGTTCACGTAGTTGAGCGCATGCCCGGCGTTGAAGCGCATGCCGAGCGCGCGGATGGCCTCTCCCGCGCGGCGCACCTTTTCCAGCTCGGCCACGACCGGCGCGCTCTCGGCATCGCGGCCCTTCGAGTGGAAGACGTGCGCATACGGCCCGGTGTGGACCTCGCAGACCCGGGCGCCGATGCGCGCGGCGGCTTCCACCTGTGCCGCCTCCGCGTCGATGAAGACGCTGGTCACGATGCCGGCGTCGGCGAGCCGCGAGACCGCGTCCTTCAGCCTCGCTTCCTGCCCCACGATGTCGAGGCCGCCTTCGGTGGTGACCTCCTGCCGGCCTTCGGGCACGAGCATCGCCATCTCGGGACGGATGCCGCAGGCGATCTTCACCATCTCATCGGTGGCCGCCATCTCGAGGTTGAGCTTGATGTGCGTGAGGTCGCGCAAATGCCGCACGTCCTCGTCCTGGATGTGGCGGCGGTCCTCGCGCAGGTGCACGGTGATGCCGTCGGCCCCGCCGAGGTGGGCCTCGACGGCGGCCCAGACGGGGTCAGGCTCGTACGTGCGCCGGGCCTGGCGCACGGTGGCCACGTGGTCGATGTTGACGCCGAGCTCGATCATGGGTTTCGCGGGGGCTCGTCGATGCGCTGCAGGTCGCGCACCAGCGCGCGGGTGGCGAGCTCCTGGCCGTTCAGGGAGTGGTGGATGAGCAGCCGCATGAGTTGCTTTGCCTGGGCGACCGTCACCGGGTCTTCGAATCGCCCGCGCTCGAGGTCCATGAGCGTGAGTCCTCTCAATCTTACCGCATTGCCCGGCGTCTCTTCCTGCGCAGGCGCGGGAACGGGTCCCTTCTCGGCCACGTACCAGTAGTCGCGCCCGGGCTCGATCGGCGCATGCGTGGTCGCTTCGTGTGCGAGCTCGACCGCGTATCCCAGCTCCTGCAGCAACGCGAGCTCGAAACGGCGCAGGACGGGCTCGACGGAAGCCACTGTTGCGCCGGGTTCTGCTACCGAGGGGGCGGCCGCGCGCGGGCCGAGCCGCGAGAGCTGCCGCAGCTGCGTGATCGCCTCGTCGTACGCGGCGAAGAGCCCCTCGTGCGGATCCTCGCGCGAGGTGAGCTTCAACAGCAGCTCGTTCATGTAGAAGGCCGACATGAGGTTGGCGCCCGCGAGCGGCGTGGCGGGCGCCGCCGGCTCCGCGCTCTTCAGCGTGCGCAATTCGCTGCGCCCGAACCAGTCGAGCACCAGCGGCTGGAAGGGAACCAGCACCGCGCGGCTCGCGGACTTCGGCCTGCGCGCGCCCTTCGCCACCAAGCCGATGCGGCCGTGCTTCTCCGTCCATGCCTGCAGGATCAGGCTGGTCTCGCGGTAGGGATAGGTGTGGAGGACGTAGCCCTTGTCCATTGGGACGGACCCGGTTTGGCCGTTGCCTGGTTCGGGGTCCGTCCCGGTTTACCGGTACCCGAGCTGGCGCAAGGCCGTCTCGCTGTCGGCCCAGCCGCTTTTCACGCGCACGTGCGTCTCGAGGTACACCTTCGAGCCGAAGAGCGCTTCCATCGCGTGGCGGGCCTCGGTGCCGATGCGCTTGAGCGTGGCACCCTTCTCGCCGATCACGATCGCCTTGTGGCCGGGGCGGTCGACGTAGATCACGGCGTGGATGCGGCGCAGGTTGCCCTCGGTCTCGAAGGCCTCGATGTCCACCGCGATCGAGTACGGCAGCTCGTCGCCCAGCAACCGGAAGATGCGCTCGCGCACCAGCTCCGCGGCGAGGAAACGCTCCGGGCGATCGGTGAGATCGTCCTCGCCGTAGATCGGCGGCTGCTCGGGCAGGTGCTTGCGCACCTCCTCCAGCAGGGCCCGCACCTGCGTGCCCTTCTCCGCGCTCACCGGCACCAGCGCCGCGAAGTCGCGCCGCTCCGACATCTGCTGCAGCGTCGCGAGCACCTTCGCCTTGTCGCTGGCGCGGTCCACCTTGTTCAGCACCAGCACCACCGGCGTTTCCTTCGGCAGCAGCGCGAAGACGGCCTCGTCGCGCTCGTCCCAGCCCGTGGCCTCGATCACGAACACGATCACGTCCACCTCGCCCATCACCTGCCCCACCGTGCGGTTCATCTGGAGGTTGAGGGCGTTGCGATGCTGCGTCTGGTAGCCGGGCGTGTCGACGAAGATGAACTGCGAGCGCTTGTCGGTGAAGATGCCCTGGATGCGATGGCGCGTGGTCTGCGCCTTGCGCGAGGTGATGGCCACGTGCGCCCCGACGATCCGGTTGAGCAGCGTGGACTTGCCCACGTTGGGACGTCCCACGATCGCAACCGTGCCGGTGTGGAAGTCGGCCGCCGGCGGACGCGGCTCGGGCTTCGCTTCCGGAGTGCGTCGTGGCTTTGCCGCATCGCGCGTTTTCCTGGCGGTCATCTCACCTTGCCCATGTGCCTTGCAAGCTCCGCGAGCACCGCATCGGCGGCGGCCTGCTCCGCGGCGCGCCGGCTCGGTCCCTGGCCCGAGGCCGCGACGCCCAGGTCGTCCACGCGGCACTCGACGGTGAAGAGCTGCTCGTGCGCCTCGCCCTCCGTACGCTGCACCGAATAGCGCGGCAATGCGAGCTTGCGGCCCTGGAGATGCTCCTGCAGCGCGGTCTTCGGGTCCTTCCCCACGGCCGCGCCCTCGTGATTGTCGAGGCGCCCGGCCATGAGGCGCTCGACGGTCGCGCGCACTGCCTCGAAGCCGCCGTCGATGTAGAGCGCGCCCAGGAGCGCCTCCAGCGCGTCCGCGAGGATCGACGGGCGCCGGAAGCCGCCGCTCTTGAGCTCGCCTTCGCCCAGGCGCAGGAGATCGCCCAGGCCCAGCTTCGTCGCGACCTCGGAGAGCGACGCCTGGTTCACGAGCGCCGCGCGCAGGCGCGAGAGGTCACCCTCGGGCAGGCGCGGAAAACGGTCGTAGAGGAGGGTTGCGACCGCGCAGTTGAGCAGGCTGTCGCCGAGGAATTCCAGCCGCTCGTTGTGCGGCGTGCCGTAGCTGCGATGCGTAAGCGCCTGGCGGGCGAGGTCCGGGTTGGCGAACGAATGCCCCAGGCTGCGCTCCAGCTCGGCGAGGCCCGCGATCGGCTCGCCGCCGCGCGCCTTGCGGCTCACTTGGCAGTGGTCACGGCGAAGTCGAGGCAGGCGCTGATGTTGTACACGAGGGGCACCTTCACCGACCAGTTCGCCGAAACGACGGTTTCGCCGCCGACCTTGCTGATTTCGAGGTCCTCGGGCTTCACGCTCTTCACGTCCTCGATGGCGTTGCGCCGCTCGAAGGACATGCGGATCTCGCGCACCGTTCCCTTCATGTCCCCCGCCTGCTCCATCGAGGCGAACATCTTCTTCACCGTGAAGTACTCGATGTACGAGGGCAGGAGCTTGGCGGCCATGATGCCGACGAAGGCGAGGATCGCCAGCGTCCAGATCAGTCCCGAGAGGGAAACTCCGCGCTGTCCATGCATGTTGGTTGTTCTCACGCCTGCCACGTTCGCTGCTCTCGCGCGCATCATTCGATGGTGTTGCCGATGCGCTTGAAGTCGCCGAAGTTCATCCAGACGAGGAAGGCGCGTCCCTTGATGTGGTCGTCGGGGACGAAGCCCCAGTAGCGGCTGTCGCTGCTCTGGTCGCGGTTGTCGCCCATCATGAAGTACTCGCCCGGGGGCACGGTGCACGTGAAGCCCTCGTCATTGTATTCGCAATTGTCTCGGTGGGCGAATTGGCGGACCAGCGCCAGGTCCACCGGCGGCTGCGCGGGAAGGATCATCATCTGGTGGTTGTGGTCGCCCAGCTTCTCGGTGAAGGTCGGCAGGCGCAGGTAGTTGAGCTCCGAATCCGTGTAGAACCCCGCGGACTGCACCGGCACGGGCTCGCCGTTGATCGTGAGGCGCTTGCGGTTGTAGGTGACCTTGTCGCCGGGCGTGCCGACCACGCGCTTGATGTAGTCCACCGTGGGATCGTCGGGATAACGGAAGACGACCACGTCGCCCTTGCGGATCGGGTTGATGTCGATGACCTTCCGGTTGATCACCGGCAGGCGGATGCCGTACGTGTACTTGTTCACGAGGATGAAGTCGCCCACGAGCAGCGTGGGCTTCATCGAGCCCGACGGGATCTTGAACGGCTCGACCCAGAACGAGCGGATGAGGAACACCACCACGATCACGGGGAAGAACGCGCGCGCCATGTCCACCACGACGGGCTCCGGCACGTCGGAGGCGCGCCGCGGGCGCGCGAACTTCGCGTCGTAGAGCCAGATGAGGCCCGTGATCACCGCGGCCAGCAGCAGCACCGCGGCGAAGTCGGTGAACTTGAGCAGCAGCCCCATCGCCGCGATGAAGAGCACCGGCCACGCCACCTCGAGCAGGCCCTTGCGCGTCTCGGAGCGCGGGCCGCTGCCGCGGCTCGCGATGAAGTCCCAGGCGATGATGGCGAAGCTCAGGCCCGCAGCCACCATCGCGATCGTTTCCCAGTCGAGTCCACCTTGCGGCATTTTCTTGTTGCGCTCCTGGCGTCAGAAATCAAGGCTTGAACATCAAAAGCGAAACACGGAAACCAAAGCGAAACACGGAGAGCACGGAGAGGGCACGGAGAAAAGCAAAACAGTGGTTTGTTCGCCTGCATCCGCGCCGCTGCGAAACCCGGAATGGATCGATTCGGTTTTTCTCCGTGCTCTCAGTGCCTTCTCCGTGCTCTCCGTGTTCAGCTCTTGGTTTTCTTATGAGTTATTTCGATTCGACCTGCAGGATGGCGAGGAAGGCCTCCTGCGGAATCTCGACGCTGCCCACCTGCTTCATGCGCTTCTTGCCCGCCTTCTGCTTCTCCAGCAGCTTGCGCTTGCGCGTGATGTCCCCGCCGTAGCACTTGGCGAGCACGTTCTTGCGCAGCGCCTTGATGTTCTCGCGCGCGATGATATCCGCACCGATGGCCGCCTGCACGGCGACATCGAACATCTGGCGCGGGATGAGCTCGCGCATGCGGCTGGCGAGCTCGCGGCCGCGATAGCGGGCCGTCACGCGGTGCACGATGAGCGACAGCGCATCGACCTTGTCGCCGTTGATGAGGATGTCCAGGCGCACCAGGTCGCCCGCACGGAACTCGCGAAACTCGTAGTCGAGCGAGGCGTAGCCGCGCGAGGTGCTCTTCAGCTTGTCGAAGAAGTCCATCACGACCTCGTTCAACGGCAGGTCGTAGGTGAGGATCACCTGGCGGCCGACGTATTGCATGTTCACCTGGGTGCCACGCTTCTCGTTGCAGAGCGTCATCACCGGGCCCACGTACTCCTGGGGCATGATGATCGTGGCGCGGATGATCGGCTCGCGGATCTCCTCGATGCTCGAGGGATCCGGCAGCTTCGAGGGGTTGTCGATCTCGATCACCGACCCGTCGCGCGTCTTCACCGCGTAGATCACGGTGGGCGCGGTAGTGATGAGCTCCATGTCGTACTCGCGCTCGAGCCGCTCCTGCACGATGTCCATGTGCAGGAGTCCCAGGAAGCCGCAGCGGAAGCCGAAGCCCAGGGCCTGCGAGGTCTCCGGCTCGTAGCGCAGGCTGGAATCGTTCAGCTGCAGCTTCTGCAGCGCATCGCGCAGCGCCTCGTACTGGTTCGATTCCACCGGGTAGAGCCCGGCGAACACCTGCGGCTGGATCTCCTTGAAGCCGGGCAGCGGCTCGCCCGCGGGGCGATCGGCAAGCGTCACGGTATCGCCCACTTTCGCCTCGGTGAGCACCTTCACGCCGGCGATGATGAAACCCACCCCGCCCGCCGAGAGGCTCTCGCGCGCGACGGACTTCGGCGTGAAGACCCCCACCTGCTCGACGAGGTGCTCGGCGCCGGTCGCCATGAGGCGGATGCGGTCCTTCGGCTTCACCGTGCCGTCGACGACGCGCACCAGCATCACCACACCCACGTAGTTGTCGAACCACGAGTCGATCACCAGGGCCTTGAGCGGGCCGGCGGGATCGCCCTTCGGCGGCGGAATGCGCGCGATCACGGCCTCGATCACGTCGTCGATGCCCTCGCCGGTCTTGGCGCTGCAGCGCACCGCGTCATCCGCGGGGATGCCGATCACGTCCTCGATTTCCTGGATGGCCTGCTCGGGGTGCGCGCTGGGCAGGTCGATCTTGTTCAGCACCGGCACCACCTCCACGCCGAGCTCGGTCGCGGTGTAGCAGTTGGCGACGGTTTGCGCCTCCACGCCCTGCGACGCGTCCACGACGAGCAATGCGCCTTCGCACGCGGACAGCGACCGCGATACCTCGTAGGAGAAGTCCACGTGGCCGGGCGTGTCGATGAGGTTCAGCTCGTACTCGCGGCCGTCGCGCGCCTTGTAGCGCAGCGCGGCGGTCTGCGCCTTGATGGTGATGCCGCGCTCGCGCTCGAGGTCCATGGAATCCAGCACCTGCGCATCCATCTCGCGCGACGTGAGGCCGCCCGTGCGCTCGATGATGCGGTCGGCGAGCGTGGACTTGCCATGGTCGATGTGGGCGATGATGGAGAAGTTGCGGATGTGGTCCATGAGCCTGCCGAGAAACATAAAAGGGCACGCGGACGTGCCCTTTTGCATTGCAGCAATTTTACTTCATCCGGGCGAGGCGCGCATCCACTGCCTCGGCGTCCAGGAAGTAGTGGCAGATCTCGAGCTCGCCATCCAGCAGCACCGGCACCTTGTCGCCCCATTTCTCCTCCAGGCGGGGGTGGCTGTCGACGTCGACCACGTCGATTTCGAAGTCATAGCGGCCCTGGAACTGCTTCAGGGCCGCTATGAGGTCTTCACAAAGATGGCAGTACTCGCGCGACAGGACCGTGAGCTTCGGCTTCACGCCGTCAGTCGCCCTCGGGCCGGAAGGTGATGTAGCGCGTGCCCTGCTCGTCCTTGATCAGCAGTGCCACCGGCTTCTTGGGATCGAGCTTGGCGACCGCGTCGTTGAAGGCCTTCACGTTCGGCGTGTCGACGTTGTTCACGCGCAGGATCACGTCGCCCGGACCGACGCCGGCGGCCAGCACCGCGCCATCGGCCGCCTCCACCACCACGCCCGAGGTCACCTTGAGCGCCTTCTTCTGGTCGGCGCTGAGCTCGGCCACGGCGAGGCCCAGCTTGCCCGGCTTCGGCTGCTCCTTCTTCTTGCCTTCGCCGGCGGCGGTCTTCACCTGCTCGTCGTCCTTGAACTCGGCGACGGTGATGGTGACGTCGCGCATCTTGCCGCTGCGCCACACCGAGAGGTTCGCCTTGGTGCCGGGCTTCATGGCGCGGATGGTGCGCGAGAGATCCGCCGAGCCTTCGACGGGATGGCCGTCGATCTTGGTGATGACGTCGCCCACCTCGAGGCCCGCCTTCGCCGCCGGGGAGTTTTCCTCGACGTTGCTCACCGCCGCGCCCTGCGCCTTGGCGAGGCCGAGGCTGTCGGCGAGGTCCTTGCTCACGTTCTGGATGCCCACGCCGATGCGGCCGCGCGTGACGTGCCCCGTCTTGATGAGCTGGTCGGCCACGTTGTAGGCGTAGTCGATGGGAATGGCGAACGAGATGCCGGCGAAGGCGCCGGTGCGCGAGAAGATCTGCGAGTTGATGCCGACCACCTCGCCGCGCATGTTGAGCAGCGGGCCGCCGGAGTTGCCGGGGTTCACCGCGACGTCCGTCTGGATGAAGGGCACGGCGTCGAGGTTCGGATCGCCCGAGAGGTTCTCGCGGCTCTTCGCGCTCACGATGCCGGCGGTGACGGTGTTGGCGAAGCCGAAGGGCGAGCCGATCGCGATCACCCACTCGCCCACGCGCAGCCGGCTGGTATCGCCGATCTTCATCATCGGCAGGCCCGTGGCCTCGACCTTCACGACCGCCACGTCGCTGCGGGTGTCGGCGCCGATGAGCTTCGCCTTGAACTCGCGCTTGTCCGAGAGGCGGACGGTGATCTCTTCCGCGTTCTCGACCACGTGCGCGTTGGTGACGATGTAGCCGTCCTGGGAGACGATGAAGCCGGAGCCGAGGCCGAAGGGACGCAGCGGACCGCGCGGCGTGTTCGGGGCCGGCTCGCCGCGCCGCCCGCGGCCGTTGCCGCCGCCGGGAGGCTGCTGCGGCTGCTGGTCCGGCGGCATGAAGCGGCGGAAGAATTCGAAGAACGGATCGTCCTCGGACAGGCCCGGGACGCCCTGCCGCGGCGCCCGCGTCTGCGTGTTGATGTTCACGACCGCAGGCCCGTACTTCTCCACCAAATCGGCGAAATCGGGCAGCACCTGGGCGGTCGCGCCGCCCTTGTCGGGCATGTTCTGCTTGGGTCCCTGCGGCTGGTTCTGGGCTTGCGCCTGTGCGGCCAGGCCGAGCGCGAGTACGGCGCCGAGGAAGGAAGCCTGCAATCGGTTCATGTGTCTGTGTCCCTGTTTTTTCGGAAGGTCCCGCGGCCGGGCGGCCGCTTTCCCTCAGATGGGGAAAGCCGGAAAAAATTTCCAGTACGCTGCGCGAATTCTAGCGCTTGGCGACGCTGCGGCCTATCTGCTGCGCCGTGGCGAGGGGGACTTCGCCCAGGACGGTGACCACCTGGTCGCCCATGGGACGGACGAAGAAGGTCGTCGTGCCCTCTTCGGTGGCCGCTTCCGCGGTGCGCTCGGGGGCGGCGTTGGGCTCGACGAAAACGGAGACGCTGGCAACGCCGTCGGTATAAACCAGGTGGGAGACGGGCTGCGCGCGGCCCGGCATGGTGCGGCGGAGCTCGGTGACCTTCTGGAATCCTGCCGGCACGTTGGCGACGGCCCAGCCGGTATCCACGCTCTTCGACTCCTCGCGCGGCTGCGAATCCATGGTCCAGCGCTTCACGCGCGCCTCGAAGATGGAGCGCGCGTCGGTACGGCCCACGTGCGGGCCGAGGCGCAGGTCCGTGAAGGTGTACTGCTCGATCACGTGACGATGCTCATCCAGCGTGCGGGCGCGGATCACGAGCCCGGTGTTGAACTCGGAGCAGAGGCGCTGCGCATAACGCAGGTTGTCCCGCGGCTCGAGGCGGATCCACTGGCAGTCGTAGCCCAGCACGCGCTCGCTCTTGCCGAGCTTCACGTCGTAGCTCTTGGCGATGGCTTCCGGCGTGCCGCGCAGGATGGAGGGGAAGAACTGCGCGGTATTGCGACGATCCAGCCGCACGGTCTTCGCATCCGGGAAATAGCAGAACATCTCGTCGTTGTGGCGCACGATCTCGTACGGCGTGCCGTCGAGCGGCTCGATGCGCTCGGTCTCGTCGCCCGAAGCGTTCACGTGCGTGATGCGCACCGTGGAGATGCGATCTCCGTTGGTGTGCACGAAGACCCCGGCATAGCTCGCGTTGCGCGCCGACTCCGCGGCACGCTGCAGCCAGCCCATGGCGTTATCGGGCGCCGCAGGCGTGGCGGATGCCGCGTGCGCCGAGCACGCGAACGCGGTGGCGAGCGCGGGCACGAGCCCGCGCACGCGAGGCGATGCTGCGAGGATCATCGAGCGGCGGCGGGAGCCTGGTTGTGCACCGGCCGGTACAGGTCCGGCGACGGCATCTGGCGATGCGCGGCGAGGTAGTCCTGCACGTCCAGCGAGGCTGCGGGCACCGTGGCCGTATTGGCGACCGGCTGCACCGTCACCGGTACGGCCGTCTCCTTGGCGACCACCGGAGCCGCGGCAGGCACCTGGCCGCCCTGCGAGCCGATCCAGCCGACCACGCCGATGGTAGCCACCGACGCCGCGGCCGCGAGCGCCACGCGCCCGAGCGTGGTTTCGTACACACGCTTCGGCCGCGCGATGATTGCCGGCTCCGATTCGAGCGCGATGCGGACTCGCTCCGCCGTGCGCGTGGGATGCGGCCTGCCGCCCCGCAGCACGTCGCCGATCATGTGGTACGTCTGCCACGTATCGGCGGCCTCGCGACTCGTGCAACACGAGCGAATGGCGCGTTCGGCTTCCGAGGGGCCGAGCTCGCCATCCATCAGCGAGGAAATTTCCTGGTTCATGTCCTGCTCCTGTTCCAAACGGCCCGGGGTGTGCGGGCCATGTCTTTTATGGGGTCTGCGGCCCCGATATTCGTTGTTACCAGCGTTTGTCTTTGCTCGTGCCCAGCTGGGGCCGGAGCTTTTCCGCGACGGCCTCGCGCGCCCTGAAGATCCTCGAGCGCACCGTTCCGATCGGGCAGCTCATGATCTGGGCGATTTCTTCGTATGACAGCCCGTCCAGCTCGCGCAACGTGATGGCGGTGCGCAGCTCTTCGGGAAGGGCAGCGATGGCGTCGTTCACCGTCTGGGCGATCTGCTTGCTCGCCAGCTCGCTCTCGGGCGTGTTGATGTCGCGAAGTCCCGCCGCGTCCTCGAAGCCTTCCGCCTCCTCGCTGTCGAACTCCGTGGAGGTAGGCGCACGGCGGCCGAGCGCGATGAGGTAGTTCTTGGCGGTGTTGATGCCGATCCGGTAGAGCCACGTGTAGAAGGCGCTATCGCCGCGGAAGTTGGGCAGCGCGCGATAGGCCTTGATGAAGGCTTCCTGCGCGACGTCCTCGATTTCCGCCGGATCGCGTATGACTCGCGAAAGCAGGCGCTCGAGCTTGCGCTGGTACTTGACCACCAGCAGCTCGAAAGCCTGTTTGTCCCCGCGCTGGGCGCGTTCGACCAGCTGCTGGTCGACTTCCCGGTCACTCATGCGGCCCTGGACGGTTCTTGTCGTTGTGACGCCGGCTATGCCGGACTGGGGCGGAGTGGCCACGAAGGGCTTCCGAGCCTCCTGCGGTATTATAAAGCTCAAAGTTTTCATTCCTTTGGCACGCATTTGGGGGGCATGGCCGATAGATGGGGTGATCGGCAAATAGTTCCAGTATTTGTAAGGTTTTTGTCTCCTCGGCCGCCACGAAAAACCTAATCCACTTGGCATACGACGTCCTGATCATCGGTAGCGGCCTGGCGGGGATGTCCGCCGCCCTGCACCTGGCCGACCGCCTCAAGGTGGCCCTGGTCACCAAGCGCGAGCTCCTCGACGGCGCCTCGAGCTGGGCCCAGGGCGGCATCGCAGCCGTCCTCGACAGCGCCGATTCCATCGACGAGCACATCCGCGATACCCACATCGCCGGCGCCGGCCTCTGCCACGACGACGCGGTGCGCTTCGTGGTCGAGCGCGGCCGGCATGCCGTGGAGTGGCTCGTAGCCCAGGGGGTTCCCTTCACCCGCGAGGCGGGCCAGGACGGCGAGGACCACCTGCACCTCACCCGCGAGGGCGGCCACAGCCACCGGCGCATCGCGCACGCGGCCGATGCGACCGGGAGCGCGGTCCAGAAGACCCTCGTCGGGCGTGTGAAGAACCATCCGAACATCGACGTCCTCGAGTGGCACATCGGCGTGGACCTCATCACCTCGCGCAAGCTCGGCGACGTGCGGGGGCCCAACCGGGTCTGGGGGGCGTACGCGCTGGACCTCAAGACGGGCGTCGTGAAGACGCTCGGCGCGCGCTTCACGCTGCTCGCCTGCGGCGGCGCGGGCAAGGTCTACCTATATACGACCAATCCCGATACGTCGACCGGGGATGGCATCGCCATGGGCTGGCGCGCGGGCGCCGCGGTCTC
>DATMJE010000018.1:0-5564 GCA_035553995.1 Usitatibacter sp. | reverse complement strand
CAGTTGCCGGTGATCACGGTGTCGGCGCCGGAGGCCTTGATCTTCGCCACGTACGGCGAGAAGTCCTGCACCTTCTGCAGCGGATGCAGCTCGTCGCCCACGACCTGGATGTCGGGGCGCTTCTCCTTCAGCATCTTCGTGGCCGCGGCGGCCACCGCCTTGCCGAAGGAGTAGTCCTGGTTGATCAGGTACACCTTCCTGATCTTCGCGTTCTTGGCGATGTCGTCCGTGAGCGCCTGCATCTTCATGTCCACGTCCGCGTCGAAGCGGAAATGCCAGAAGTTGCACTTCTCGTTCGTGAGCGCCGGATCGATGGCGGCATAGTTGAAGAACAGCACCTCCTTGCCCGGATTGCGCTCGTTGTGCTTCAACACCGCGTCGGTGATGGCGTGCGCGACGGAGCTGCCGTTGCCCTGCACGATGATCTTCGCGCCCTCGTCGATCGCCTTCTTCAGCACGATGAGCGATTCCTGCGGGCTCACCTTGTTGTCGTATGCGAGGACGGTGATCTTCTCGCCGTTGAGGCCGCCCGCGGCGTTGATGCGGTCGGTGAAGAAGGTGACGTGCTTCTGCGCGCTCAGGCCGGCGCTGGCCGCCCCGCCGGAGAGCGGGTCGATGAAGGCCATCTTGAAATCCGCGCGCAGCGCGGGAGCGGCGAGGGCCGCGGCGGCCGCAAGGACGGCCAGGACGGTACGACGGATACGGTCGTGCATGGCGTTTCCCCTCCAGGAGATGGCCGCCCTGGCGGCGCCGGGCGTGCTCTTGCCGGGGATGCTAACGCATGTGGGCGCCGATGCCCCAATTTCACCGGCCCAGGCCATCGATGCAAAGGTGGTCTGCTTCATCAAACCCTCCCCACAAGGCCTGTGAGCACGTTGCCAAAGCTCACAGCCGCGCCCGCATCCGCCAGGGTCATGCGAAGATCCAGGAACGCCCGCTGGCGACATGTGTCATAATATTTGCGTCACGTGTCAGGAGGCCTCATGAAAACTCGTCGATCGCAATTTCGATCGCGCGCCAAAATCGGCGTCAAGAGCCTTGGGGCAAAGGGTGGGCGCAAGGAAACGGCGATTGCCACCGCCCCCCGTGGTGCCGGACTCCCCGCAGTTGCGGCCGAGATCAAAGTCGACGACTTCGTTGCCGGGCAGGAAGCGCTTTCAGACTACCCGATGATCCGGCGCGTACTTTCCTATATGGGTGGGTCCGAGACGATCAAGAGCAAGGTGCGTACCTCGGCGGAGGTCCATGACCTCATTGTGAAAGGCCTGCCGGGGAAAACGCTGACCTATGTGGTCTCTCGCGCACGCTACCTGGATCATGAAAAGGTAAGCCGGGCTTTAGGGGTGAGCTCCCGCACTATTCAGCGCCGTAAGGAGGGGTCGCCCAAGCCCTTGAGCCCGGAGCAAGGCGACAGGGCCTGGAAGTTTTCCGAGCTGATGGTGCGCGCGGTTTCTCTGCTTGGAAGCGAGGAGGCGGCCGAGAAGTGGTTCGACACTCCTGCCATCGCCCTTGATCAGAGACGGCCCATAGACTTGCTGGGCACTTCCGTGGGTGCAAGCGTTGTCGGCGAGTTGCTCGGTCGCTTGGAACACGGCGTCTATACGTGATGACACCGCTGCCGGCCGGCCCATTGCTCGGTTGGCGTCTTGATCTCAAGACCTACGCTGCGACGTGGGATAGCGGCATCGGGGCGGAGAAGTTCGGGGGGCGGTGGAACTCCCGCGGAGTGAGGGCCGTATACGCAGCGGTCGATCCCGCTACGGCAATCCTCGAACTCGCTGTCCACAAGGGATTTCCCACCCTTGACACGGTCTCTCACGTACTGACTGCGTTCGAGCTGGACAGCCTTGCCGATGCGTTCATCGTGCGCCCCAAGGACGTGCCAAACCCGGCTTGGCTATGGCCGGGGACCCCGGGTGCCGGACAACAGCAATTTGGTGATGCCCTGCTTGCAAAGCATCCCTTCCTGCTGATCCCGAGCGCCGTTTCCCATCACTCCTGGAACTTGATCTTCAGCCCCACGGTGGCATCCGGCAAATACAAGCTCGCGCAACAGCACGCCTTCGCGCTCGACCCCCGCCTCAACCCGTCGCCATCGCCGCGTCCTTGACTTGAAAAATCCCCCATGAACCCGTCAGTCCATGGGGGACTTTCCTGATGCCGCGTTTACTGCGATATGTCAGGCGGCGATCGCGGTCTCCTGCGTCGTCGAAACGAGCTCGTACGCGGGCTCCGTGAGGAAGTCCAGGAACTCGTCGCTCGCCACCAGCCGGTCGAGCAGCCACGCGGCCTCGTCGAAGCGCACGTCGTGGGCGCCCGGCATGCCGTTCACCTTGCGCAGCTCGTCGGCGAGCAGCTCGCGGAAGAGCTCGAGCGTCACCTTGCGGCCGTCCTGCAGCACGCCCTTCGGGTTGCGGATCCACTGCCAGATCTGCGAGCGCGAGATCTCGGCCGTGGCGGCGTCTTCCATCAGGTTGTTGATGGGGACGCAGCCCTGGCCGCCCAGCCACGAGCCGATGTACTGCAGCGCCACGTTGATGTTGGTACGCAGTCCCGTCTCGGTGATCGGGCCTTCGGGCGCGAACTCGAGAAGATCGGCGGCCTTCACCTGCACGTCCTCGCGCTTGCGATGGACCTGGTTGGGCTGCGGCATCATGCGGTCGAACACTTCCTTGGCGATCGACACCAGGCCCGGGTGCGCGACCCAGGTGCCGTCGAAGCCGTCGCCGGCCTCGCGCTCCTTGTCGGCGACCACCTTCGCCATGGCGGCGGCGTTCGCGGCGGCATCGCCCTTGATCGGGATCTGGGCGGCCATGCCGCCCATCGCGAAGGCCTCGCGGCGATGGCAGGTCTTCACCAGCAGCTTGCAATAGGCGCGCAGGAACGGGCTCGTCATGGTGACCAGGCCCCGGTCGGCGAGCACGAAGTCGCGCCGGCGCAGCTTCTTGATCGCGCTGAAGATGTAGTCCCAGCGGCCGCAGTTGAGGCCGGCCATGTGGTCGCGCAGCTCGTACAGGATCTCGTCCATCTCGAACGCGGCGGGCAGCGTCTCGATCAGCACGGTCGCCTTGATCGTGCCGTGCGGCAGGCCCAGGCGCTCTTCGGATTCGGTGAAGACCTCGTCCCACAGGCGTGCCTCGAGGTGGGACTCCATCTTCGGCAGGTAGAAGTACGGCCCGCTGTTACGGTCGAGCAGGTTGCGCGCGTTGTGGAAGAGGTACAGGCCGAAATCGACGAACGCCCCGGCCACCGGGTCGCCGTCCACCAGGATGTTGCGCTCGAGAAGGTGCCAGCCGCGCGGGCGCACGATGAGCACGGCGGTTTTTTCACGCAGCTCGTAGTGCTTGCCCTCGGCGCTGGTGAAGCTGATGGAGCGGTCGACCGCCTCGCGCAGGTGCACCTGGCCTTCCATCACGTTCTGCCACGTCGGCGTGAGGGAATCCTCGAAATCCGCCATGAACGTGCTGGCACCCGAGTTGAGGGCGTTGATGATCATCTTGCGCTCGACCGGCCCGGTGATCTCGACGCGGCGGTCCTGCAGGTCCGCGGGGATGGGTGCGACGGTCCAGTCCGATTCCCGGATGGCGCGCGTCTCGGGCAGGAAATCGAGCTCCTCGCCCGCATCGAGGCGCGCCTGGCGGTCGGTCCGTGCCTGCATGAGCTCGCGGCGGCGGGCTTCGAAGCGGCGTGCCAGCGCGGCGACGAACTCGACGGCCTCCGGCGTGAGGATGTCCCCGTAGGTATGTTGTGCGCCGGCCGGAAGCTGGATGCCGGGAATGGGAAGGTTCTCTCTTTTCATGGTTGTTGTCCTTGCGGGTGACGGTTTGGCTCTTATGCGGATGAAACCACCGCGGTGCGGCAAGGTGGAATTGGTAAACGGCTAAGCGGGCCTTCGCAAAACGCGAAGGCTGTAGGACCCCGCTGACGCCCCCGCCTTGGCGGGGGATCGGCTTCGGCGGCGGGGACGCACCCCCGGAGGACTCCCGGGGGCGCGTCCCTGCCTTCAGCTCCGTTGCGTCAGTCGGCGGCGGCGCCGTGGGCCTGGCGGGCCTTCTCGATCGGCGTGGCGGTCGGGAAGAACTGCTCGTCCTCGGTCGAGCCGTGCAGGGCCGTGGTCGACGACTTGCCGGCCTGGATCACCTGCGTCACGTCGTCGAAGTAGCCCGTTCCGACCTCGCGCTGGTGCTTGACGGCGGTGAAGCCGCGCTCGGCCGCCGCGAACTCCTTCTGCTGCAGCTCGACGAAGGCCGTCATGTTGTTGCGCGCGTAGTTGTACGCGAGGTCGAACATGCCGTAGTTGAGCGCGTGGAAGCCCGCGAGCGTGATGAACTGGAACTTGTAGCCCATCGCACCCAGCTCGCGCTGGAATTTCGCGATGGTGGCGTCGTCGAGGTTCTTCTTCCAGTTGAACGACGGCGAGCAGTTGTAGGCCAGCATCTTGTCCGGATGCACCTTCTTCACGCCCTCGGCGAAGCGGCGCGCGAAATCGAGGTCCGGCGTGCCCGTCTCGCACCAGACGAGGTCCGCATACGCCGCGTAGGCGATGCCGCGGGAAAGCGCCTGGTCGAAGCCCTTGCGCGTGCGATAGAAGCCTTCCGCGGTGCGCTCGCCCGTGAGGAACGGCTTGTCGTTCTCGTCCACGTCGCTCGTGATGAGGTCCGCCGCCTCGGCATCCGTGCGCGCGAGGAGGATGGTCGGGACACCGGCCACGTCGGCCGCGAGGCGCGCGGCGATCAGCTTCTGCACCGCTTCGGCCGTGGGAACCAGCACCTTGCCGCCCATGTGGCCGCATTTCTTCACCGAGGCGAGCTGGTCCTCGAAGTGCACGCCCGCGGCACCCGCGTCGATCATCGCCTTCATCAGCTCGAAGGCGTTCAGCACGCCGCCGAAGCCCGCCTCGGCATCGGCCACGATCGGCGCGAACCAGTCGATGTCGTGCTTGCCCTCGGCATGGTCGACCTGGTCGCAGCGCGTGAGCGCCGCGTTGATGCGCTTCACCACCGTCGGCACGCTGGTGGTGGCGTACAGGGACTGGTCCGGATACATGGCGAGCGAGTCGTTCGCATCGGCCGCGACCTGCCAGCCCGAAAGATAGATGGCGGGGACGCCGGCGCGCACCTGCTGCATGGCCTGGTTGCCGGTGAGGGCGCCCAGCGAATTCACGAAGGGGCGCTCGTTGATGAGCTTCCACAGCTTCTCGGAGCCGCGCCGGGCCAGCGTGTGCTCGACCTGCACGCTGCCACGCAGGCGGTAGACGTCTTCCGCGGTGTAACCGCGTTTCACGCCACGCCAGCGGGGGTTGTCGGACCAGTCCTTGCGGATGCGCTGCACTTCCAGATCACGGCTCATGTGGGTTCTCCTTGAAGGTAGGTTCGTTAGCTCGAACGCCCCCATGAAACCATTGTTGCGATGCAGCAGGGAATCGCTAAAGAGGGAATGCGGTCTTCGCGCGGCGCGAACGATCCCGGTCGAAGGGCGGGACGACCCCGACCGGTCAACGAGACGGGACGACGTGGATCGCGGGGTCAACGCGACGGGTGATCCCGGGTCAACGCGACGGGACG
>DATMJE010000017.1:0-3874 GCA_035553995.1 Usitatibacter sp. | reverse complement strand
GCAACGCCGAGCTCGTGCATGAGCTCCCTGACAACTTCTTCCTGAAGGGCCTGCAGGGCGCGAGGCTGTTCCGCAAGAGCCGCCCGGGCGATTCCGACATCGTGGTGTGCCAGGTGCGCAATTCGACGCCTGAGCCAGATGGCTCCGTCAAGCCGTATTTCTTGCGCATTGACCCGAGAGCGTACGACGGCGAGGCGGCGCGAAATTGCCATGCTGCCATCGCGAGCACTTTTCGCATGCCCGACGCCGCCGGCAAGCTCACGCAGATGGCATTCCGCGACTGGCGCGGCTATCGCCCCGGCTTCGAAAGCTAACTACAACACACAAGGAGATATCCCCATGCCCACAGCAAGAAAACACATGGCCGAATGGTCCGCCGCCAATGAGAGAAAGATGCGCGCACTCGCAAAGCAACGGATCTCGGCTCGCATCGCTGCGCAGAAGCTTGGCCGCTCGCCGGGCGCCACGCGCTACAAGGCAATGATGCCCGGCGTGTCGTTCCGCTCGATCAATCGCGCGGCGTGATGTTCACCAGTCTGCAACGCGCGAACCCCTCGACGCGCGTGCGGGGCCCTGCCGTCGTGTCAGCGATGGCGGGGCTTTCTCTAACTAGCGGAGTACTCGCATGAAAGTCGATGCGCTCAAGATGGATCCGGCTGCTGCGCGTGAACTCTGTCGCAAGTACCAGACGCACCGGGCGTACCAAGCGCTGCATGATGCCGAGCGCGCCGTGATGAGCTCGAGGCTCAACGCGTGAACTCCCTCGCCCTCGCCACCCCGCGTCACCCCGTCGCCTTCCCGCAGACCTACCTTGAGGCACGCAACGCGCTCGCCCGCTGCGAGCTCGTCGATGAGTGCAAGGACTTCGCCGACAAGGCCGCGGCGATCGAGGTGTACGCGCGCCAGTCGAAGGATGACAGCCTGGTCATCATGGCGCAGCGGATCCAGGCGCGGGCGATCCGCAGGATGGGCGAGCTACTGGCGGAGATTCCCGAACGCCGCGGCAAGAACATCGAATCGGTGCGTGCCCAGACGCGAACTGCCAAGGCGGTCGAGGCTGGGCTCTCTGTCCATCAGCGAGTGACCGCCGCGCGCGTGTCATCGATTCCGAGTGAGACGTTCGAGCAGCTCATCGAGTCGCAGACGCCGCCGCGCATTACCGCGCTCTCGCGCATCGGCAAGAAGCCGCGTGCGAATACGAAGAAGCCACCGAGCTACAGCAAGCGCGTGCATCGGAACTGCCCGACGTGCACGTGCTGCGAAGAGGATGCATGAAAGAGCGCCCCATCCTCTTCTCCGCTCCGATGGTCAGAGCAATCCTCGAAGGAAGGAAGACGCAGACGCGGCGCGTGGTGAAGCGGCCGCGCACCGTAACGGCGAACTACGTTCTTAGGCCCGAACTGTACGATGAGCCCGGCTTCACTTGGTGGAATCACCCCGACGGCCTTCGATGCGGATTCTCTCAAGCGTGCCCGTATGGAAAGCCAGGCGATCGCCTCTGGGTGCGCGAGACGTGGCGTCCAGCTCTCGAACATCTGAGCGAATGCACCGGCCCGACAGACATTCGCTACGCGGCCACGGTCAGCGAAGCCGAGTGGGCAACGATGCGCTGGCGCCCGTCTATCCACATGCCGCGCTGGGCCTCGCGAATCAATCTCGAAGTGACCGGCGTGCGTGTCGAGAGGCTGCAGGACATCAGCGAACAAGACGCGGCGGACGAAGGTGTCGGCGCACTCGTCCCACCTGCGCGCGAAGGGAATCCGGATCAATACCGCAAGACGTTCCGCGAGCTCTGGGAAACAATCAACGGCGCCGACTCATGGGCCGCGAATCCGTGGGTCTGGGTCGTCGAGTTCAAGCGGGCACCGCAATGAGCAAGCGCCCAACCGATGAGATTAAGATGCGCCCGATCCTCGGGACCCCATCGCTTGAACTAGAACTCGAATTACTGAGGGATGCGATTGATGCCAAACGACAGCGGGAAGGCCGCGCTCTACCTGCGCAGCAGCAAGGATCGGACGGACATCTCGCCGGCGACACAGCGCCACGCCCTCGAGCAGCTCGCCGCCTCGCACTCGTTGTTAGTCGCGAGGACGTATGAAGATGCCGTCGAGTCTGGATCCACCGAAGATCGACCCGCCTTCTCGCAGCTGCTGCGCGACCTCAAGAATGCGCATCGCGGCTGGACCTATCTGCTCGTCTACGACACCTCCCGCCTGGCTCGCAGGCGCTACATCGCCCAAGCGCTCAAACATGAATGCAAGAAGCGAGGTATCACGATCCTGTACGCGACGCGCCCTGCAGACGTCGACCCCATCTCGGAGATCGTGCTCGACTCCATGCTCGAGGCGATGGACGAGGTGCACTCGCTCATGTCACGGCAGAAGGGTCTGGCGGGCATGGCCGAGAATGTGCGCCAGGGCTTCCGTGCCGGTGGGCGCGCACCGTTTGGCTATCAGCTCGCGGTGCTCCCTACGGGGGCAATTCGCGAGGGACGCGCGGTAACGAAGTCGAAGCTCGAGCTCGCCACCAGCGCCGACCAGGTGCGCGTGTATCTCAAGGCCCGGGCCGATGGCGTGCCGCGTTTCCTTGCCATCAAGCAAAGTGGCATTCAACTCCCCGCCACATCGCTCATTGGCGTCGAATGGAATGCGCTGACCTATGCCGGGCATACCGTGTGGAACGTGCACCGCGAGGCTGGATCCGGATCGAAGCGCAGGCCTCGTTCGGAGTGGCACATCAAACCCGACACGCACCCGGCGCTCATCACCGAGCGCGAAGCCGAGGCGATCGTCACGCAGCTCGAGACGAGCAGCATCGGCGCGGCCATTCGCACCTCACGCGCCGCGAGCTCGAGGTTCCTGCTGTCTGGCCTTCTGTTCTCCACCGACGGTCGCGCCTGGCTTGGGCACGGGGAGCACTACCGTCTGCGCCGGGAATATGGCCTGCCTGGCCGGATCGTGCCGGCGGTCAAGCTCGACACTGCAATCATCGAGACGCTCGACGCTTTCCGGCGTACGCCCGCATACCTCGAGACGCTGCTCGTCGGTGCCAATGGTCAGCGCCGCACGGTGCAACCAGGAGGCGAGATCCTCGCCCAGATCCGAAGGCTCGAACGGGAACGTCAGCGCGCCGCGGAGAAGGCGGTCGAGGTCGAGGACGGGCGAGTATTCGAGGAGCTCATCGACACCAAGGGCCGGCAGATCGCAGCGCTGCAACGGGAGATGGACGCCGTGGAACGGGAAGCTGCCACGGGAGATGGCCTTCGCAGTCTTGGGATCGAGGAGCTGCGCGATCTCATCGGCTCGCAGGATCCGACCAAGGTCGTACGAACCCTGATCGAGAGGGTCGTGCTAGAGCCGACCCTCGATTGCCAGATCCGAGTCCGACAGGCCCCGTATAACGGCCTGTGGCGATCGGTGGCGTCCCCAAGGGGATTGGAGCCTCAGCCACAGGGGGGAGTGCTCAGCCTGGCGCCCGGCTGGTGGCGTTTGGCGGGGTAGGCATTCCGAGCCGGGGGTAAACTCGGGGCGGGGCTGTCCGCTGCCAGTGTTTCCTAACTGAGTATTCCGAAGACTGGTCCGGAGTATTCGGGACCGGCAATGGCAGCCCCAAACTCAGAAAAAAGCCCGGCACGAGGCCGGGCTGAAGTATCCCATCAGCAAGAAATCTGTCAGCGGGCTTGGTACTCGCGCAACTGGCTGCCTATTCCGTCGCCCCGTCCTGCAAGAAGGTCGAGCAAGTGGAGCTGATCGGGTTCTCCTTCGTCGCCGCCAGGATCTCTCGCAAGCAGCGCGAGAACATCAGTGGGGCCGGTGCCGGCTTGAGCATTGCCACTGTTGGTACCGGGGGCGGCAGGCACACCGGCCGGCTT
>DATMJE010000016.1:0-33546 GCA_035553995.1 Usitatibacter sp. | reverse complement strand
CCGCAATTTTATACGGCCCCGATCCCTTAGAATGCCGGGCCAATGGCCACAAAAGTTTTCACCACGGACCTCAAGATCGGCATGTTCGTGGCCGATCTCGATCGTCCGTGGGTCGATACGCCGTTCCTGCTGCAAGGCTTCCTGATCGAGGACGAGGAGCAGATCGCCGCCCTGCGCGCGCACTGCAGCTACGTGATCGTCGATCGCGCACGCTCGACCGGAGACCAGTACGAAGCCCCCTCGGTTACGAATGTAGCGCGCAGGGGCAGCACCACCATTCCGCCCGCAGGATCGCGCCCTGCCCCGCCCGCGCCCCCGCGCAGCGCGCCGCCGCCGCCCACGCCCGAAGTGCGCATGGATCGCGAGGGCAAGCCGCGCCGCCTGGTGAAGCTCGAGGAGATCCCGCGGCGCGGCGGTGCGCGGGCCGCCGCCCACGCCGTCGAAGGCGAAGGCACGCTGAACCGCATGTTCACCGGCCTGAGGGGCCTGCTCAAGCGCGATTCGAAGCCGGAGCCGCCCCCGCCGCCCGAGCCCCCGCCGCCGGAGACACCGCAGGAATTCGAGGCCCGCGCCTCGTTGCTGCCGCGCGGCACGCCGGTGCAGACCTACGTGAACCAGACCGCCATCGAGGCGGAGGTGCCGAGGGCACGCGAGGTCGTCGCCAACGCGGGCGACCTGCTGGAGAAGCTCGTCTCCGACATCCGCCTCGGGCAGTCGTTCTCGGTCGAGCGCGTCGACGAGATCGTCGAGGACATGGTCGACAGCATCGTGCGCAACCCGCAGGCGCTCATGTGGGTCGCGCGCCTGCGCGAGCAGGACATCACCACCTACGGCCACGGCCTGCAGGTCGCGGTCTACATCACCGCGTTCGGGCGCCACCTCGGCTTTCCCAAGCCGCAGCTCGCGCAGCTCGCGCAGGTAGGCCTCCTGCTCGACATCGGCAAGATCCGCCTGCCGCGCGAGCTGCTCGAGAAGCAGGGGCGTCTTTCCGACAAGGAATTCGACGCCGCCAAGTCGCACGTGAGGCATGGCCTCGAGATCCTCGCCGATTCCGAATTCGACGCGGCGGTGATCACGGGCATCGCCCAGCACCACGAGCGCATGAACGGCAGCGGCTACCCCGAAGGCATCGTCGGCGACGACATCGGCATCTTCGGCCGCATGGCCGGCATCGTCGATTGCTTCGTGGCGCTCACCAACCACCGCCCGTACGCGGCGGCGGTGTCCTCGTACGAGGCGTTGCGCAACATCGCCGCGTGGGGCGGAGACTTCTTCCACGAGCCGCTGGTGCAGCAGTTCGTCTCCTCGGTGGGTGTGTTTCCGGTAGGCTCGCTGATCGAGCTTTCCACGGGCGAGGTCGCCATCGTGGTGGAGCACAGCAAGGTGCGGCGCCTCAAGCCGCGCGTCCTCGTGGTCACGGGGCCGGACAAGACCCCCGCGCCGTATCCCAACCTGCTCGATCTCCTCTACGATCCGAAAATGGGAGAGGATGCGGTCTTCATCAAGCGCGGTCTTGCGTCGGGCGCCTACGGCCTGGACCTGCGCGATTTCTATCTCGCGTGAACCCAGTGACGATACCTCCCCCCGGCGGTCCCGCATCCGAAACACCGGAGGCGGTCGAGATTTCCACGCGCGAGGACCTGCTGCGGCTCCTCGATCGGGAGACCGCCATCGCCCGCGCCACCGATGGACGCCTCGCCGTGCTGATCATCGAGCTGCGCCGCGTGGACCGCCTGCAGGCGCTGCTGCGCGGGCCCGCGCCCGCCCTCACCATGTCGCTCGTGCTCGAGCGCCTGCGCAAGGCGCTGCGGCCCGGGGACCGCATGGCCCCCATCGGCGACGAGCAGGTGTGCGTGGTGCTGCCGCGCCTGGCGCACCAGAGCCAGGCCGTGCTGGCGGCGGTGAAGCTGCTGCGCGCCCTCGATCGCCCCATCGCCTACGAAGGCGGCTCCGCGGTGCTGCGCCCGTGCGTGGGCATCGCGTCGGTGCCCGAGAACGGCTTCGATCCCGCGGATCTCCTCATGGCGGCGGACATCTCGCGCCAGATCGCGGCCACGCGCGAGGAGGGTTACCACCTCGCGAGCTCCGAGGACACGGTCGAGGCCGAGGTCTACCGCGGGCTCGACCTCGACCTCGAGCGCGCCATCCGCGCCAACGAGCTCGAGCTGCACTACCAGCCGCAGAAGGATTTGAAGACCGGCAGGATCGTGGGCATCGAGGCGTTCGTGCGCTGGCACCACTTGCAGGCGGGCGACGTGCCGCCGCAGACCATCGTCGGCATCGCCGAGCGCACCGGCCTCATCGGCACCCTCACGTTCTGGATCCTCAACGCGGTCCTGCGCCAGGCGCAGCAGTGGCGCAACAGCCGGCTGGAGGCACGTCTCGCGGTGAACCTCTCGGTGAGCACGCTCACGGACCGGGAGCTGCCCGCGGTGGTCGACCAGAGCCTCAAGACCTGGGGCGTGGATCCCGCCTCGGTCGTGCTCGAGATCGCGGAGAGCTCGATGATCGCCGATGCGGAACGCTCGGTCGCCATCCTCACGCGGCTCAAGGCCGTGGGCGTGGGGATCTCGCTCGACGACTTCGGCTCCGGCTTCTCCTCGCTGTCGCACCTGCGCCGCTTCCCGATCGACGAGATCAAGATCGACCGGCCGTTCATCGCCGGCATGCTCGCCAATCGCGGCGACATGGCGCTGGTGAGGAGCGCGATCGACCTCGGCCACCACTTCGGCCTGCGCGTGGTCGCCGAAGGCGTCGAGACGCGCGACGTGGCCGAGGAGCTCAGGCGCCTCGGCTGCGACGTGGCCCAGGGCTACTTCATCACCAAGCCACTCGCCGAGGCGCCATTTCGCAACTGGTGGGCCGAGAACACGTGAGGCCCTGACCGCCGCCATGAAGAAGGGCTTCTACACGATCATGGCGGCGCAATTCTTCTCGTCGCTGGCCGACAACGCGCTGCTGATCGCCGCCATCGCGATGCTGGTGCAGCTCAAGGGCCCCGAGTGGCTCACGCCGCTGCTCAAGTTCTCGTTCACGATCTCGTACGTGCTGCTCGCCTTCGTGGTCGGCGCGTTCGCGGACTCGATGCCCAAGGGCCGCGTGATGTTCGTGACCAATACCATCAAGGTCGTGGGCTGCGGCCTCATCCTGTTCAACGAATTCCTGCGGCTGGCCGATTTCCCGGCGTACTGGCTGGTGCTCGCCGCCTATGCCGTCGTGGGCCTCGGTGCCGCCGCCTATTCGCCCGCCAAGTACGGCATCCTCACGGAGCTGCTGCCGGCCGAGCAGCTGGTGTTCGCGAACGCGTGGATCGAAGGCCTCACCGTCGCCTCGATCGTGCTCGGCAACGTGATGGGCGGCCTGCTGATCGGCCCGCAGGTTTCCGGGTGGCTCCTCGCCTTCGACCTGCCCTTCATCGACACCAGCATCGACACGCCGCCCGAGGCCGCGGTCGTGGTGATCGCGTTCATGTACGTGGTCGCCGCGCTCTTCAACCTCGCCATTCCCGATACCGGCGCGCGCTATTCGCACCAGGAGCGCAACCCCGTGCGCCTCTTCGTGGACTTCTCGCGCTGCTTCTCGGTGCTGTGGCGCGACAAGCTGGGCCAGATCTCGCTCGCCGTCACCACCCTCTTCTGGGGCGCGGGCGTGAGCCTCAACCTGATGGTGATCCGCTGGGCCGAAGTGCACCTGCGCATGCCGCTCGAGAAGGCCGCCATGCTGCCCGGCATCTTCGCCCTCGGCACGGGCGTGGGTGCGGTGCTCGCCGCGCGGCTGGTGCCGCTCAAGCGTGCGGTCAACGTGCTGCCGGTGGGCATCGTCATGGGCATCGCCGTCACCGTGATGGTGTCGCTCAAGTGGATGCCGATGGTCTACCTGGTGCTGATGATGATCGGCGCCATGGCGGGATTCTTCGTGGTGCCGATGAACGCGCTGCTGCAGCACCGCGGGCACGTGCTGATGTCGGCGGGCCACTCGATCGCGGTGCAGAACTTCAACGAGAACGTGAGCATCCTGGTGATGCTCGCGGTCTACTCGCTGCTGCTGCGGATGGACCTTCGCATCCAGTCGATCGTGGTCATGTTCGGCGTGTTCATGTCGGCGGCGCTATACCTGGTGATGCGCTGGAACGCCTCCAACCATCGCACGGACCCGCATCTCGACCGCCTCATCGGCGAGGTCAAGCACTAGCTGCGCCGCGCATGGGCAGGCGCACGGTGAACTTGCTGCCGTGCCCCGGTCCCTCGCTGAGGCCCTGCACGCTGCCGCCGTGCAAGGCGACGAGATCCTTCACCAGGGCGAGCCCGATGCCGAGGCCGCCCTGCGAATGGGCACGCGCCGAGTCGACCTGGGTGAAGAGGTCGAAGATGCGCGGCAGCATCTCGGGGGCGATGCCCATGCCGTCGTCCTCGACGTGCACGACGGCCTCCGTGCCCTCCACCGTGGCCTTCAGCCAGATGCGCCCGCGGTGCGGCGTGTATTTCCCCGCATTGGTGAGCAGGTTCACGAACACCTGCATCAGCCGGTCGGCATCGCCCTCGACCACCATGGGCGTGTCCGGGATCGTCACCTCGAGCTGCTGCTGGCGATGGGCGACGGCCGCGCGCATCGCGTCGACGGACTGGCGCAGCACGTCGTTCAGCACCACCGGCGTGTTCGCGAGCTGCATCTTGCCGGCGTTCACGCGCGAGAGGTCGAGCAGGTCGTCCACCAGCCGGCGCAGCAGCTCCATCTGCCGCTCGATCACGCGGATGGCGTATTCCATCTCCGCGCCCGGCGTGGCCGCGAGGCGGATGATCTGCAGCGCGTTGGCGAGCGGCGCCAGCGGGTTGCGCAGCTCGTGCGAGAGGGTCGACATGAATACGTCCTTGCGCTGGCTCGTGGACTCGAGGTCGCGCACGCGGTTGCGCAGGGACTCGACCTGCTCCTTGTGGTCGGTGCGGTTGCGCAGGATCTTGCCGTAGCCGATGCGCTGTCCGTCGGCGGCAAGCAACGCCACCATGACGCCCGAAGCCCAGAAGCGCGAGCCGTCACGGCGCAACTGCCAGCGGTCGTCCTCCGCGGACGTGCCGGAGCCGGCGGTGGCGAGCTCGGTGCGATCGAGGCCCGCCGCGCGGTCCTCCGGCGTGAAGAGGACCGAGACCGGCTGACCAAGGATTTCCCCGGGCGGGTAGCCGAAGATGCGCTCGGCGCCCTCGCTCCACCAGGTGACGCGCGCATCGGCATCGAGCAGCATCACGGCATGCTCGCGTGCCTGGCTCAGCATCGTGACGAGGAGAGCCCCCGGAGAAGGCGCGTCGGACATTCGCGATGGACGGCGCCGGGCGCCAAGCGTTCAGTCCGTTCGCAGGGGCGGGGGTGCGGCCTCGGGACGGCCGCCGCGCTCGCGCCGCTCGTATTCGGCGATCACCTGCGCGCCGAAGAGCAGCAGGATCGCCGCGAACTCGAGGCTCAGCAGCACCACGATGGCGGTGCTGAGCGAGCCGTAGACGACATTCACCTTGGAGAGCGTCTCGTAGTACCACGCGAGCACGTGCCGGGTGAGCTCCCACAGGAGCGCCGCGGTGGCCCCGCCGATGAGCGCGTGCCGCCACGACAGGCGCCCCACGGGCATCACGAGGTAGATCGAGCTCAGCACCAGCACCTCGCCCGCGAGGCCCAGCGCGTAGAGCATCGCCCGCGAGAAGCCGCCCAGCGACCAGACGCGGCCCAGCAGGTGCAGCTCCTCCTCGCCCAACGCCTCGAGCGCTCCGGAGACCACCGTCACCAGCAGGAAGCCCGCGCCCAGCAGCACGATGTAGCAGTACGGCATCACGAGCGAGGCGAGGAAATGGCGCTTCCGCGCCGCGACGCGATGGTAGAAGATCACCGACATCGCGTTCTCGACCACGGTGAATGCGAGCGAGCTGAAGAACACCATGGTGCCGAAGATCACCCATCCGGCCACGTCGCGATGCTCCATGAAGTTCTGGAGCTCGTCGATGAGCGGCTCCGATTGCCCCGGCACGATCCACTCGAGATAGCGCTCGAGGGCATTCAGCACTTCCGTGGTGCCCACCAGGTGCGACAGCACGATCGCGATGAGGATCAGCAGCGGCACGATCGACAGCAGCGCGTAATAGGCGACGGCGCCCGCGAGCAGCAACCCCTGGTTCGCCTTGAACGCCTTCAGCGTCTGCAGCATGAACTGCCCCAGCGTGCGCGCGGCCACGCCGAGCTCCCCCGGCATCAGCGTTCCAGCGCGCGCGCGAGGACGGAATCCACGCCGCGCCGGTAGTCTGCGAAACGCCACGCGGCCGGCACCTGCGGCTCGACGCTGCCGACGCCCACGTCGTACCAGAAATTCAGCCAGTAGCAGCGCAGCTCGCGGCAACCGTGCGCCCAGTCGTGATAGCCGGTCGAGGTGAGGATGCGCAGCTTCGAGTTGGGCAGGATGAAGGAGCTTCCCTCGGCCCAGAACGCGAGCGCGTCCCCGGGGCGCTCGCCCACGAGGGTCGCGCGCGGCCCGGCGAAGTGCCTGGCGAGCGCGGCGGCGATGATCGCGGCGGAAAAGGTGGTGTTGTCCGTGAGCACGAGCAGCTTCCCATCCGGCGCCAGCCTGCGCCCCATTCGCGCGATGCCGTTGAACACGGCGGGATAGTCGCCGCCCGCGTCGAAGCGCAGGTCGAGGACGATGCGGCGCCAGCGCGGATCGCGATCGGCTCCCAGCGCCTCGCGCATCGTGCGTGCGAGCGGCGGCTCTCCCTCGAGATCGCGCACCTGCCACAAGTGCATGTAGAGCGTCGCGGGGTCGAGGCGTTCCGCGTGCATGACCTTCGCCGGCTCGCGCAGGCTGCAGGGCAGCGTCGCGGCGGGGTCGAGCAGCGTACGCCAGCCTTCCTCGCCCTCGAGCGGGATCGGCGAGTAGAGGCGCCCCGGCTTCGGCAGGGCGGGAGGTTGCGGTGGCGGCAACACAGGGATCTCGACAGTGCGTTCCACGCCCGCGGCGTCCGCCACGCGCAGTCGCAGCCGGTCCGCCGGTGCGTGCGCATCGAGCGCATGCAGCGCCTCGGGCGACTCGAGCAGCACCAGGCTCGAGGTGCGTGCGTATTCGTGCGTGCCTCCGACGAAACGCGCCATCGTGTCCACGTACGCTTCCGGCGCCGCCCCATCCACCTCGAGCACGTGCGCGCCGAGCAACGGCACGCCCTCGGCCCGGGCGCGCACGACGAAGAGGCCCTCCGCGAACCATTCGAAGCGTACCGGCACGCTCGCGAGCTGCACGCGCCATGCGCGCTGGTCCACGTTGGTGTGCGCGTTGCGCGCCAGCGCCACCGCCTCCGAGACCGCCAGCAGGAAGCCGGCCCGATCGAGCGTGCCGGCGCGCTCGCGCAGCGCCGCGATGCGTTGCCGGAATTGCTCCGCGGCCCCGGGGCTGAAGCTGCGGTCGATGCGGGTGAGCGCGGCGAGCCGGTCCAGGTCCTGGCGCTGCGCCTCGGCCGCGTCCCGGGGCGGAGGATACGAGGGCGCATGCACCTCGGCGCCGAAGCGCCAGTAGAGGACTTTCTCCACCACGCGGCCGGCATTCCACGCGACGGCGATCCCGGCAAGCACCAGGACGGCCGCGGCAACGAAAAGGAGGCGGGCGCGGATCAGTTGTCTGCGGGCGCGTCGCCGCGGAAGGCGCGGCCCACGAGGGCGGCGAAGGCGGCCGAGATGAGGCCGCCCGCGACGATGTAGACGAAGAGCATGCCTTCGCCCTGGATGACCGGGGGAATGAGCGCGAAAGGGCCCGCGGCGATCGTGCTGGTGGCCGCCCCGGCCACGAACGACACGAACCAGGCCTTGGGGACGGCGAGCAGCACGCGGCCCTGGGCCGCGATCGCCAGCACCATGGCGAATGCCACCGCGGCTACGAGGATCTCCACGCCCGCCAGCAGCGCGAAGCGCACCAGGGGAGCCCCCCCGAAGGCGGCCGGGTCGTCGGGGGACGCCGCGCCCCGCGCCGCGATCCACCAGCCGGATTGCGCCAGAACAAAGCCCAGCACGAATGACGTGACAATGCTTGGCATCGATTACCTCTCGTTAGCGCCGGTCGAGATTATGCAACATCGCCCTGATTCATTGCGGTTTCTCAAGCCGGTCCCGGGGGTCCCCCGGTATAATCAGTCTCATTCCCCATTGATTTGGATCGTTCCGGTTCCATGGCCGTCTTCTGGATCCTCGCCGCATCGATGACGGCCGTGGCGCTCGCGTTCGTGCTGGTGCCGCTGCTGCGTCCGCGGTCCGCAGCCGGCCCCAGCCCCACCGAGGCCAACCTCGAGGTGCTGCGCAGCCAGCGGCGCGAGATCGAGGCCGACGTGGTGTATGGCACGCTGCCGCGCGAAGCCCGCTCCGAAGCGCTGGACGAGCTCGTGGGCCGCGCCGAAGCCGATCTCGCCCAATCCGAGGTGCCCGCGCCCCGCGCGCCGCGCCGGCCGTGGATCGTCGCCGCCGTGGCCGCCGTCGGCATTCCCGCCCTCGCCTTCGGCATCTACCTGGCCGTGGGTAATCCCAAGGCCATGAATCCCATGCTCGCCACGGCGCCGTCCAAGGTGAGCAACGAGCAGATCGTGGCGATGGTGGAGAGCCTCGCGCGCAAGGTGAAGGATCGTCCCGACGACGCGCAGGGCTGGGCGCTGCTGGCGCGCTCGATGGCGGCGCTGGGCCGTTTCTCCGAGGCCACCGACGCGTACGAGCACCTGGCGAAGCTCCAGCCCAACGACCCGAACGTGCTCGCCGATTGGGCCGATTCGCTCGCCATGACGCAGGGCCAGTCGCTGCGCGGGCGCCCCACGGAGCTCGTGCAGCAGGCGCTGCGCATCGATCCCCACCATCGCAAGGCGCTCGCGCTGGCGGGCAGCGCCGCGCTCGATGCCGGCGATTACGCCACGTCGATGAAGTACTGGAACACGCTCGCCGGCGAGATCGAGCCGGGCTCCCGCGACGAGGAGCAGTTGCGCGGCGTGATCGACGAAACGCGCCAGCGCGCGGCCGCGGCCGGCAAGCCGCTGCCCGAAGGGGCTGCGCCGCCCGCACGTGCGGCCGCCGCTGCAACCGGCAAGAGCGTGACCGGCTCGGTGTCGCTCGCGCCGTCGCTCGCCTCGAAGGTCTCCGGCGGCGAGACCCTCTTCATCTACGCCCGCGCCGAAGGCGGCTCGCGCATGCCGCTCGCGATCGTCAAGACCACGGCGAAGCAGCTGCCGATGAAATTCGCGCTCGACGACTCGCAGGCGATGGCGCCGGGCATGAACATCTCGTCGGCCAAGGCGGTGCGCATCGAGGCGCGCATCTCGCGCTCGGGCACGGCGACGCCGCAATCCGGGGACGTCGTGGGCACGAGCCCGGTGGTGCAGCCGGGCGCGCGCGACGTGAGCATCGTCCTCGACAAGGTCGTCCCCTGACCGTGTCGGCCGCCGCCCCGTCCCGCCTGGAAGCGCGATCGCTCGCCTGCTCGCGGGGCCTGGCGACACTCTTCCGCGATGTGTCCTTCCGCGTCGAACGTGGCGAATGGGTAGCGCTGCGGGGACCCAATGGCAGCGGCAAGACCACGCTCCTGCGCTGTATCGCGGGTCTCACGCACGCCGACGCGGGCGAGGTCCGCTGGGCGGGCGAGCCGGTGAAGAGCGATCCGGCGCGCTTCCATGCGGAGATCCTCTACGCGGGCCACCTTGCCGGCATCAAGGACGACCTTTCCGCCGAGGAAAACCTGCGTGGCGCTCTCGCGCTGCGCGGGGTGCAGCGGGGCAACGCCGAGATCCTGGCCACCCTGGGCGAGGTCGGCCTCGAGAAGCGCCGCCACCTGCCCGCCCGGCGCCTTTCCGCGGGGCAGCGCCGCCGCATCGGGCTCGCGCGCCTGGCGCTCGATCCCGCCACATTCTGGGCGCTCGACGAGCCGCTCACCGCGCTCGACGACGCGGGCCAGGCCCTTTTCAGCCGCCTCCTCGCGCGCCACCTCGAGCGTGGCGGCCTGGCGGTCCTCGCGACCCACCACGACCTCGACCCCCCGCCCGCACGCGTGGTCCGCATCGCGCCATGAACGCCGCCGTCGAGCCCGTCCCCGTCACGGCCGTGCGCGGATCCTTCGGCGGGGGCTTCGCGTGGTCCTTCGGCCGGGATCTCACCCTCACCTTGCGCCATCCCGGCGAGACCATGCTGGTGGTGGCCTTCTTCATCCTCGTGGCGTCGCTTTTTCCGCTCGGGGTCGGTGCGGAGCCCCAGTTGCTCCAGCGCATCGGACCCGGCGTAATCTGGGTGTGTGCGCTGCTCGCGGCCTTCCTGTCCCTGCCGAGCCTCTTCGCGACGGACTATGCGGACGGCTCCCTGGAACAGATGCAGCTCTCGCCGCATCCGATGGCGGCATGGGTGAGCGGGAAGATCGCGGCGCACTGGGTGGCTTCGGGCCTGCCGCTCACGGTGCTGTCGCCGCTGCTGGGCCTGCAGTACGGCTTGCAGGCGGATACGCTGGGGGCGCTCGCGCTGGCGTTGCTGCTGGGCACGCCGACACTTTCGCTGCTGGGCGCGGCGTGCACGGCGCTCACGCTCGGCGCGCGCGGCGGCGGGATGCTGCTGGCGCTCCTGGCGCTGCCGCTTTTCGTGCCGGTGCTGATCTTCGGCGCCGGTGCCGCGGAAGCACAGGCCGCGGGGCTGACGGCCGCGCCGCACTTTTCGATCCTGGGAGCGGCGCTGATCCTCGCGGTGATGGGGCTGCCGTTCGCCGTTTGCACTGCCGTGCGCATCGCGCTGGACTGAAGGGCACCCACTGGAGAGATGAAGATCAACTGGTACTACTTCGCGTCACCCGCCACCTTCTTCCGCCTCGCCGGATGGGTGGCGCCGTGGATGTTCGTCCTCGCGGCGATCCTCGCGGCGGCCGGCCTCTACGTGGGCTTCGTCGTGGCACCCACCGATGCGCAGCAGGGCGAGGTCTATCGCGTGATCTTCATCCACGTGCCGGCGGCGTGGATGTCGATGTTCATCTACTTCGTGATGTCCTGCTACTGCGCGCTCTCGCTCACCTTCAACACGCGCGTGGGCGCGATGATGGCCCGGGCGCTCGCGCCCACGGGAGCGATGTTCACGTTCGTGGCGCTCTGGACCGGCGCCTTCTGGGGGCGGCCCACGTGGGGCACGTACTGGGCGTGGGACGCGCGCATGACCTCGGAGCTGGTGCTGCTCTTCCTCTACTTCGGCTTCATCGCGCTGGGCAACGCGTTCGAGGATCCGCGCCGCGGCGATCGCGCGTCGGCGCTGCTCGCGCTCATCGGCATCGTGAACCTGCCGATCATCTATTTCTCGGTGAAGTGGTGGAACACGCTGCACCAGGGCTCGAGCGTGAGCTTCCGCGGCACCTCGATGCATGTCGCGATGCTGTGGGGAATGCTGCTGATGGCGTTGGCGTGCTGGGCCTATGCGATCGGCGCGTCGATGACGCGCGTGCGCGCGATCATCATCGAGCGCGAACGGCGCACGAACTGGGTGCGCGCACTGGCGGGAGCGCGTGCGTGAACCACGCGTTCTTCATCTGGATGTCTTACGGCGCCACGGCGGTCGCGGTGCTGGTCGAGGTGGCGAGCCTTTTGGTGCGACGCTCGCGCGCCTTCACGCTTGTCGAAGAGGAGAAGGATCTTGAAGCCCAGGACTAAGCGCGCGTTGTGGATCGTGTCCGGCCTCGCCGGCCTCGGTGTCGCCGCGTCGCTCGTGTTGAACGCATTCCAGTCGAACCTCGTGTTCTTCTTCACCCCGACGCAGATCGCCACCAACGAGGCGCCGCACGACCGCGCCTTCCGCATGGGCGGGCTGGTGGAAGCCGGCAGCGTGCAGCGCGAGAAGGACGGCCTCACGGTGCACTTCCGCGTGACCGACACGGCGAAGACCATCCCCGTGGTCTACACCGGCATCCTTCCGGACCTGTTCCGCGAGGGCAAGGGCGTCGTGGCACAGGGCCGCCTCGGCTCCGATGGCGTCTTCAAGGCGAGCGAGGTGCTCGCCAAGCACGACGAGAACTACATGCCCCCGGAAGCCGCCGACGCGCTGAAGAAGGCGGGCCATCCCATCGACAAGGCCGCCTTCGCCGGCCAGGGACGCCAGCAATGATCCCCGAGCTCGGCCATTTCGCGCTCGTCATTGCGCTGGCGCTTGCCATCGCGCAATCCACGCTGTCGCTCGCGGGCAGCGCCACCGGCCGCCATGCCTGGATGGCAACCGCGCGGCCCATCGCGGTGGGCCAGTTCGTGTTCGTCGTGGGCGCTTTCGCCGCGCTCGCGGCCTCGTTCGTGAACAACGACTTCTCGGTACTCAACGTCGCACAGCATTCGAACTCGCGGCTGCCGTTGCACTACCGCTTCGCCGCGACATGGGGTTCCCACGAGGGCTCGATGCTGTTGTGGACCCTGATGCTCGCGGGCTGGACCTTCGCCGTGTCGATCTTCAGCCGCCACCTGCCCGAGCGCATGGTGGCGCGCGTGCTGGGCGTGATGGGCCTGGTGAGCCTGGGGTTCCTGCTCTTCATCCTGCTCACGTCGAATCCGTTCGAGCGCCTGCTGCCCGCCGCCGAAGACGGCAGCGATTTGAATCCGCTGCTGCAGGACCCGGGCATGGTGATCCACCCGCCGATGCTCTACATGGGATACGTGGGCTTCTCCGTCGCATTCGCCTTCGCGCTGGCGGCCCTCCTCGAGGGGCGCCTCGACGCCACGTGGGCCCGCTGGTCGCGCCCCTGGACCACGGCCGCGTGGTGCTTCCTCACCATCGGCATCGCGCTCGGCAGTGCCTGGGCCTATTACGAGCTGGGATGGGGCGGCTGGTGGTTCTGGGACCCGGTCGAGAACGCGTCCTTCATGCCGTGGCTGGTGGGCACGGCACTCATCCATTCGCTCGCGGTCACGGAAAAGCGCGGCACCTTCCGCAGCTGGACCGTGCTGCTCGCGATCGTGGCTTTCTCGCTCTCGCTGGTGGGCACGTTCCTGGTGCGCTCGGGCGTCCTCACCTCGGTGCACGCCTTCGCCACGGATCCGAAGCGCGGCATCTTCATCCTGCTCTTCCTCGCCCTCGTGATCGGCGGCTCGCTCGCGTTGTTCGCATGGCGTGCGCCGCGCGTGGGCCTGGGCTCGGGCTTCGCTGCCGTGTCGCGCGAGTCGATGCTGCTCGCGAACAACGTGCTGCTTTCGGTCGCGATGGCGGCGGTGATGCTGGGGACGCTCTATCCGCTGTTCCTCGACGCGCTCAACCTCGGCAAGATCTCCGTCGGGCCGCCCTATTTCGACACCGTGTTCTTCCCGCTCATGGCGCCGGCGATCTTCCTCATGGCGGTGGGTCCCGTCGCGAGCTGGAAGCGCGCATTGTTGCCGTCGCTATGGACGCGCCTCAGGTGGGCGATGGCCGTGGCGATCGTCGCCGCGATCGCGATCCCGTTCATGCTGGGCCGCTTCTCGATCATGGTCGCTCTCGGCCTCTGGCTCGCCCTCTGGGTCATCGCCGCCTCGGTGGTGCAACTGCGCGAGCGCCTCGCCACCGCGCCGCAGCCGTCGCTCGCCGCGAAGCTGCGTGCGCAGCCGCTCTCGTGGTACGGCATGACGGTAGCCCACATCGGCATCGCGGTCTTCATCATCGGCGTGACACTCGTCAAGGGCTACGAGCGCGAGCAGGACCTGCGCATGGCGCCGGGCGAGAAGGTGACCATCGGCGGCTACGAGTTCACGTTCAAGGGCACGCGCGAGGTGCCGGGGCCGAACTACGCCGCGCTGCAGGGCAGCTTCGAGGTGCGGCGTGAAGGCTCGCCGGAGATCGTGCGTACCATGCTGCCCGAGAAGCGCGTCTACCAGGCCGCAGGCCAGACGATGACCGAGGCCGACATCGACACCGGCTTCACGCGCGACCTGTACGTCTCGCTCGGCGAGCCCGTGAGCGACAGCGGCGCGTGGGGCGTGCGCATCTACTACAAGCCGTTCGTGGACTGGATCTGGGGCGGCGCCTTCATCATGGCGATCGGCGGGTTCCTCGCGCTCGCGGACCGCCGCTACCGGCTCGGGCGCCGTGCGGCCGCAGCAGCACGGGCGGGCGCGCTCGCCGCCGCCGACTGAGGCCTTCCATGCGCGTGCTCAAGTTCATCATCCCGCTGGTCGTCTTCGCCGGGCTGGTCGCGTTCTTCGCGGTGGGCCTCACGCGCGATCCGCGCGAGGTGCCCTCGCCCTTCATCGGCAAGGCCGCGCCGGAGTTCAAGCTGCAGCAGCTCCACGATGCGCAGGCCACCTTCTCCCCCGAGGACATGCGCGGCAAGGTATGGCTGCTCAACGTCTGGGCGAGCTGGTGCGTGTCGTGCCGCGTCGAGCATCCGCTGCTGGTGGAGATGTCCAAGCAGCACGTGGTGCCGATCGTCGGCCTCAACTACAAGGACAAGCGCGACGACGGCAAGCAGTGGCTCGCGAAGCTCGGCAACCCGTACGCGGTTTCCGCATTCGACGTCGACGGCCTGGTGGGCATCGACTACGGCGTCTACGGCGTGCCCGAGACCTTCGTGATCGACAGGCAGGGCGTCATCCGCTACAAGCAGATCGGGCCCATCACGCCCGAGGCGCTGGAGAAGACCATCCTGCCGCTCGTGAAGAAGCTCGAGGCATGATGCGCGCCGTGGTCGTGGCGCTGCTGCTCGCGATCGCGGGGGCGGCATTCGCGCAGTCCTCGGAGATCGCGAAGCCCGATCCCGCCATCGAACGGCGCATGAAGGGGCTCGCCGAGGAGCTGCGCTGCCTCGTCTGCCAGAACCAGACGATCGCCGATTCCAACGCGCCGCTCGCGCTCGACCTGCGCAACCAGATCCGTACGCAGATCGCGGAGGGACGCACGGACAGGCAGATCCGCGAGTACATGACCGACCGCTACGGCGATTTCGTGCTGTACCGGCCGCCCTTCAAGGCGACCACGGCCATCCTCTGGGTGGGACCCTTCGCGATGGTGGCGCTGGGTGTGGTGGTGTTCCTCTTCGTCGTGCGCCGGCGGCGTGCCGAGCCCGCGGCCGCGACAGTGCCGCAGGAGCGCCGTGCCGAGCTCGAAGCGTTGCTGGACGAAAGCGGGCGCGCCGAGGTGGCGCGCCCGAAGACCGACTGAAGAGACCTAGGCGACGGCCTCGGCCGCCGGCTCGCGCCGCGCCGCGGGCGCAGGCACCTGCTGCTCGATGAAGCCCAGGTCGTGCGAGATGTCGCGCGCGGCGATCATCGCCATGTGGGCGAGCTCGTCCTGGCGCGCGCCGAGGATCTTGTCCTCCGCGCCCCAAACGCCGATGGCCGCCACGACACCGCCCGTGCGGTCGCGCACCGGCACGCCGATGCCGGCCACGCCGAGGCGGAACTCGCTGCGGTTGACGGCATAGCCGCGGGCGCGCGTCTCCTCGAGGTCGTGCTCGATGTCCTTGCGGCGCACGAGCGTGTTCGGCGTGTAGCGCTTCACGTGCTGGCACGCGGTCTCGAGCGATTCACGCGGCATCCATGCGAGCATGGCCTTGCCGGTGGACGTGACCGTGGCGGGCACGCGCGAGCCGATGGTGGTGATGGCCTTCACCGGCTGGGCGCTGTCGACCTTGTCGACGTAGACGGCGAAGCCCGAGTCGAAGACGGCAAGCTGGACCGACTCGCCGCTCTCCGCGGACAACCGCCGCAGGCGCTGGCTGGCCACGCCGACGATATCCACGTCGCGCACCAGCAGCGATCCCATTTCCCACATCTTGAGCGTGGGCGAGTAAAGGCTCGTCGCCGGGTCCTTCTTCACGTACCCGAGGGCCGTGAGGGTGGACAACAGGCGGTAGACGTTCGGCTTGGTCAGGCCGAGCTGGCGAGCGAGTTCCGTGAGCCTGCGCGGCTGGCCGGAACGCACCAGCGCCTCGAGCAGATTCAGGGCCTTCTGAACGGTTTGTTCCATGACCGGCCCTCCCCTTCGCGGATTGGCGATCGACCCGAATTCCGACCGATGCTAGCACAGGCGAAAAATATTCGTCACATCACCAAAGGACGATCCGGCAATTCGTTCCGTGACGTCGCCGGGCCCGGAAAGTGCCGCCCGAGCACGGCGGCTATCGCCCGCACGCCCTCGACCGCGCCCGCCTCGAAGCGCCCCGCCCGGAAACCCGCTTCCATCGTGCGGCAGACGGCCGCCCACTCCGCTTCCGCGACGCGGGCCGAGATGCCGCGGTCGGCCACGATTTCCACCGCCCGGTCGGCGAGCAGCACGTAGACCAGCACCCCGATATTCTCCTCGGTATTCCAGACGCCCTGCAGCGCGAACACCTGGCGCGCCCGCTCCCGCGGCTGCAGGCCGCGCAGGAGCTGTGCCGTGGTGAGCTCCGCCTCGACCACGAAGCGGATCTCGCCGCGGTGCTGCGCTTCCTGGGTGGCGACCTCGCGCTGGATCGCGTCCAGCGTCGCGGGGGGAAAGCTGCGCGCCACCGCGAACGGGGTGGTCACGATGTGGCGCCAGAAGCGCTGGAAGTCCATCACCAGCTTCCCGAGGCGCCGCCGCCATCGAAGCTGCCGCCGCCGCCGCTGAAGCCGCCCCCGCCCCCGCCGCCCCCGAACCCGCCGCCGCCGAAGCCCCCGCCCCCGAAACCGCCCGGAATGAAGCCGCCCCAGCCGCCGTGGCCGACGCTGCGTCCGAGCCCCGCGCCGGTCACGAGCGTGAAGAGGAAGGCGATGACGGCGGCGACCAGGCCCAGGGCGAGGCTCCCCACGAGGAGCCATGCGCCGAGCCCCGTGATGCCCGCCGTGAGGCCGGCGCCGAAGAAGCGGCCGAAGATGCCGCGCAGCACCATGCCCATGATGGGCACCGCGAAGAATGCGATCCAGAGCAGGTCGGGCAGCGACGAGCCGTGGCCCTGCGGGCGCGTGCCGGTCTTCGCCTGGGGCAGCGGCAGGTCCTCGCCCTCGATCGCGTGCACGATCGCATCCACGCCCGCGTCGATGCCGCCGGCGAAATCGCCCGCGCGGAAACGCGGCGCCACGATCTCCGACACGATGCGCTTCGAGAGCGCGTCGGTGAGCGTGCCCTGCACGCCGCGGCCGGTCTGGATGCGCACCTTGCGATCCGCCTTCGCGACCACGAAGAGCACGCCGTCGTCCACGCCCTTGCGGCCGAGCTGCCATTCGTCGGTCACGCGGCCGGCGAACTCCTCGACGGTCTCGTTGCCGAGCGTGGGGACGAGCAGCACCGCGACCTGGGAGCCGCGCTTCTCCTCGAATGCGCGCAGCTTGGCTTCCAGCGCGGTGCGCTCCGTGGACGACAACGTGCCCGTCTGGTCGATGACGTGCGCGGTGAGCTTCGGCACGGGGATGGCATCGCCGGGTGCGGCCGCAAGCGCCGCGAATGCGAGCAGCAGCGCGCCGAGGACCAGCGCGAAGCGTCCCCTGCGTGCGACGGGGGACGTGGTCATTTACCCGTCGCGGGGGGCGTCGTCGCGGGCACCGCCGACTTCGGCGCGAAGTCCACCTTCGGGGGTGCGGAGATCGCCTTCTCGTCCTCGACCTCGAAGCTCGCCTTGGGCTTGTAGCCGAACATCATCGCGGTGAGGTTGGTGGGGAACTGCCGCGCGAGCACGTTGTACTCCTGCACCGCCTTGATGAAGCGGTTGCGTGCGGTGGTGATGCGGTTCTCCGTGCCCTCGAGCTGCGCCTGCAGCTCGCGGAAGTTGGCATCGCTCTTCAGCTGCGGATAATTCTCCGTCACCACCAGCAGCCGCGACAGCGCGCTCGAGAGCTCGCCCTGCGCCTGCGCGAATTTCTTCATCGCCTCGGGGTTGTCGAGCTGCTCCGGCGTGACCTGCACCTGGCCCACGCGCGAACGCGCCTGCGTGACCCCGAGCAGCACGTCCTTTTCCTGCGTGGCATAGCCCTGCACGGTGGCGACCAGGTTGGGAATGAGGTCCGCGCGGCGCTTGTACTGGTTGAGCACTTCCGACCATGCCGCCTTCACCTGCTCGTCCTTCGACTGGAACTCGTTGTAGCCGCAACCCGAAAGCACGAGCGAGGCGAGCACGGCGACCATCCAGAGGGCCTTGCGCATCCGGTTGTTCTCCTTGTGTGTGGGACTACAGCGCGGACCATGGGGGCGCGCGCGGGCCATTTCAAGCGGCGGCGGCGAGCGTCCTTCGGGCAAGCAGCAGGTCCTCCCACGCCTTCGCCTTGTCGGGAAGGCTGCGCAGCAGATACGCGGGATGGTAGGTGACCACGAGCGGGATGCCGCGGTAGCGGTGCACGCGGCCCCTGAGGCTCGCGAGGCTCGCCTCCGTTCCCAGCAGGCGCGTGGCCGCCGTCTTGCCGAGTGCCACGATGAGCTTCGGCGCGAGCAGGTCGATCTGCCGGTCGAGGAAGGGCGCGCAGGCGCCCGCCTCCTCGTGCGTGGGCGTGCGGTTGCCGGGCGGGCGGCACTTGACCACGTTCGCGATGTAGCTGTCGGTGCCGCGGGCGCAGCCGATCGCGGCCAGCATGCTGTCCAGGAGCCTGCCGGCCTGGCCCACGAAGGGCTCGCCCTGGGCATCCTCGTCGGCGCCGGGGCCCTCGCCCACGAAGAGCCACGGCGCCGTTTCGGGCCCCACGCCGAATACCGCCTGCTGCCGCTTCTCGCACAGGCCGCAGGCACGGCACTGGCTCACGAGCAGGCGCAGCTCTTCCCACGAGGCCTCCTCGGCCGCGTGTCGCGCCTGGACGGTTGGCCCCGGCGATGCGGCGGGGCTCGCGGAGGCTGCCGGCACATCGGCGCGCGCCACCCGGTCCAGGCCATACAGCTGCGCCAGCGGCAGGAGCTCCAGCTCCTTCAACGCACGCCGATCCATCAAAGCGTGAGGCCGAGGAAAAGCGCGTCTTCGCGGCCGCCCACGGCCGGGTAGTACTCGGGGCGGATCGCGATCTGGTGGAAGCCGGCCTTGCGGTACAGGTGCCGCGCGGCCAGGTTGGACGGGCGCACCTCGAGGTAGACGATCTGGCAGCCGGCCGCGCGTGCGACGGCCACGATGTGGCGCAGGAAGGCATGACCCACGCCCTGGTTGTGCCACTCGGCGGCGACCGCGAAATTGAGCAGGTGCGCCTCTTCGAGCGCGACCATGAGGATCGCATAGCCGATGAGCTGGTCGCCGTGCGTGACCGTCCAGCAGTCGTAGCCGGCGGCGACCGAATCGCGGAAGTTGCCCAGGCTCCACGGGAAGTCGTAGAGCGACTTCTCGAGCCGGGCGACTTCCGGCAGGTCTGCCGCGCGCAGCCGCCGATAGCTCAGTTGGGCAACGGGTACCGCGCTCACGGCCTTGCCTGCCTCTCCTGCGTTGTAAGGGCCACCTTGTCACGCAAGTATAGGGGCGCGGCACGTTCCGCGTTCAGGGCGCGACCTTGTGCCGCATGGACCGCGGCGAGCGTTGCCACGGCGCCCGCACGCGGCAGCTCGCCCTCGACGTGCGTGCCGACGCGGCCGGCGTAAGCCGCGCGCAGCCACGGGTGGCGATCGAAACCGCTGCCGATCGCGGTCCACTCGCCCGGCGGCAGTGGCGGCAGGAGGGAGCGATCGACGAGCGACGGTGCGATCACGCATTCCCAGTCCGCACCGCGGCGCTCGTACGCGGCGAGATAAGCCTCTCCCATGCGCGCGTCCAGGGCCGCCAGCACACGCGCCGCCCCGGCCTGGGCGGCGAGGGCAAGGAGCGAGGGGATGGGTACGACGGGCTTGTCCGCGCCGAAGGCGAGCCCCTGCACGATGCCGCAGGCGATGCGGATGCCGGTGAACGAGCCCGGTCCCTGGCCGAAGGCGAAGACGTCCATGCCGGCGGCCCGCGCATCCGCCCGCCCGAGCACCCGGCGGATCATCGGCAGCAGGAGCTCCGAATGACGGTTCTCCGCGATCACCTCCTCGACGAGGAGGTCCTCGCCGGACAGCAGCGCAACGGAGCACAGCTCCGTAGAGGTCTCGACGGCGAGGATTTTCACCGCGTCATTATACGCGCGGCGCCGGAAAACAAAGTACTTTCAAATTCATGTATTTATTAGCGTTAATTCGTGTTGTTTCTAGCTCACATGGTGGCCGGGCAAAAAAAACGCGGCGCCGAAGCGCCGCGGAAGGACAAGCCTACGAATCGGTCACTGGCCGGCGCGATGGCCCTTGTGATGCGCCTGGAACGCGGCACGCAGCTCCTCGGGCGTGACGAATCCGTCCTGGTTGGCATCCACCTGCGCGAAGTGCTCGGCAAGGCGCGGCGCGTTGGCCTGCGCTTCGGCGAGGCTGATCCTGCCGTCGCCGTCGGTGTCGATCTTCTGGAAATGCGCCTGTGCCTGCGCGTGGCGGGCGGCCTTCAGCTCGTCGCGGGTGACGAAGCCGTCGTTGTTCGTATCGATCTGTGCGAAGCGCTGCGCGAAGCGCGGCGCGGCCTGCGCCTCCGCGAGGCTGATCTTCCCGTCGCCATCCTTGTCGAGGCGCTTGACGAGGTTGCCGTGGCCGCGATGGTGGCCGCGATGCTGCTCGTGGAACGCGCGCAGCTCCTCGAAGGTCACCTGGTTGTCGTGGTTGGCATCGATCGCGTCGAAGTGCTTGGTGATGAACGGCAGCGAGGCCGCTTCCTGGCGGCTCAGCATGCCATCGGCGTTGGTGTCCGCGGCACGCAGGCGCTCCATGAAGCCCTCGTGCTTGCCGGCGACTCCATCCTGCGCGTTGACCAGCAGGACGGCGGACCCCAGGCCCAGGGCGGCGAGAACGGCTACGTATTTCATCGAATTTCCTTTCGGTTGTCGTTGGCCCGATCGCATGCATCGAGCGTAATCCGAACAACGCGCCCCCTGGTTTCCTGCCGACATGAAGTTCGTAACGACTTGTAAACGCTGCGACATCCCGCGCGCGGCCGGGCTACGATGACCGCATGAACGCACAACGGCAGAAGATCCTCGTCGTGGACGACGACCTGCGCCTGCGCGACCTGCTCAAGCGCTACCTCGGGGAACAGGGCTTCGCGGTGGACACCGTCCCGGATACCGCCGCGATGGACCGGCAGATGCAGCGCGTGCGCTACGACCTGATGGTGCTCGACCTCATGCTGCCGCGCGAGGACGGGCTCGCCGCGTGCCGCCGCCTGCGCGCGGCCGACGAGAACGTGCCCATCATCATGCTGACCGCCAAGGGCGACGACGTCGACCGCATCGTGGGGCTCGAGGTGGGCGCGGACGATTACCTCGCCAAGCCGTTCAACCCGCGCGAGCTCGTGGCGCGCATCCACGCGGTGCTGCGCCGGCAGGGCGCGCGCGTGACACCCGGCGCGCCGACGGAAGAGCCGGCGCAGGTGGCGTTCGGCCCTTACGCGCTGGACCTGTCCACGCGGCAGCTCACGCGCGCGGGCGAGCCGATCGCGCTCACCACCGGCGAGTTCTCGCTGCTGAAGGCGCTCGCGCTCCACCCGCGCCAGCCGATGTCGCGCGACAAGCTGATGGAGCTCGCACGCGGCCGCGAGCTCGAGAGCACGGACCGCTCGATCGACGTGCAGGTGTCGCGATTGCGCAAGCTCCTCGCCGAGGATCCGCAGAACCCGCGCTACATCCAGACCGTCTGGGGATTCGGCTACGTGTTCGTGCCCGACGGCGCCGTCGCGCGGTGAAGCTGCTGCCCGCGTCGCTGCTGTGGCGCACGCTCGTGGTGCTCGTGGCGGCCCTCGTGCTGTCGCAGGCGACCGCGGCGTGGCTGCTGCATTCGTACGTGACGCAGCCGCGCCTGCGCCTGGGCGTGGGCCAGTTCGTGAGCCACCTGAAGACGATCAGCGCCGCGCTGCAGACGATGAGCCCGCAGCAGCAGGAGGCATTCATCGCGCGCATCGTCGAGAAGGAAGGCATCCGCATCTCGCCCGTGCGCGGCAGCGAGAACATGCGCCCCGCCGCGGACCTCGGGGCGATGCGCCTCTTCCGCGACCGGCTGCACGACATCTTCGGCCCCGAGACCGACGTGTACATCCGCACGGCCGATGCCGACGAGGAAGCGCGCGAGGGAAGGCCGCGCGTGCTGTGGGTGAAGCTGCCCGCGGGCGAGCGCGAGTACTGGATCGCGTTCCCGCGCGGGCGGCTGGAGCGCGATCCCACGGCCGCCCTCATCGAGTGGAGCGTGGTGGGCCTGGGCATCGCGCTGCTCGCCACCTTCGCGCTCGTCTGGCGCCTGAACCGCCCCCTCGACCAGCTCGCGCGCGCGGCGGTGAAGCTCGGCCGCGGCGGGGAGCCGCAACCCATCGCCGAGGAGGGGCCGACGGAGATCCGCGCCGTGGCGCGCGCCTTCAACCAGATGAAGGAGGACCTGCGCACCAACGAGCGCGAGCGCGCCACCTTCCTCGCCGGCGTCTCGCACGACCTGCGCACGCCGCTCGCGCGGCTGCGCCTCGATCTCGAGATGCTCGGCGACCGCGTGGACGAGCCCACGCGCCGTGCGATGGTGGCCGACGTCGAGGACATGGACGCCATCATCGACCAGTTCATCGACTTCAGCCGCAGCGAGGCGACCGAGCCGCTGGAGGCGGTGGACCTCACGGCGCTCGCGCGTTCCGCCGCCGAGCGTGCCTCGCGTACGGGGCTCGCCATCCGCTGCGAGCTGGCAACCCTGCCGCTCGTCAGCGTACGGCCGCTCGCCATGCAGCGCCTCCTCGACAACCTGATCGCGAATGCAGCCAAGCACGCGGGTGGGGAAGTGCTGGTGCGCACGCAGGCCACGCCGCACGTGGTGAGCGTTGCCGTGCTCGACCGCGGTCCCGGGATCGAGCCCGAGCTGGCCGAGAAGCTCAAGGAGCCGTTCACGCGTCGCGACGACGCACGCAGCGGCGCTTCCGGTGCGGGACTCGGGCTCTTCATCGCCAACCGCGTGGCGCTCCTCCACGGCGGCCGGCTGGACCTCCTGCAGCGCGATGGCGGCGGCCTCGAAGCCCGGGTGACCCTTCCCACCTGAGCGCACCTCGCCGGGACCTCCTCACGCACCTTAGTGTCAACCGGAACGCGCGCATGCGCGTTGCACTTTCGGGCGCATCGCGCTTGGCGCAGTGCGAGTATCCTCGAAGATCGTCCGCAAGGACGGGCACTAGGAGTCAAGAACATGAAGGCGACTGCAAAGTTGCTGGTCGCGGCCCTGGCGGCCGCGGGTTTGGGATTGGCCACGAACGCCGCGGCGGCGGGCCATGGCGGTGGCGGTGGCGGCGGCGGCATGCACGGGGGCGGAGGCTGGGGTGGCGGTGGCGGCGGCCACTGGGGCGGTGGTGGCGGTGGGCACTGGGGTGGCGGCGGCGGGCACTGGGGTGGAGGCGGCGGCCATTGGGGCGGCGGACACGGCTGGCATGGCGGACACGACGGCCATGGCCATAGCCACTTCAGCGTGGCGTTCGGCTTCCCCGTCGTGTGGGGCTCCTGGTGGTGGGGCTGGCCGTATTACGACTACTGGTACTACCCTGGCTATTACCCCTACGGCGGCTACTACGGGTATCCGTACTACCCGGCGTATCCGGCTGCGGGTCCCGGCTATCCCGCACAGCAGCAACAGCAGCAATATCCGGATGGCGAGATGTCGGGCACGGAAGCGCCGCGTGGTCCTGGCGCTCCGGCGCAGGCGCCTTCGTACATGAACTACTGCGAGTCGGCCAAGGCGTACTACCCGAAAGTCGCCAGCTGCCCCGAGGGTTGGAAATTCATCCAGCCGTCGCACTGACGGCCCTCCCCGCCTAGCGGGGGCCGTTTCCCTTCCCCGGGCTTCTAGCCCGGGGCGGGTGTTGTTTTCCCCTCGAAGAAGGCCTGCACCTCCTCCAGCTTGCGCGTGCGGCGGAAGGGCGGCAGCGCGCGCCAGATGCGCTTGCCGTAGGGTTTGTCGACCAGGCGCGGGTCGCAGATCATGAGGGTGCCGCGATCGGCCTCGTCGCGGATGAGCCGTCCGGCGCCCTGCTTGAGCGAGATCACCGCGCGCGGCAGCTGGTAATCCATGAAGGCGTTGCCGCCCGCGCGGTTGATGCGCTCGATGCAGGCGGCGAGCACCGGGTCGTCCGGCGGGTTGAACGGCAGGCGGTCGATGACGACCACCGAAAGCTGCTCGCCCTTCACGTCGACGCCCTCCCAGAACGATTGCGACGCGACCAGGACCGCATGGGGCGAGCGGCGGAAACGCTCGAGCAGCTCGTTCTTCGAGCCGCTGCCCTGCAGCAGCAGCGGCCAGTCGAGGCCCTCGGCCTTGAGGCGGGCGGCGAGCCGCTCGTGGCCACGCTCCATGGCCCGCAGGCTGGTGAAGAGCAGGAAGGCATGGCCGCCGCTCGCGCGCACCACCGGCCACGCCGCCTCGATCACCGCGTTCGCATAGCCTTCGGAATTGGGGTCCGGCAGCCCTTCGGGCACGTAGAGGAGCGCCTGGCGGCCGAAATCGAACGGGCTCGGCCAGCTGCGCGTGACGGCCTGCGGCAGGCCCATCTCGCGCTGGTAATGCGCGAAATCCCCGTTCACCGAGAGCGTGGCGGAGGTGAAGATCCAGGCGCGGCCCTCGCCCTTCATCTGCTGCTCGAAGATGCGGGCGACATCGAGCGGCGTCACGTACAGCACGGCGGAGTGCGGGTAGGCCTCGATCCAGCGCACCACCGCATTGCCCGCCGGTTCCCCGAACGCGTCCTCGCGCGGCCTCGCATCGGCCTCGCGCCATTCCGTGATGCGCTCGAGCACCTGGTCGGCCCGCAGGCGGCAGTTGCGGATTTCCTCCGCACGCTCCTCCTGGGCCTGCAGGGCGGTGACCAGCTTGCGCGCCTCGTCCGCGAGCGCATCGAGCGCACGATCGAACGCGCCGCGATCGCGGATGGCGGCGAGCGCGGTGCGCCCGGCCGCGTTTCCCAGGGACAGGCGCAGATCCCGCGCCGCGCGCTCGAAGGTGGCCGCGGCATCGCCCAGCTGGTTGCCTTCGCGGGCGAACTGCGCTTCGGCCATGCGGACGTCGCGTGCCAGCTCGACCATCTGCGTCGTGGACAGGGCCTCGCCGAAGAAGAGCCGCGCGAGATCCGGCAGGTGGTGCGCCTCGTCGAAGATCACGGTGTTCGCGGCGGGCAGCAGGTCGGCCGCGCCTTCGTCGCGCAACGCCACATCGGCGAAGAAGAGGTGGTGGTTCACCACGATCACGTCCGCCTCGGCCGCGCGCTTGCGTGCCTTCATCACGAAGCATTCCTGGTAGTGCCGGCAACCGGAGCCGAGGCAGTTCTCGCGCGTGGACGTGGCCTGCGCCCATGCGGGCGACGTCTCGGGGACGTCGGCGCACTCGCTGCGATCGCCGCTCATGGTGCGCGCGGCGAAGCTCTTGATCTTCTGCAGGTGCGAGATCTCCTCGCGCGAGGCGAACACGCCCTGCTCGGCAGCGGCTTCGAGGTGATGCAGGCAAACATAGTTGGCGCGTCCCTTGAGGAGCGCCGTGTCGACCGCGAGGCCGAGCGCCTGGCGCACGCGCGGCAGGTCGCGGTGGAAGAGCTGGTCCTGCAGCGTCTTGGTGCCGGTGCTCACGATGACGCGGCCGCCCGCGAGCAGCGCCGGCACGAGGTACGCGAAGGTCTTGCCGGTCCCGGTGCCGGCCTCGGCCACCAGCACGCCGTGGCCCTCGATCGCATCCAGCACCGCCTCCGCGAACTCGACCTGCTGCGGACGGTGGCGGAAACCGCCCACCGCGCGCTCGAGCGTGCCGCCGGGAGCGAAGATCGCGGCGAGCCGCTCGCGAAGCCGCGCGTTGCTCATGCGCGCCCGAAGACGATGCGCTCGTCCTGGAGCAGCTCGCCGATGGCGGCGATGGCGAACGCGGCGATGGCGAAGGCGACCGCGGCGGGTGCCGCCCAGTCCATGGGCGTCATGACGTCGCCGCGCACGACGCGCGAGAGCACCGCCTGCTGGCCCAGGACCGGCACCAGGAGCTGCCAGAACGCATCCTTGAGGCCCATGAACATGACGATCACCGGCACGAACGACACGCCGGTGGCGAGGTAGCTCACGTAGGTCTGCGCCTCGCGGTACGAGCGGCCGTACGTGCAGATGAGCATCTGCAGCGCGGAGGTCATCGCCGCGAAGGGAATCACCATCGCGACGAACTGCAGGAACTCGGGGGTACCGAAGGTCATGAGTGACGAAAGACGCTTGCCTGAATAGAGAGCGGCGGCGGCCACGAAGCTGCCGAGCGTGAGCACCGCCACGCTCGAGGCGAACGTCCAGGCCGCCAGCCACTTGCCCATCACAACGCGCCAGGTGGACACCGGGTTGGCAAGGAGCGGCTCGAGCGATCCGCGTTCGCGCTCGCCCGCGGTCGAGTCGATGGCGATGGAAACACCGCCCAGCAACGGCGACAGGATGGCGAACATCGGCACGAGGAAGAGCAGGAAGGCGCCCTTCTGCCGCGGCGTCGCGGTGCTCATGTGCTCGACCTTCACCGGCTGCGTGAGGTCGGGGCTCACGCCGCGAGCCATCATGCGCAGCATCGACGTTTCCTGGTTGAAGGCGCGCAGCAGGCGCTCGGCCTGCCGGATCGCGGGCGACGAATCGGTGCGCGAATCGTCGTAGACGATTTCCAGGTGGGCGGAATCGCCGGCGAGATAGCGCTCGTCGAAATCGTCGGGCACCACGATCACCGCATCCAGCCTTCCTTCCTTCACGCGGGTGCGATAGTCCTCGGGCGCATCCTCGATCTGCACGTCGTTGCGCTGCAGGAAGTTGACCAGCGCCGGAGCGTGCTCCTGCCCCGCGAGACGCACGCGCAGCGTCGAGGCTTTCTCCTCGAGCCCGGAGACGAACTGCGCGGCGAGCACCAGCGTCACCGGGCCGGTGAGAACCGACGCCACGAGGATCATGAGCGCCGTGCGCCGGTCGCGCAGCGCATCGCGCAGCTCCTTCCAGTAGATCGTACGCAGCACGCGCTTCACAGGGTCTCGCCCGCCAGGTGCACGAACGCGTCCTCGAGGTTGTCGCGGCCGCTCGCCGCGAGGAGCTCCGGCGCACGCCCGCTCGCCACGACCGCGCCGCGAGCCACGATCACGATCTCGTCGCACAGCGCGGAAACCTCCTGCATCACGTGGCTCGAGAAGAGCACGCACTTGCCCGCGTCGCGCAGCCTTCGCACCACTTCGCGGAGGCTGCGCGTGGTCATGACGTCGAGGCCGTTGGTGGGCTCGTCGAGCACGACGTTGGGCGGGTCGTGCACCAGGATGCGCGCGATCGCGACCTTCATGCGCTCGCCCTGGGAGAACCCGTCGGTGCGGCGCTCGAGGAGCGCCCCCATGTCGAGCCATTCCGAGAGCCGCGCGATGGTGTCTTCGATCGCGTCCGACGCGAGCCCCCGCAGCGCGCCGTAGTAGCGGATGTTCTCGCGCGCAGTGAGGCGGCCATAGAGACCGCGCGCGTCGGACAGCACGCCGATGCGCGCGCGTACCGCGAGCGGATCCGCCGCGCCATCGATGCCGTCCACCAGTGCGCGCCCGGACGTCGGCCGCACCAGCGTCGAGATCATGCGCAGCGTCGTGGTCTTGCCCGCGCCATTGGGCCCCAGCAGCGCGGTGATCGCGCCGTCGGGCGCCTCGAAGGAGACGTCGCGCACGGCGAAGATGTCCGCATCGCCCTTGCGCCGGCCGCGTGACGGGGGGAAGCGCTTGGCGAGCGCCTGTGCGGCGATCACCGCAGGGTTCCCAGCGGCATCACGAAGAGCGGCCGCGGGATGCGCTCGAGGCACCTGGCGTCGAGGTCCGCCGCGCTCGCCTTGCGGATGAACTGCTCCACCAGCCGTGGCCCGCAACCGTGCAGGCTCACGCCGTGGCCGAGCGCGGGCGCCACGAGGTGGCGCGCGTTGGGAAGGGTGGCGGCGACTTCCGCGCCATGGCGCGGCGGCGTGGCGGGATCGATGCCGCCGGAGAGGACCAGCACCGGCACGCTGGAGCGCACCGGGTCGTAGTAATCCTTCGGCACCTCGCCACGCGGCCAGAGGCGGCAGGCGCGGATGAAATCGTCCACCAGCGCACGCCCGAAGAACGCATGCGACGCCTGCGCGAGCTCCTGCGGCGTGATGCGCGGCACGTCCTCGGCACAGATGACCGAGAGGTGCATGCCGACGGAAAGGTTCTCCGAGACGTCGTCGGCGAACTCGAGGTTCTGCGCGAGCAGGGGATTGAAATCGCCGGCCGCCGCGGCCGACACGCCGAAGGGCAGGAGGCTCGCGAGCTCCGCCACGTACAGCGGGCGGAAGAGGCCCGACAGGAACACGTTCTCGTTCACCTCGATCGTGTCGCGCTCGCCGCTGCGCGGATCCTGGATCGCGACTCGCGCGGGAGAGCGCTTGAGCTGCGCGCGCAGTTGCCTGATCGTGCGCCGCAAATCCGGATAGACCTTGTGGCACAGGTCCTCGCCCTCGCATGCGGCGATGAGGTGCTCGAGCGCGGCATCGCCGTCGGCCACGAAGGAGAGCGGCAGCTTCATGTTCGCGGGTGCCACGCCATCGAGCACGACGCTGCGCACGTGGCCGCCGTGGCGGCGCAGGTACTCGAGGCCGAAGCGCGTGCCGTAGGAGCCGCCCCAGAGGTTGAGCTTGTCGTAGCCGAGCGCATCGCGCACCTCGTCGAGATCCTCGACGGCGATCGAGGTCACGTACTGGCGCGGGTCCGCGTCGAGCTGCTCGAGGCAATGCACGACCACGCGCTCCGGCAGCGATTCCTCGAACGCGGACTGCAGCGACGGCTCCTCCTCGTCCTCGCAGTCGAGCGGGTTGGACGAGCCCGTGCCGCGCTGGTCCACGAAAAGGATGTCGCGGCTGTCGTTGAGGCGCGAGAAGAGCGGCAGCACCTGGGAGGCGAGCGAGATCGCGCCCTGCCCCGGGCCGCCGGCCAGGATCACGATGGGGTCCGGATCGTGCGCACGCAGGCGCGCCGGCACCACCGCCACCGCGAGCTGCAGGCGCCGGCCCTCGCGCGTCGTGCGGTTCTCCCAAACCTCGTACGTGCCGCATTGCGCCGGCGCATCGACATCCGGCAGGCGGCATGGCGCGAGCGCGAGGCGCTGGGGCGGCGGGCTGGAAGTGCAGGCGGCGGCGAGGAGCGCGGCCGCGAGTGCAAGCAGGAGTTTCATCAAGGGGGCGAAGGCAGCCGTGAAGTATAGCGGTTCGGCGCTACCATTCGCGGGTGCCGACGCCCACCTTCCCGAAGCGCGATCCCGCCACCGCCGAGTTCTGGGACCTGCGCTACGCCGCGCACTTCCTGCCGTGGGACGCCGGGCGTGTTCCGGCGGATTTCCAGGCCTTCGTGGCTGCGCAGCCCCTGCCGCTGCGCGCGCTGGTGCCCGGCTGCGGCAGCGGCTGGGAGGTGCGCTTCCTCGCCGAGCGCGGCTGGCCCGTGGTGGGCCTCGATTTCAGCGCCGAGGCGCTGGCGGCCGCGCGGCCGGTGGCGGGCCCCTTCGCCGACCGGCTGCGCGAGGGCGATGTTTTCGCGCCGATCGCGGAAGAGCCTTTCCAGCTCGTCTACGAGCGCGCCTTCCTGTGCGCATTGCCGCGCCGGCTCTGGGATGATTGGGCCGAGCGCATGGCCACGCTCGTCGTCCCGGGCGGCACGCTCGCGGGGTATTTCTTCATCGACACGAGCGAGCGCGGCCCGCCGTTCCCGCTGCATTCGGACGCCGAGCTGCGCGCGCTGCTCGAGCCCGCGTTCGAGCGCCTCGAGGACCGCCCCGTGCGTGACTCGCTGCCGGTGTTCGCGGGAAAGGAGCGCTGGCAGCGCTGGCGGCGCCGCCAGGCGTAAAGCGCCGATACCTAGGCCTGGTCGAACAGCAGCGACTGCGGATACGCGTTGCCGTAGCGCTGGTCGACGTGCACGCTGGTGCCCGGTTGCGTGAGCGCCTGGTGCACCGCCTGGCGCGCGACCGACACCACCTCGTGGCGCGTCTCGAAGACGCCCGGCAGCACCGGAAGGATGCCCACGCCCAGCCGCGGCAGCGGACGCACGCTCTCGCGGCCGTCGCGCGCGGTGGCCGAGAAGTAGCCGCGCTCGATCGCATCGGCCGGCAGGTGCGCCTCCAGCGAGCCCTGGAAGGCGCGCACCAGCCGCTCGGCGCGCACGCTCCAGTCCTCGCTCTGCACCAGCATCACGAAGCGCGTCCCGGCGATGTGCCCCGCGAAGTCCACGCCGGGCTGGCAGACGGATTCGAGCAGGCGCGCGGTGGCATGGATGAGCGCGTCGCCGCGCTCGTAGCCCATGCAGTCGTTCACGCCGCGCATGTGGTCGAGCTCGATGAACCATGCGGTGAACGGCACCTGCCGGGCCAGCAGGCGCTCGAGATGCTCGTGCACCGGCACCTGCCCGGGCAACAGCGTGATGGGATTGGTGTAGCGGGCGGCCAGCACGCGCGAGGACTGCAGCGAGCGGATCACGTCCTGCGGCGAGCCCATGCCGACATAGCGGCCGCGGGAGACGATCACGAAGCCTTCGGCGAGGTGGCGCGAATCCGTTTCGACCAGCATCGCGGCGAGCGCCGTGAGGTCGAGGCTCGCCTCCACGCGCACCGGCGTGCGGTCCGCGTACTCGATGCACGGGCGCGCGGAGGCGCGCTGCGCGTCGTGGCTCACGCCCAGCATCTCGACCACGCTGCGCGGGACGAGTCCCTCGATGCCGCTCTCGCTCACCACCGGGATCGCCGCCAGCCCGGGCGAGGCCTCGAAGCGGTCGGCCAGGACCGACATCGGCGTCTCCGGGAACGCGGGCTCCACCGCGCGCACGAACTCGTGCGCATTCGGCTCCGTGCCCGCGCGCAGGCGCGGGGCGGTGACGACCGGCACGCGCGCATCGGCGAAGGCGAGCTCCGCCTCGGCCGGGAGCTTGCGGTTGGGCTTCTCCGACGGGCGGCCGATGAACCAGCCCTGTCCGCACGCGATGCCGATGTCCTTCACGACGCGGAAGTCGTCGGCGTTTTCGATGCCCTCCGCGATCACCTGCGCGCCGGCGTTGTCGGCGATGTGCTGGATGGCCCGCAGGAACTGCAGCTTCACCGCGTCCGTGGCGATCCCGGCCACGAAATGCTTGTCCGCCTTCACGAACTCGGGCTTCAGCTCCGACCACAGGCGCAGGCTCGCGAACCCTTCGCCGAGATCGTCGATCGCCACGCGGAAGCCCATCGCGCGATAGAGCATCAGCGTCTCGTGCACCATCGGGAAATCCACCGTGGGATAGTCCTCGGTGAGCTCGATCACGACGCGCTCGGGCTCGAGTCCCAGGGAATCGAGGAATTGCGCCGCGCGCTCGCGCTCGAAGCCGCGCTGCATGATGAGCTGCGGCGACACGTTCACGAACAGGTTGCCGTCGATGCCGCTGCGCGCGAAGGCGCGCAGCATCTCCTGGACGCAGATCACGTTCAGCTCGAGCGCGAGGCCCTGGTCGTGCGCGGCGGAGAAAAGCTCGAACGGCGTCTGGATGAGCGAGCCCTCCGGGCCGCGGACCAACGCCTCGTAGCCGAGCATGCGCCCCTCGCGGAAGCCGAAGATCGGCTGGAAGACCGAGGTGATGTTGCGTTCCTCGATGACCTGCCGCAGCTGCTCCGCGATGTCGCGGCGGCTGTTGCCGCCCTCGTTCACTCGGCCGTCGCCTTCGGGCATCCCGTCACGCCACCCCGTTGCGCCGGAACCACTCGAGCATGCGTTTCCAGCCGTCCTCGGCAGCTTCCTTGCGATAGGACGGCCGGTAATCCGCGTTGAAGCCGTGCGGCGTATCCGGATAGATGTGGAAATCGGCGGTCTTGCCAGACTGCTTGAGCGCGGTGCGCATGCGCTCGACACCCTCGACGGGAATGCCGGCGTCCGCACCGCCATAGAGGCCGAGCACGGGCGCCTTGATGTCCTTCACGAGCTCGATCGGGTTCTTCGGCTGCAGCTCCGTCCCCGGCCCTTCCACGCGCCCGTACCACGCGACCCCCGCCTTCAGGTCGGGATTGTGGGCGGCATAGAGCCACACGATGCGCCCGCCCCAGCAGAAGCCCGTGATGGCGAGCTTCTTCGTGTTGCCGCCGTTGGCCGCGGCCCATTGCGCGGCCGCGTCGAGGTCCGACATCACCTGCGCATCGGGCACCTTCGAGACGATCGGCCGGATGTCGTCCATGCTGGTGAGCTTCGAGACGTCGCCCTGGCGCGCGTAGAGCTCCGGTGCCACGGCGAGATAGCCCGCCTTGGCGAGCCGCCGGCACAGGTCCTTGATGTGCTCGTGCACGCCGAAGATCTCCTGCACGACGAGCACGGTGGGCAGGTTCTTCTTCCCTGCCGGCTGCGCGCGGTAGCCCGGGATCTCGCCGTCCCGCGTGCGGATCTTCACCTCGCCCGCCTCGAGGCCGTTCGCGTCGGTGGCGATGCGGGTCTGCGCGGCGATCGGCTGGACGGCCATGGCGAATCCCGATGCGAGCGTGGTCATCACGAACTCGCGGCGGGTGAACTGCGTCTTCGGCTCGAAATTGACGAAATCCGGGTTACGCATGAGTCTCCTCGCGGCAAAAGGCGACAGGCAATTATAGGCCGAGGGGCATTGCTGCTGCGGCGTGGATTTGCCGATTGGTTTTCGGGAAATGGGTGTCGATGCAACCGGGACATGGACATCTCCCGCATCGCCCGATCACATCCCACGAAAAGCAAAAAGCCGCGCAATGCGCGGCCTTTCGCGGAAACCCGGCGAATTACTCCCCGTACAACTTCTGCTTCATCTCGCGCCGCTCCTGCGCCTCGACCGTGAGCGTGGCGGTGGGCCGCGCGAGCAGGCGCTGGATGCCGATGGGCTCCCCGGTCTCCTCGCAGTAGCCGTAGCTGCCGTCCTCGATGCGGGCGAGCGCCTGGTCGATCTTCTTCAGCAGCTTGCGCTCGCGGTCGCGGGTGCGCAGCTCGAGCGCATGTTCCTCTTCCAGCGTGGCGCGGTCCGCGGGATCCGGCGCAAACGAAAGCTCCCGCAAGTGCTCGGTGGTGGCGCCGGCGTTCTCGCGAAGCTGGCGCTGCAACTCGAGCAGGCGCTCGCGGAAGAAGCGCAGCTGCGCCGCGTTCATGTATTCCGACTTCGGCATCTTGGTGATTTCAGCCTCGGTCAGGACTTTCGATTTGCTGGCCATCGCTCCTCGCTGCTGATGCTGGATTTTTAGCGTATATGACGCGGCGATTCATGGTCCGCGTCAAGGAAAGCCCGTAATTTTAGCCCACGGGACCGTCCATATCAAACATGGGACACCCCTATGGGAGTTTCATTCCTGCCGGTGCTTGCACCGGATGGCATCTCCCTGTTTTCACGCGTATTTTACATACCGAAACCCCGCTTCCAGCAGGGCGTTTCCAGTGCCGCTCAGGCGTATCGGCGCCGGTCGTCGATGACCTTGCCGTCGTTGGGCAGCTCCCCGGCCGCGACCCCCTGCACTTCCCCGCGCAGCTTGGTGACGTCGCGCAGGCTCGCCTCGAGCGCGCGCGGCATGTCCCCCGTGGCACCCTCGACGCGCAAGGTCATGCGGTCCTCGCCGCCCTCGTTGTCCACGACGAGGCGGCCGCGATGCAGTCCATGGCGCCGCA
>DATMJE010000015.1:0-8885 GCA_035553995.1 Usitatibacter sp. | reverse complement strand
TGCGCGCGGACGGGCCCTGCCAACGCGGCGACGGCCAGCAGCAGCGCCGCGCGCCTCACGTGCTGCGCAACGCCTTCGAGCCGAGCTTCATGTGGTGCGCGCGCCCCAGCTTCTCCTTCGTGAAGTCGACCTCGAACTTCTGCGTGAGGTCGCGGCCGTCCCACGCGAAGCCGCGCAGGAACTGCTCGTTGTCGTCGCCGCCCTTGTCCCAGTTCTGCAGCAGCGACGAGGTGATGTAGACGCGCGTGCCATCCCAGCTCTGGGAGATCATGTTCACCTGCTTGCCGGTGACCTTCTCGTAGGTCTGCCGCGGGTGCTCGGGATCGGTGAGGTCGAAGTAATGCGTCTTGCCGTCCATGAACGTGTTGACCCACAGGCCCTTGCCGTCGCGCGTGATGCTGATGTCGACGGGCAGCGGGATCTTCGCCGGATCGCCGATGGTGCCGACTTCCTTCGCCACCCACTGGCCGCCCTCCTGCTTCACGAGCCAAAGCTTCGAGGTGAGCGCGGCCGCGGTGATCGCCCAGTTGTCCTGCGGCGCCAGCGACCAGCGGATCTCGAGCGGCGCGCCGGGGACGGCGAGCACCTGCTGCGGCTTCATCGCCTTCAGGTCCCAGACGACCATGGTGTTGCCGAACTTCTTCATGGCCTCGCCATCCTTCACCAGGTCGCCGAGCGGGCGCATGTAGTTGGCGTAGCCGGTGAAGCTCGAGGTGAGGAGCACGTTCTTCTTCGGGTTCACGGCGAGGTCGTAGCCGTAGCCGTCGCCGCCGTTGTCCAGCGGCATGGCGTAGGAAGCGAGGAAGTCGCCCTTGTTGTTGTAGAGCGCGATGCCGGTCCTGCCGCCCTTGTCCTTCACGTTGGACAGCGCCTGCACCTGCATCCGGCCGGGCATCGCGTAGTAAGTGTGCGGGCCGAGGTAGCCGGAGCGGTCGCCCAGGTCCGTGATGGTGCGCACGAGCTTCGGCTTCGCCGGATCGGTCGCGATGTCGAAGACCCAGATGCGGTTGTCGGCGAGGCCGCCCGCCCAGATCCGGCGCCGGTCGTCCGTGAAGCCCATGTGGTGCGCCTCGGCGCGCGTGCCGGTGGAAACGGTGTGGACCACCTTGCCGTAGGTCTTCGACTTCGGGTTCACGTCCACGGTGACGAGCTTGTCCGAGCCGTCTCCCAGGCCTTCGACCCCGAGCGTCCAGACGTAGACGAAGTCTTCCTGGCCCTTGATGAGCTTCGAGATGTACGGCGAGTTGCAGGTCTCGTCGGCGAGCGCGAAGCCGGCGCCTGCAAGCATCACGGCGAGGACGAGGCGTACGCGCGAGGTGACGGATGTCATGGCGGCCTCCAGCGGTCATGCGGGGCCCACATGCTGCTGCCGGCGCGCGCCGCGGTCAATAGCGGCTGCATGCGACGGACCGCCGGGGAACTGTCCGCCGCGCGCCAGTCTTAGCATTGTGAACAAACGCCGCCCGCCCGCCTGGCGCAAGATGCTCGTGATGCTGGTGGTGCTCACCGCGCTCGGGGCGGTGTGGCGCTACACCCCGCTCAGGGAAATCGTCACGGTGGACAACGCCGTCGACTTCGCCCACAAGCTGCGCAAGACACCCGGGGCGCCGGTGATGGTGGTTCTCTCCTACGTGGTGGCGGCGGTCATCATGTTCCCCCGGCCGCTCCTCACGCTCACGACCATCGTCGCGTTCGGGACGCTGTGGGGCGTGACCTACTGCGGCATCGGCATCCTGGTGGCGGCGCTCACGTTCTTCTACGCGGGCAAGTTCCTGCCGCGCCACTGGCTGGAAAAGCTCGCGGGCGACAAGCTCGAGGGCGTCGAGGCGCTCTTCCACGAGCACGGCGTGAAGGCGATCTTCGCGCTCAACATGGTGCCCGCGCCGCCCTTCGCCGTGCAGGGCCTCATCGCGGGTGCCTGCGAGATGAGCACCCTGCGCTACATCGCGGGCAACATGCTCGGCATGCTTCCCACGCTGATCGGGTGGGGCTTCTTCGGCCACCAGCTCGTGAGCTCGCTCGAGGACTCGTCGAGCGTGAACAAGTGGCTCATCGGCCTGATGGTCGTGATCATGGTCGTGCTGACGATCGTCGTGCGCCGCTGGGTCGCGAAGCACTCGCCGCATAGCGCGGATTGAGCGTCGTCGTCGCCCCGGACGGCGCAGTTGCGCCGATGGTCCGGGGCCCAATCTACCCGCGGCAATTGGATCCCGGCCCATTGCCGCAGTAGCGGCGGCCGGGATGACGGCCCGCGCGCAATAGCGGCGTCCGGGATGACGACTACACCGAGGTCCCGGCCGCGTGGCCCGAAGCCCACGCCCACTGGAAGTTGAATCCGCCGAGGTGCCCCGTGACATCCACCGCCTCGCCGATGAAGTAAAGGCCCTTCACCGTCGCCGCCTCCATCGTCTTCGAGGAAAGCCCGCGCGTATCGACGCCCCCCAGCGTGACCTCCGCCTTGTTGTATCCCTGCGTACCCGTCGGCTGGACGGCCCAGCAATGCAGGTCGCTGGCGGCCTGCTCGATCGCGCGGTTCGAGAGCTGCGCGACGGGACGCTCGAGCGCATGCGCTTCGCACCAGCGTTGCGCAAGGCGCCGCGGCAGGCGCTCCGCCAGCAGCGTTGGAAGCGAGATTCCGCCGCGGCCGCTCGCACGCAGCCAGCCCGCGGCATCGACGCCGGGCAGCAGGTCGATGTGGATGGGCTGGGCCGCATCCGCCTGCTGCCAGTACGACGATACCTGCAGGATCGACGGCCCCGAGAGCCCGCGATGGGTGAAGAGCAGGCTTTCACGGAAGCGCCCGCCCGCGCACGAAGTCTCGGCCTCGAGCGAGACGCCCGCCAGGTCGCCATACCGTTCCAGCAACGCGGGGTCGAACGTGAGCGGCACCAGCGCGGGCTTGGGCGCCACGACTGCCAGGCCGAACTGCTCGGCCACGCGATACGCAAAAGGAGTGGCACCGATCCTGGGCACGGTAAGCCCACCCGTCGCCACCACGAGCGAAGCGGCCTGCACGGACCCGCGCGAGGTGCCGATGCGAAATCCCGGCGCGGTCGACTCGATGCTGCGCACTTCGCACGGCTGCCACCACTCCACGCCGCCCTGCGCGCATTCGGCGCGCAGCAGCTCGATGACCTGCTGCGAGCTCTGGTCGCAGAAGAGCTGGCCGAGCGTCTTCTCGTGCCAGGCGATGCCGTGCCTTTCCACCAGCGCGATGAAGTCCCGCGGCGTGTAGCGCGCGAGGGCCGAGCGGCAGAAATCCGGGTTCGCGGAGAGGAAGTCGCGATGCGTGGCGTGCAGGTTGGTGAAATTGCAGCGGCCGCCGCCCGAGATGCGGATCTTCTCGCCCACCTTCGCGTAATGGTCGATGAGCAGCACGCGGCGGCCGCGCTGTCCGGCAACGGCCGCGCACATCATGCCGGCCGCGCCCGCGCCGATCACGGCGACGTCGCAGGCCGCAACCGCGTGATCGGGCAAGTTCGTGTCCCGAGTCAGAAATGCCTTGCCGAATAACCGAGCCAGAAACGGCCCCATGCGTCGTTGCCGGTCTTGGCAAGGTTGACGACATTGCCTGCAACCGGACGCCTAGCCTGGGTCCGTTCTGGCCGGTTCTTCATATTTGGATAGCGTCGTGGAATTTCAAACCGATGCAAGGATTTCTGACTCGGGACACTAGGTCCCCGCGTCCGCGAGCTCCTGCAATCGCGCGAGGATGGAGAATACGGTTCCATCCTCGAGCACGGCGCCCCAATGGCCTTCCCGCGCCCGCTCCCCGCGCACGCACCACGTGAGCATCGCGCGCACCTCCCCGAGGCTCGCGCGCCTCACGCGGGCCCGGTCGCGCACCAGCGCCTCCGCCGCCTTCGCGTCGTACGCGTCATCACGCCAGCACGGTTGCGAGGCCACATAGAAGAACTCGGTCACGGCGCGAGGGTAGATTGGCGAACGCGAGGCGGTGCGGTCGCCACTGCGCGCAGCGACCCAGCCTGTCACATACTCTCCCTCCAGCTCGCGCAGGCGCGGCAGGAGCTCCAGCAGGTCCTCGATATCGTCACTCGAGGGTTCGACGGTCACGGCGACAAAGGGAAACGGCAATGGATGCCCATTGTCGCAAACGAATGCCCATTTGTGACCACGCCATGGATCGAGCCCGTCCGCACCGGGTCATAGGGAAGCTCTGGACAGTTCACCAGGAGGAAGGATGAGCAGCACACCGGAATTCCGTGGACCGCCCGCGCCGGGCACGAAGCCGGCCGCGGGCCCGAAGATGCCGCCGCGGCGCTCGTGGCTCATCTTCATCGCCGTGCTGCTGGTGAACTACCTGCTGGTGCGCTACCTGTTTCCCTCGGGAGAGCCGCTCACCATCCCGTACACCGTCTTCAAGCAGGAAGTGATCAACGGCAACGTCTCGGCGCTCTACAGCCGCGGGACCAGCATCGAGGGCCGCTTCAAGAGCCCGGTCACCTGGCCGCCGTCGGACGAAGTGAAGGCGCCGGTGCGCCGCGGCCTGCCGCCCCGCCCGCCGCAACGCACCTCGGACACGTTCACCAGCGAGCTGCCCGCCTTCGTCGATCCCGGGCTCGAGAAGCTCATGATCGACCACAACGTGGAGATCAGCGCCGTCCCGATCCGCGAGGGCAGCCTCCTCGGCACCCTGCTCTTCAGCTTCGGCCCCGCCATCCTGCTCATCGCGGGCTACATGTGGATGTACCGCCGTGCCACGCAGGGCGGCGGCCTCGGTGGCGGCGGGCTGCTCGGCATCGGCAAGAGCAAGGCGCGCCGCTACGACACGCAGACCGATGCGCGCGTGACGTTCGACGATGTCGCCGGCATCGACGAGGCCGAGCGCGAGCTGGTGGAGATCGTGGACTTCCTCAAGTCGCCCGCGAAATACACCCGCCTGGGCGGCACCGCGCCCAAGGGCGTGCTGCTCATCGGCTCGCCGGGCACCGGCAAGACGCTGCTCGCGCGCGCCGTGGCGGGCGAAGCCGGCGTGCCGTTCTTCTCCATGAGCGCGGCGGAGTTCGTGGAGATGATCGTCGGCGTCGGCGCCGCGCGCGTGCGCGACCTCTTCAAGCAGGCGCGCGAGCATGCGCCCGCCATCATCTTCATCGACGAGATCGACGCCATCGGGCGCGCGCGCGGGCAGTTCGCCATCGGCGGGGCGAGCGAGCAGGAGCAGACGCTGCAGCAGATCCTCACCGAGATGGACGGCTTCACCGGCCGCGAGGGCATCATCGTGCTCGCGGCGACCAACCAGCCCGACGTGCTCGACCGCGCGCTGCTGCGGCCGGGACGCTTCGACCGCCGCGTGGTGGTGAACCTGCCCGATCGCGCCGGACGCGAAGCGATCCTCAAGGTGCACACGCGCAAGGTCCCGCTCTCGCCCGACACCAATCTCGCCGAGATCGCCTCCACCACGCCGGGCTTCTCGGGCGCGGACCTGAAGAACCTGGTGAACGAGGCGGCGCTTCTCGCCGCGCGCCGCGAGGAGGAGCAGGTCGGCCCCAACGACTTCCACGACGCGCTCGAGAAGATCGTGCTGGGTCCGGAGCGTCCGTTGCTGCTCGGTCCCGAGGACCGGGAGCGCATCGCGTACCACGAGAGCGGGCACGCCATCGTCGCATTGCTCTCGCCCGGCGCCGATCCGGTTCATCGCGTGACGATCGTGCCGCGCGGCCAGGCGCTCGGCGTCACCTACCAGCGGGCGCAGACCGAGCGTTACAACTATCCGGAGGCCTACCTGCGTGGCCGCATCGTCGGCATGCTGGGGGGGCGTGCGGCCGAGGAAGTCGTCTACGGCACGCGCACGACGGGTGCGGAGAGCGACATCGAGCAGGCCACGGCGCTCGCGCGCAGCATGGTCACGCGCTGGGGAATGAGCGACGCGCTGGGGCTGGTCGAGCTGGCACCGCGCGAGAATCCCTACCTTCGCGGGCCCGCGTTCGGCGGCGAGAAGCTGATCAGCGAGGAGACGGCGCGCCTCGTGGACCAGGAAGTGCAGCGCATCATCGGCGAATGCCACGCGCAGGCGCTCGGGCTGCTGCAGCAGCACCGCACGCAGCTCGATGCGCTGGTGAAGGCGTTGCTCGCGCGCGAGACGCTCGGTGAAGCCGAGATCCTCGAGGTCACGGGGCTTCCGCCCGCGCCCGCGCTCGAGGGCCGGCCGCTCGTCTCCGCAAGGCCTTCATGACCGGCGCGCCGCGGCCTTCAGGGCCTCGGCGCTGCGCTCCAGGGCGGCCTGCTCGTCCGGAGAGAGCGCGGGGACGATGACGCGCTCGATGCCGTTGCGGCCCACGACCGACGGCAGCGAAAGCGTCACACCGTAATGTTCCTGCCAGGAGCCGATGGGGATGACCTGGCGCTCGTCGCGCAGCACCATCTCCACGATGCGCGCCACGACCACGCCGATGCCCAGGCGGCTGGCGCCGGTGCCTTCGATGATGTCGATGTTGGCGTAGCGCACGGCCTTCTCGATTTCTTCGCGAAACGCGTCAGGGGCTAATTGGGTCCCGGCCTTCGCTGGTGATTGGGTCCCGGCCTTCGCCGGGATGACGGCGGCGATCGGCGCGCCACCCACGCGCGCGACCGACCAGGCAAAGACCTGCGACGTGCCGTGCTCGCCCAGCACCATCGCCTCGACCGAGCGCGCATCCACGCCGAGCCGCGCTGCGAGGTGGAAGCGGAACCGCAGCGAATCGAGAAAGGTGCCCGTGCTCAGCACGCGGTCGTGGCCGGCGACGCGGCGCGCGACGTCCGCGAGCGGATCCGGCGGGTCGGTCACCACGAGCAGGATCGCGTCGGCCGCCTCTGCGACCACGCGAGCGACCAGGTCTTCGTAGACGCTCGTGTTCTTCTGCAGCAGCTTGAGCCGCCCGGCAGGGTCGGAGCGGTCCGTGGCGCCGCCACTGCGCTCGTTCACGCCGGCGGTGAGCGCCACGATGGCGGCGCCGCGAAGGTCCTTGTAATCGCCGGCGCGCAGCTCGACGGGCGGCGCCAGCAGCGCTCCGTATTGCAGGTCGGTGATGGTGCCGCGGGCGCGCGCGGCATCGCGGTTCACCAGCACGATCTCGCGCGCCGAGCCGCGCAGCGCCATCGCGGCGAGGCATGCGGTACCCACGCCGCCGGCGCCGACGATGCCGACCTTCCCCGCATGAGCCATGCGCCCTCCGGCGAACGTCCGGCTAAGCGCCGAAGAGATGGTGGCTGAAGCGCCCCACGATCATGTCGACCACCCAGTTGGAGACGTGCCGGGAAACCTGGTCGTCCTCGCCGAAGACCTGGATGCTCGCATGCGCGCCCAGCCAGCGCACGATCTCGAACGCGGGCCAGTAGTACATCGCGCCCGGCGCGTCTTCCTGCAGCACCTCGTGCAAGGCCGCGCGCAGCGTGCTCTTGGAGACGCAATCGGCGATCACCGCGTGCGCGAGCTCGATGGTGCCCATGAGCGGAACGGGGCTGATCGTGAGGTAGATGCGGCCGGCGGGATTGAGCCGGCGCACCAGCGCCAGCACGTCACGCAGCGCCTGCTTGATCTCCTCCACGCGCGGCGTGCGCATGTACAGCAGCTTTTTCTTCAGCAGCTCGCGGTAGTCGACGAGGAACGCGAACTCGTCCGAGCCCACGTGGAACATGCCGGGAGCGACGCCCAGCGTGATCACGACCACGTCGGCACGCTCGAGCCGCTCGCGCGCACGGGCCGCGAAATGCTCGCCGAAGCCCTCACGCACGCGCGCGAAGCTCGGGGACTGCGCCCCGTTCACGATGGCATCGAGGAATGCGCGGTTCGCGAGCGGCGAGTTGACGCTCTCCTCGATGAGGAGGTTGCTCGCCTCCAGGCCGCTCGCCTTCAACGACTTCGCGAGGTTGGCCGCGAAGCACGAGCCGAAGGTCGTGATGCGAGTCTCCTGCCGCTGCAGGAGGGGCAGCCCCGGCACCGACGCACCGACCAGCTCGTCGATGGCCGCGGCGAACGCCTCGCGCGTGGCGATCGGACAGGGCACATCCCAATGCGCGCGGAAGCGGTTCTGCGTCTCCAGGCCGAGCTCCGGCTTCATCGTGCTCAGCACGTAATGCCCCGCGAATTTTTCCGCGAACGCGTCGCGGATCTCCGGCCAGACGCGGTCGGCGAGGTTGAACTTGTACGAGATGAGGTCGTCGAGCTCGCGGCCGGCTTCGTCGCGGCGACCGGTGCGCAGCAAGGCGACGATGAGGTACTGGTGCCAGAGGAAGAACCGGTGCTGGGACAGGACGTCGCGGCTCGCCTGCTCGAGCTGCGCATAGCGGCCCTCCGCGAGCAGGCGATCCAACAGCACGATCACTGCGTCCGCGGACATCACGCTGGGTTGATCCGTCTGCATGCCGGCCTCCTCGAGCCGCGATCATAGCCCGGCGGCCGGAAAGACCGCGGGCGACATTTACGTCGCCCGCGCGGCCACTGGAACGGGCTCAGTGCCGCATGCTGTCGGGGACCTTCCCGCCGTTCTCGGCGATCTTCGCCATCACCGCCTTGTGCAGGGCGATGTTCTGCTCGGCGCTGCCATCGGCGCCGGCGTGGACATTGAGCTCCTGCGCGAGCTGCTTGCGCGCCTCGAGGCTCGAATCGAGGTCGAGGAGCTTCAGCAGGTCCACGATCGAGGTGCGCCAGTTTCCGCCGCCGCCCTTCTGCGAGCCGAGCTTCGTGAGCACGGCTTCCACGTCGACGTTCTGCATGCCCGCCTGGGGCATGCCCGATTGCGGTGCACCGCCCTGCTGCGCGGTCTGCGTATTCGAGTACTGGGACTGCTGGCCCTGCGCAGAGCCGCCGGCACCCGGCTGCGATGCCGTCGTGCCCGTCGAGCCCTGTGCATGTCCGCGCAGCTTGTCCATGATCGCGCTGAAGATTC
>DATMJE010000014.1:0-5535 GCA_035553995.1 Usitatibacter sp. | reverse complement strand
AGCCAGGACGACGAGTCGGGCCCCACCACCGCGAGGAGCGCATCCACGTTCTTCGCGCGCACCGCGTCCGTGAGCGCCTTCGCCGCTTCCTCGGGCGAGGCGAAGGCCTTCTGCTTGACCGCGGACCTGGCCGCGGGCGGCGCGGTGGCTGCCTGGGGCGTCGCGGGCTCGGTGTACAGGATGGCCAATGCGCCGGCCACCGCGGCGACGATGATTTGCAGCTGCAGTTTCATGTCGATCTCCTCGGAGGGTTGAGCGCTCAACGACGTCCGCCGCCACCACGGCCACCGCCGCCGCCGCCGCGCGCTCCGCCGCCGCCCATGCTGGAGCTGCCGCGCGAGCTGGCCGCACGGGCGGAGGAACCGCCGCCGCCCGCGCCGGAGAATCCGCTGCTGCTGCTGCTGCCGCGCGAGCTGCTGCTGCTGCCGCCGCCACGCGATCCGCCGGCGTCCCGGCTGCTTGGGTTGCCGCCGCCGCCGCGATCGCTGGTTTGCGCGGTGGCACCGCGGTTGCCGGCCTGCGCGCCACCGCTGCGATCCCCCGCGCGATTCTGCGACATCTCCGAGCGGCCCTGCTCGGCCCGTCCGCGAAACTGGTCGCGTGATTGCGCGGACTGCGCATTGCCGCCGCGGTTGTATTTCTGCGCCGTTCCGCTGTCGCGGTATGCGGCGCCCTTGCGATGGTCGACGTTGTGGTTCCAGTTGCCGTTGTTGATGTTGGTCTTGTTGAAGTTGTTGTACTTGTTCACGTTCACATTCACGTTGTTGTTGCCCCAGCCGATGTTGCCCCAGATCGCGGCGCCCACCACCACGCCGGTTGCGAACGCGAGGCCCGCGCCGTACGCATAGCCTGGCGGATAGTAGTAGTACGGAGGCGGTGCGGGATACCACCACGGCCCGTAGATCGTGGCCGGGTTGTACGTCGGCACGTAGACCACCTCGGGATTCGGCTGCTCGATCTTGATGACCTGCACGCTGCCCTCGGTTTCCTTCTTGACCGTCATCTCCTGCGAGGTCTTCAGGTTGCCCGCCTCGTCGGCCTTCTTGCGCAGGTTCTGGACGGTTTTCAGCACGTTTTCCTGGTTCGCCAGGAACGCATCGCCCAGCTTGGTGGTCCAGTCGAGCTTCTCGTTCATCATCGTGAGCACCTGCGGCACGGTGGTGAGCGATTTCACGGCCGGATCCCAGGTCTGCGACGTGAGCGCATCCTCGAGCGCCTTGTCCTTGAGGGTGGAATTCGCCTTCTGCCAGCGGGCCGCCTCGACCACCTCGAGCGGATACGTGGACGCCATGAGCACCTGCGACAGCAGCGCATCCGGGTAGAGGGCGACGGGCGCGAGCAGCTCGTCGAGATCCTTCTGCGTGAAGGTGGCACCGCTCGCCGTGGGCGCTGCCGCGGCGGTCTGCGTGGGCGGCGTCGCGGTTTGCGTGGGGAAGGGGCCCGGCTGCGTCTGCGCCAGCACCGCGGGTTCCACCGCCATCATCGTGCAGACGGCGATCGCCACGATGCGCAGGGCGAAGGGAGGCTTGGTTTGCATGTGTATCACCTCATCATGGCCTGCACTGTCAGGGAGCGGCCCTTCCAGTACATGCCGTTCAGCCGTTGTGTCACGCGGTTGATCGTCTCGGGGGTCGCGGCCACCTCGAACACCGCCGCGGGCCGCGTGCCATCACCCGGGATGTGCTGGATGGAGATCACCGTCGAGACGCCGTACTTCCCGAGGAATGCGCGCAATTCGTCGTCGGACGTCTGCGGCGCGATGTTGCCGAGCCAGAGTTTCATGCGGTCTTCCTCACGCCATGATGTTGACGCCGGCGTCGACGTAGAGCGTCTCGCCGGTCATGCGCCGCGCGAAGGGCGTGGCGAGGTAGGCGCAGGCGAAGCCCACGTCCATGATGTCGACCAGGTCGCCCACGGGCGCGCGCTTGACGGCCTCGTTGAGCATGAGGTCGAAGTCGCGCAGGCCCGAGGCCGCGCGCGTCTTGAGCGGGCCAGGAGAGATGGCATGCACGCGGATGCCCTGCTTGCCGAGCTCGTACGCGAGATAGCGGCAGCACGCTTCCAGCGCGGCCTTCACCGGGCCCATCACGTTGTAGTTCGGCACCACTTTCGCCGCACCGTGGTAGCTCATCGCGAACATGGAGCCGCCGTCGGGCATGAGCGGCGCGGCGAGCTTCGCCATGCGCACGAAGGAGTGGCAGGAGATGTCCATGGCCTTGGCGAATCCCTCGGCGCTGCAATCGAGGAGTCCACCGTCGAGATCGCTTTTGGGTGCCCAGGCGATGGAGTGCACGAGGATGTCCAGGCGTCCCCATTCTTCCTTCACGCGATCGAACACGCTCTCCAGCTCGCCCGGCTTCGAGACGTCGAGCGGCAGCAGCAGGGGTGAGTTGATCTGCCCGGCCAGCGGCTCGACGTAGGTCTTCGCCTTCTCGTTCAGGTACGTGACGGCGACCTCGGCACCGAGCTGGCGGAAGGCGGTGGCGCAGCCCCACGCGATCGAATGCTCGTTGGCGATGCCGACCACGAGCGCCTTCTGGCCCTTGAGGACCGGCGTATGGGAGAGCTCGCCGATCGGCTGCGCGCCCGTGCCCTTCGCGGCGTGCGGCCGGGTTGCGGTGCTGCTGGTCATGTGTGTCCCTCGGTTTGCAATTCGGTCTGCTGCAAGCCCGGGACGATCGCAAGCTCCGCCTCGGTGCCCGCGAGCACCTGCTCGAGCGTGGCGCCGGGCTGCAGCTCGACGAGCGTCGCGCGCCCGCCCGGGAAGGCGATGACGGCGAGCTCGGTCACGAGGAGGTCGATGCGGCGAACGGAGGTGAGCGGCAGCGAGCAGCGGCGCATGATCTTGGGCTTGCCCTTCGCCGTGTGCTGCATCGCGACGATCACGCGCTTCGCCCCGGAGACGAGATCCATCGCGCCGCCCATGCCGGGCACCATCTTTCCCGGGATCATCCAGTTGGCGAGGTGGCCTTCCTGGTCGACCTGCAGGCCGCCCAGCACGGTCATGTCGAGGTGGCCGCCGCGAATGAGCGCGAACGACATCGCGCTGTCGAAGGCGCTGGCACCCGGCAACGCGGTCACCGGCTTGCCGCCGGCATCCGTGAGCCGGTGCTGGACGAAGCCCGGCTCCGGCACGGGCCCGGTGCCGATGAGCCCGTTCTCCGACTGGAAGTGCACGTGCACGCCGGGCGGGACGAAATCCGCCACGCGCGTGGGAATGCCGATGCCGAGGTTCACGAGCATGCCGTCCTTCAGCTCGCGGGCGATGCGACGGGCGATGATGTCCTGGGGTTCCATGGCTTTCACGCGGAGATGAGGTAGTCGACGAGCGGGGCGGGCGTATGCACGTGGTCCGGCGAGATGACGCCCACGGGCACGACATGCTCGGCTTCGACGATGACGGTGTCGGCGGCCATCGCCATCACCGGGTTGAAGTTGCGCGCGGTGAGCGCGTAGGCGAGGTTGCCCGTGTAGTCGGCGAGGAATGCATGCACCAGCGCGAAATCCGCGCGCAGCGCCGTTTCGAGGAGATAGCTCTCGCCATCCACCTCGATCACCTGCTTGCCCTCCGCCACGACGGTGCCGATGCCCGTGGCGGTGAGCACGCCGCCCAGGCCGCTGCCGCCGGCGCGGATGCGCTCGATGAGCGTGCCTTGCGGGACGAGGTCCACCTTCATGGTGCCGGCGATCATGCGTTTCTGCGTCTCGGGATTGAGGCCGATGTGGCTTGCGATGGTGTGCGACACGAGGCCCGCCTCGACCAGCTTGCCGATGCCTTTTCCGGGAATGGCGTTGTCGTTGGCGATGATGGTGAGGTCGCGCTTTCCCTGCCGCACCATCTCGTCGACGATGCGCTCGGGGGTGCCCACGCCCATGAACCCCCCGATCATGACGCTCGCCCCGTTGGGGATGCGCGCTACCGCTTCTTCGACATTGATGGTCTGCATGATCGTCGCTCGCTCGCTGCTGCGGCGGCCCCGCGGCCGGCCCATGACATGCATGAGAAACGCCTGCGGCGCGCGCGGCAATGGCACTTACGTGTCATTCGGCACCCGGGCTATTGGGCGAGCCACGCTCCGTCGACGGGCATGGCAGCGCCGCGGATCTGCGCGGCATCGTCCGAGCACAGGAATGCCGTGAGCGCCCCGATCTGCGCCGGCGTGGCGAAGTCGCCCGAGGGCTGCTTCTCGCCCAGCAGCCGTGACTGCGCCTCGGCCGGGTCGATCTTCTCCCTCGCGGCGAGATCGTCGATCTGCTTCTGCACCAGCGGCGTGAGCACCCAGCCGGGACAGATCGCGTTGCACGTGATGCCGCTCGTCGCGGTCTCGAGCGCCACGACCTTGGTGAGCCCGATGATGCCGTGCTTGGCGGCCACGTACGCGACCTTGTTCGCCGAGGCGACCAGGCCGTGCACCGAGGCCACGTTGACGATGCGGCCCCAGTTGCGCTCGATCATCTGCGGCAGCACTGCGGCGGTGGCGTGGAAGGCGGCGGAGAGGTTGATCGCGATGATCGCGTCCCAGCGATCCGTCGGGAAATCCTGCACGCTCGCGGTGTGCTGGATGCCGGCGTTGTTGACCAGCACGTCGACGCGGCCAAGCTCCTTCGTGGCGGTCTTCACCATGCCGCGCACCTCGTCGGGCTTCGACATGTCCGCAGCACTGTATGTGGCGCGCACGCCGTAGGTGGTGGCGAGGCGCGAGCGCAGCCGCTCGATGTCGCGCGGCTCGCCGAACCCGTTCAACACGATGTCCATGCCCTCGCCGGCGAGCGCTTCGGCGATGCCGAGCCCGATACCGCTCGTGGAGCCGGTGACGATGGCGACATTGGCGCGCTCAGGCATTGATGCCCTCCGCGATGTTGGATGCTTGGGTGAGGCGGCGAGTGTGGCGCGCGATGACACCTTCCTCGTCGGTGGGGATGCGCCAGCACTTGATGCGGCTGTCGGCGGCACTCAGCAGCCGTGCACGCGCCACGTTCGCCGCTTCGTCGACCTGCACGCCCAGCCACGCGGCATCGCGGCAGATGCGCGAGCGGATCTCGGCGGAATTCTCGCCGATGCCGGCGGTGAACACCAACGCATCGACGCCGCCCAGCACGGCGGCGAGGCCACCCAGTTCCCGGCGGATGCGATAGAGGTAGACGTCGATCGCGAGCTTCGCGCGCGGATCGTCCGAGGCGAGGAGGGTGCGCATGTCGCCGGAAATGCCGGAGAGCCCGAGCAGCCCCGATTCCTGGTACAGCATCTTCTCGACCGCACGTGCATCCATGTCGCAGGACTGCATGAGGTACAGGACCACGCCCGGATCGAGCGAGCCGCAGCGCGTGCCCATCACGAGCCCGTCGACGGCGGTGAAGCCCATGGTGGTGGCGATGCTGCGGCCGCCCTGCAATGCGCACATGCTGGCGCCGTTGCCCAGGTGCAGCACGATGGTGCGGCCCGCGGCCCCGACCGGATCCACCATCGGCAATTGCGAAGCGATGTATTCGTAGGAGAGCCCGTGGAAGCCGAAGCGCCGCACGCCACGCTCGCGC
>DATMJE010000013.1:0-16521 GCA_035553995.1 Usitatibacter sp. | reverse complement strand
CGACATCTCTTCGAGCGACGGCGTGATCAGACCGGAGAGCCCGACCATGTCGGCGTTCTCCCGGCGCGCGGTCTCGAGGATGGTCTCGCACGGAACCATGACGCCGAGATCCACGACGTCGAAGTTGTTGCACTGGAGAACCACGCCCACGATGTTCTTGCCGATGTCGTGCACGTCGCCCTTCACGGTGGCCATGACGACCTTGCCCTTCGCCTTGGGCGCGGTGCCGAGGCGCTTCTTCTCTTCCTCGATGTACGGGATGAGGTGGGCCACGGCCTGCTTCATCACGCGCGCCGACTTCACCACCTGCGGCAGGAACATCTTGCCGGAGCCGAAGAGATCGCCCACGACGTTCATGCCGTCCATGAGCGGGCCCTCGATCACCTGCAGCGGGCGCTCGTACTGCTGGCGCGCTTCCTCCGTATCCTGCACGACGAATTCCGTGATGCCGCGCACGAGCGCGTGCACCAGCCGCTCCTGCACCGTGCCCTTGCGCCAGGCGAGCTCCTCGACCGCGTCCTTCTCCTTCGCCTTGTACGTCTCGGCGAACTCGACCAGGCGCTCGGTGGCATCGGCGCGGCGGTTGAAGATCACGTCCTCGACGCGCTCGAGCAGCTCCTTCGGGATCTCCCCGTAGACGCCGAGCTGGCCGGCGTTCACGATGCCCATCGTCATGCCGGCCTTGGTCGCGTGGTACAGGAACGCGGTGTGCATCGCTTCCCGCACCGGATCGTTGCCGCGGAAGGAGAACGAGAAGTTCGACACGCCGCCCGAGGTCTTCGCGTGCGGCAGGTGGTGGTGGATCCACTGCACGGCCTCGATGTAGTCGCGGCCGTAGGTGTTGTGCTCCTCGATGCCGGTGGCGACCGCGAAGATGTTCGGGTCGAAGATGATGTCCTCGGCCGGGAAACCCACCTTCTCCGTGAGCAGCCGATAGCAGCGCTCGCAGATGCCGGTCTTGCGCTTGAGGGTGTCGGCCTGGCCCTGCTCGTCGAAGGCCATCACCACCACCGCGGCGCCGTAGCGGCGTGCGAGCCGCGCCTGCTGCAGGAACTCCTCCTCGCCGCTCTTCAACGAGATCGAGTTCACGATCGACTTGCCCTGCACGCATTTCAAGCCCGCCTCGATCACGCTCCACTTCGAGCTGTCGATCATGATCGGCACGCGCGCGATGTCGGGCTCGGCGGCCACGAGCTGCAGGAAGCGCGTCATGGCCGCGGCGGAATCGAGCATCGCCTCGTCCATGTTGACGTCGATCACCTGCGCGCCGTTCTCCACCTGCTGGCGCGCGACGGATAGCGCCTCCGTGTAATCACCCGCGAGGACCAGCCGCGCGAACGCCTTGGAGCCGGTCACGTTGGTACGCTCGCCCACGTTCACGAACAGCGAATCGTCGCCGACGTTGAGCGGCTCGAGGCCGGAGAGGCGCAGGCGCGGCGCCACGTCGGGAATGGTGCGCGGCCGGAACGGCTGCACGCTCTCCACGATGGCGCGGATGTGGTCGGGCGTGGTGCCGCAGCAGCCGCCGGTGATGTTGAGCCAGCCGCTCTCGGCCCACTCGCGGATCTGCGCGGCGGTCTCCTCGGGCAGCTCGTCGTACTCGGCCATCGCGTTCGGCAACCCCGCGTTCGGATGCGCCGAGACATGCACGTCGGCGATGCGCGCGAGCTCTTCCACGTGCGGGCGAAGCTGCCGCGCACCGAGCGCGCAGTTGAAGCCGATCGAAAGCGGGCGGGCGTGGCGCACCGAGTTCCAGAACGCTTCCGCGGTCTGCCCGGAAAGCGTGCGGCCCGAGGCATCGGTGATCGTGCCGGAGATCATCACCGGCAGGCGCACGCCGGTTTCCTCGAAGAGCTCGTCGATCGCGAACAGGGCGGCCTTGGCGTTGAGGGTATCGAAGATGGTCTCGACGAGGACGATGTCGACGCCGCCCTCCACCAGCGCGCCCACAGCGACCTTGTACGCCTCGCGCACCTGGTCGAAGGAAACGGCACGGAAGCCCGGGTCGTTCACGTCGGGCGAGAGCGACAACGTGCGGTTCATGGGGCCGAGCACGCCGGCCACGAAGCGCGGCTTGCCCGGCTCCCGCGCGGTGAAGCCATCGGCCACCTCGCGCGCGAGACGCGCGCCCGCGAGGTTGAGCTCCGCCACGATCTCCTGCAGGTCGTAATCCGCCTGCGAGATCGAGGTCGAGTTGAAGGTGTTGGTCTCGAGGATGTCGGCGCCCGCCTCGAGGTACTGCGTGTGGATCTCCCGGATCACCCCCGGTTGTGTCAGGGTGAGGAGGTCGTTGTTGCCGCGCAGGTCCTTGTGGAAGTCGCGGAAGCGCTCGCCGCGGTAGGCCGCCTCGTCGAGGCTGTAGCGCTGGATCATCGTGCCCATGGCGCCGTCGAGCACCAGGATGCGTTGCTTGAGCGCCTCGTGGAGTGCGGCGATGCGGGCGGGGCGGGTGGAGATAGGTTGGTCCATTGGGTCGTCGCCCCGGGCGCCGCTGCTGCGGCGATGGCCCGGGGCCATTCATTACCTTCAAAAGCAAAAAACCCGTCGGCCTCGCAGCGAACGGGTTTGTCGATCCGATCGCTTTAGCGGTATTTGTTAAGCGCCCGCAAGGTCGGGTAGGGACGGTGCATTACTGCACCATCCCCCCCTAAGAACCGAACGTGCGGGTTTCCTCGCATTCGGCTCAAGCCTCTACTAAACCTACGTCAAGTAAGCCGACAATTTTACCGCGTCTCGTCCAAAGTGAACCTGCCTATGGCAGTTCGGATGCAGGAGAACCAGGTTGGAGAGCTTGTCCGTGCCGCCCAATTGCTTGGGCTGGATGTGGTGAGCATCGAATGCCTCATCCACCGTGATCCGATCATTACACACCGGACATTTTCCGTCTTGACTGAACCACAAGCCGAGAAGTTTCTTGTACGACTTCAGCTTGCCGATCATCTTTGCCTTCGCTCGGGCTTCGAGCACCGGCTCCCATTCGGGCAGGAAGGGATTGAGTTCCCCTTCCACCTTCTTGTGGAGGACGATCTTGGTGTCAATTGCCTTGTGAAGCTTTACGGCAACTCTCCTGCCTTCCGTCGTCACGACATTTGCGTGAAACACCCAATCACGGGATCCGAATCGTGCGAAATACCGATTCTTCACCCAGTGACGCCCCTTTCGGGGATGTCTGCGTTTCGCCCAGCGCCATAACCCTTTCCATATGTGGTTATCCACATGCGAGTACGTCGTCTTTGCGTTGATGGTCTTGTGATACTCCGCCCAACCTTTGATGACCGGGTTGAGCAGAGTGATCAGATTGACCGTCTTCGCCGCGTAGTTGGAGCGGATGATCTCCCGCACCTTCTCCAAGAAGCTCTTGATGTTCTTCTTGGCCGGTTTGATGATCAGTTTGCCCTTGTACTTGCGGACATTCTGACCGAGGAAATCGAACCCTTCCTCGATATGCGTGACCCTGGTCTTTTCAGGAGAAAGACGTAGACCACGTTCCGCCATGAACGCCTCCACCAGAGGCCTCACCGTCTGTTCCAGCTGCTCCTTCGAACAGCCCGTGATGATGAAGTCATCGGCGTATCGGACCAAGTTGACCTTGTTGTGGTTGCGTTTGCCGAAGTGCTTCCTCAGCAGCGCTTCCAGTCCATCAAGGCACATGTTGGCCAAGGTCGGCGAAATGATGCCGCCTTGGGGCGTGCCGGCGCTGGTTGCATACCAGCTTCGCGCTTCGATATACCCGCACTTCAACCACCTCCGAAGAATCTCGCGATCCATGGGGATTCGAGCGAGCAGCCAGTCGTGGTTGATGTGGTCGAAACAGCCTTCGATGTCCCCTTCCAGAACCCATGCCGCGCTGGTCTTTTGCGATAAAGCGGTACGGCATTGCTTGATCGCATCGGCCGTGCAGCGGTAGGGCCGGAACCCGTAGCTGTTCGCGTCGGCGAGCGTCTCGGACACCGGTTCCAGCGCGAGAAGATGGAGCGCCTGCATTGCCCGATCTCTCATCGTGGGGATTCCCAGTGGCCGAAGCTTGCCGTTGGACTTGGGGATGTGCACACGTCTTAGCGGCATGGCTCGGTATCCGCGCCGTTTCAGTTGTGCTACCCCACGGGCCTTCAACGCGGGCGTGGACCATACGACTTTGTCCACACCCGGAGTCTTGTTCCCGCGATTCTCGGTCACTCGTCGAACGGCAAGGACCTTGCCGCAAAACGAGCGGGTCAGGAACCTTTGCAAGGCTTTCGCCTTGCGCCAGTTCCGTTCCTTCACTGCCTTGGCGATTCGCATCTGCAGGTTTCGAACATTCCCGTTCACTCTGGCCCAGTCGATGTCGTGCCACGCGATCAGGTCTGCCGAAGACGCAGATGCAGATTTCTCGACAAAGTACTTGCCTTCGAATTGCATTCTCACTTGCTGTCTCCGTTAAGGATCCGGCAGGAGAACGCATTCCCTTGCGGGGAAGTGCATTCTCCGCAGGGAGATTTTCGAAACTTCTACAGGGCTATTGCCCGTAGAGACCATGTGGAAGTCAGCCCGCTTTCGCGTGGGGTGACGTTCAAACCCCTATCCCGGCCATTACAGCCGGGCCTTCGCTTTGTCCACGATCCTCTACCCGCACTTCCGCCAGCTGCTCTTGCGATCAGCCTGCCCACGAGCAGAATACCTGCGTGGGCGGAGGTACGGGCTTACCCAGTTCCATGCCAGCAACAAGAACAGGTTAGGTCCTGCCTCTCCACCGATGGCGCTTGTGTCGACGTGTCCCTTTGTCAGAGAGGAACAACCGGCCACTTACCATTTTGGTTCGGGCGCACCGCGCTGCATTCGCCCGGCTTTGATAACGGCGTTTATCAGCAGTTCACGTGACGTTGACCGTACTGTTCAGCCTAGCCCCTTGTCCGTTCGCAGCTGACGAACGCATCACCGTTCCTCGCGGAACAGCAATATCGGAATGATGAGGCATTGTCCGGGCGCTTCGCACATGACCCTTTTGGATCGTGCACTGCCCATAGGCTACGACCAGTCGAATGATCGGTTCCCTTCCGCTCACAGGAGCGGTGGAACAATTGCTGGAATGGCTTTCGCCACGCCATGTCTGGCCTGGTGCCAGACTTTTGGAAAAGGCTGCGTTTTTGAATCTACCGGTTAATCCGGAGGGGCAGCATCCCCTGTGGTGGCGCGACATGCTGGTCGCACCTGACGAATCAAATCGGCGCTGCGCCCCTATTTTACGCCAGAACGGAACCCCGCGCGGCCGCGGCGATCATGTCGAACATGCCCGACGCACCGCGCATTTGCCTCGTCTGCCCGACGATGTGGGACGAGGCCGAGCTTCCCGGCGCCGCGGCGCGCACCGGCATCGGCGTGCGCCCCTTCGGAACCGACGTGAGCGAGGATCCGGCGAGCTTCGATGCCGCGGCATTCATCGCATCGGCCGCGCAGGTGATTCGCGAGGAACGCCTCGATGGCGTGATGGCCTCCGACGATTATCCCGGCAGCATCGTGGCCGCGGCCCTCGCGCACGAGCTGCGGCTTCCCGGGCCGTCGCCGGAGGCAGTGTTGCGCTGCCAGCACAAATACTATTCGCGCCTCGCCCAGCGCGAATGCGTGCCCGAGGCCGTGCCCGATTTCGCGCTCGTCGATCCGGCGGCGCTCGAGGCTACCGCCGGCGATCTGGCCTATCCGGTGTTCGTGAAGCCGGTCAAGTCGTTCTTCTCGCTGCACGCGGGGCTCGTGCGTGATGCGGGCGAGCTTCGCGGCTTGGCCGACGCGGCGCGCGAGCACCTGCACGGCTTCGTGAAGCCGCTGGACCAGCTCCTCTCGCGCTACGCGCCCTTCGCGCACCACGGCGGCGGCTACCTCATCGCCGAGGCGCCACTGCACGGCGTGCAGGTGACGTTCGAGGGCTGCGTCTTCGGCGGCGAGATGCAGCCGATCGGCGTCGTGGACTCGATCATGTTCCCCGGCACGATCAGCTTCGCGAGCTTCCACTACCCCTCGATGCTGCCGCCCGACGTGCAGGCGCGCATGGCCGGCATCGCCGGGCGCTTCGTGCGCCACATCGGCTTCGACGACGGGCTCTTCAACATCGAGATGATGTACGACCCTCGCGCGGACAGCATCCGGATCATCGAGGTGAATCCCCGGATGTGCCCGCAGTTCGCCGACCTCATGGAGAAGGTGAACGGGGTGAATACGTACGAGATCCTGCTCGCCATCGCGTCGGGGCGGCGGCCCGTCGTGCACCGGCCGGGCGCCGCATTCGCCGCAGCGGCGAGCATCGTGGGACGCGTGTTCGAGGATTGCATCGTCCGGCGCGTGCCCGGGGACGCCGAGTTGCGCGCGCTCGCCCGCAGCTTTCCCGATGCGCGCCTCAAGGTGCTGTGTCGCGAAGGCCGCCGCCTTTCGGAAGAGCTGCAGGACGGCAGGAGCTTCCGCTACGCGCTTCTCAACCTGGGCGGCGACAGCCGCGAGCACATCGCCGCGCGCTACGCGAAGGCCCTGCGCGGGCTGCATTTCGACCTCGAGCCCGTGGTGGCGAGGGACAGCGTCGCGGCCGAGTGAGCCGCGCTTGCAGCGTGCCTATGCGCCGCGCCCGCGATCGTGATCGTGAGCGTGCCCGTGCTCGTGATGCAGGTCCCCGCAGAGCTCGTCCTCGAGCTGGATCGTCGTGTGGAAGATGCCGAACTCGCTGCGGCAGCGCTCGGAGATGGTCGCGAGCAACTCCGGCCGCGCCTTCTCGTTGCGCACGACGTGGGCGGTGAGCACGTTGCGTCCCGTCGTGAGCGTCCACACGTGCAGGTCGTGGACGGAGGTCACGCCGGGCTCCAGCTCGATGCAGGCGCGCAGCTTCGCCACGTCGACATCGGATGGCGTGCCCTCGAGCAGGATGTGCGTGCTCGCCTTGAGCAGCGACCACGTGCGCGGCAGCACCCAGAGCCCGATGCCGATGGCGACCGCCGGATCGATCCGGGTCCAGCCGGTGAAGTGGATCGCGACGGCGCCCAGGATCACGCCGACCGAGCCCAGCATGTCGCTCCACACCTCGAGGTAGGCGCCCTTCACGTTGAGGCTCTCGTCGCGCCCGCCGGCGAGCAGCTTCATCGACACGAGATTCACCGCGAGGCCGATCGCCGCCACCACGAGCATGCCCGCGGATTGCACTTCCGGCGGCTCGGTGAAGCGGCGCCACGCCTCGAAGAGGATGTAGCCCGCGGCGGCGAAGAGCAGCAACGCGTTGACCGCCGCCGCGAGGATCTCGAAGCGCTGGTAGCCATAGGAGCGCCGGTCGTCGACGGCGCGCTTGCCGACCCTCACCGCGGCGATGGAGATCGCGAGCGCGGTCACGTCGGTGAACATGTGCGCGGCATCCGACAGCAGCGCGAGGCTGTTCGTGACGATCCCGCCCACGATCTCGGCGAACATGAAGAGCGTGGTGAGGGCGAGTGCGGCGTAGAGCCGCTTCTCGTTGCCCTGGACGCGCGTCGCGTGCGAATGATCGTGGCCCATGCACCCCGTTTCCTTCAACCTGCCCGCGGCGTTCGACCGCGCGGGTCGCGGCGGGTTTCCATCCACTCGTAGATCACCGGCAGGAGCACGAGCGTGAGCAGCGTGCTGGTGATGAGTCCGCCGACCACCACCGTGGCGAGGGGGCGCTGCGTCTCCGCGCCCACGCCGCGCGACAGGAGCATCGGCAGCAGCCCGAGGATCGCCACGCTCGCCGTCATCAGCACCGGCCGCAGCCGCAGCTCCGTCCCGCGGCGCACGGCCTCGGCCGCCGTCATGCCCTTCTCGCGCAGCTCGTTGATGAACGCAACGAGCACGATGCCGTTCAGCATCGCCACCCCGAAGACCGCGATGAAGCCGATGGCGGACGGCACGGAGAGGTACTGCCCGGTGATCGCGAGCCCGATCACGCCGCCCACCGCCGCGAACGGCACGTTGGCGATGATGAGGGCGGCGAACCGCAGCGAGTTGAACGCCGTGTAGAGCAGCACGAAGATGAAGAAGATCGTGAGCGGCACGATGATCGCGAGCCGCTTCATCGCGCGTTGCTGGTTCTCGAAGGCGCCGCCCCACTCGATCCAGTAGCCCGCGGGCAGCTTCACGGCCTTCGCGATGCGCTGGTTCGCCTCGCGCACGAAGCCGTCCACGTCGCGGCCCTTCACGTCGAGCTGGATCACGGCGTAGCGCTGGAGTTGCTCGCGGCGGATGAACGAGTAGCCCTCGGCGGTGGTGACGTCCGCCACGGCGGAGAGCGGCACGATGGCGCCTCCCCGCGCCTGCAGCGGGATGCGCCCGATGGCAGCGGGCGAGGCCTTCGCCTCGTCCGAGAGGCGCGCGGTGATGTCGAAGCGCTTCACGCCCTGGATCAGCGTCGAGACGGGCTCCGCGCCGATGCCGCTGCGCACGACCGTGAGCACGTCGTCGGCGTTCAGGCCGTAGCGCGCGAGCTTCTCGCGGTCGACCTCGATGCGGATCTGCGGCTTGCCTGCGTTCGCCTCGAGCGACACCTCGTCGGCGCCGGGCACGCCCTCGATCACCTGCTTCACCTTCGCACTGAGGCCGTCGAGCTGGGCCAGGTCCTCGCCATAGATCTTGGCGGCGAGTGTGGCGCGCACCCCGGAGATCAACTCGTCCACGCGCATCTGGATCGGCTGGGTGAAAGAGAACACTGCCGTGGGCGCCGTCTTCTCGAGCGTATCGCGCATCGCCTCCGTCAGCTGGCCGATGTCGCGGCCGGAGCTCCACTCCGACACCGGCTTGAGCGCCGTGTAGATCTCCATGTAGTTCACGTCGGCGGTCTCGCCCTTTTCCGCGCGCCCGATCATCGCGATGGTCGTTTCGACCTCGGGGAACCGCGAGAGCTGCCGCTCGATCCGCTTCGAGAGCTCGATGGATTGCTCGAGCGAGGTAGAGGGGATGGAGGTCACGCGCCACATGATCGACCCCTCCTGGAGTTGCGGCATGAACTCCCTGCCGAGGAAGGGGAAGATGGCCAGCGACCCCACGAGCACGACGGCCGCGATGACGAACGTCGCGCGGCGGCGCCCCATCGCACGGTCGCGCAGCGGCACGTAACGGCGCTTGAGGAAGGCGACCAGCCACGTGTCGTGCTCGGGCCGGGGCTCGAGGATCAGCGCCGCCAGCACCGGGATGAGGGTCAGCGTGAGGACGAGCGAGCCCGCCATCGCGAACGCGATGTTGAACGCCATGGGCTTGAAGAGCTTGCCTTCGAGCCCTTCCAGGCTGAAGAGCGGCACGAACACCACGATGATGATGAGGATGGCGAAGGCGATCGGGTTGGCGACTTCCCGCGCCGCGGCGAGCACGGCTGCCGTCCGGTTCACCTGCTCGCCGTGCTCGAGGCGTTCGGCCATGATGCGGAAGGCGTTCTCCGTCATCACGACCGCGCCGTCCACCATCATGCCGATGCCGATCGCGAGCCCCGCGAGCGACATGAGGTTCGCGGAGAGGCCGAACTGCTGCATGCAGATGAAGGCGACCAGCATCGCGAGCGGCAGGGCGGCGATCACCACGAGCGCCGAGCGAAGCTCGCCGAGGAACAGGAACAGCACGATCGCCACGAGGATGGATCCCTCGACCAGCGCGCGCTCCGCGGTGGAAACGGCGCGCTCCGCGAGCTCCGTGCGCTCATAGATCGGTTTCAGCACGACGCCCGGCGGAAGCGCCTTGATGGCCGTCGCCACCTTGCCCTTCACGGCGTCGACCACGTCCTTCGCGTTGGCCCCGACGCGCGAGAGCGCCATGCCGAGGACCACCTCCTTGCCGTCGCGGGTGACCGCGCCCGTGCGCATCGCGCCCGCCTGCCGGATGTCGGCCACGTCGCGCAGCATCACCGCGGTCCCCTCCCGGGACTTGAGCACGATGCGCCCGAGGTCCGCCTCGTCTTTCACGAGGCCGAGGCCGCGCACGAGGTATTGCTCCGCGCCCACGTCGATGTACTGGCCGCCCACCTGGCGGTTGTTGTTTTCGATCGCTTCCAGCACCTCCTTGTACGAGAGGCCGTACTTGATGAGCCGGAGTGGGTCGACGACCACCTGGTACTGGCGCTCCTGCCCGCCCCACGAGAGCACGTCGTCGACGCCGGGCGCCGTGCGCAGGATGAGGCGCACGGTCCAGTCCTGGAGCGTGCGCAGGTCCATGTCGCTCGCGGCCGCGAGCTTCTCGTCGGCGCGCTCGATCGTGTACCAGTAGACCTGGCCCAGGCCGGAGGAGTTGGGCCCGAGCTGCGGCTCTCCGTGGCCCGCGGGGATGCGCGCCTTCACTTCCTGCAGCCGTTCGGACACGAGGCGGCGCGCGAAGTAGATGTCCGTGTCGTCGTCGAAATAGACGCCGACGTACGACAGCCCGAACAGGCTCACGGAGCGGATTTCCTGCACGTTGGGCAGCCCCGCCATCGCGCTCTCGATGGGAAAGGTGAGGAGCTGCTCCACGTCCTCCGAGGCGAGGCCGGGCGACTCGGTGTAGACGTTCACCTGCACGGGTGTGACGTCCGGGAAGGCGTCGATCGGCACCGCCCGGAAGGCGCGCACGCCGAGGAAGGCGACGAACGCGAACGCGACGAGCACCAGGAACCGGTACCGCAACGAGACTTCGACGAGGCGCGTGAGCATGGCGGTCCCTCAGTGCTCGTCGCCGATCTTCGACTTGAGGAGCCGCGACTTGAGCGCGTAAGTGCCCGAGACGACGATCACCTCGCCCGGCACGAGCCCCGCGGTCACCACCTGCCGGTCGCCCACGCGCTCTCCCAGCTCCACCAGGCGCGGCTCGAAGCCCGCGTCGCGCTTCACGAAGACCGTCTGGCGGCCATCGAGCAGCGTGACCGCGGAGGCTGGAATCGCGAGCGTGTCCCTCCTCTCCTGTGTCGCGATCGTCGCCGTCGCGAACATCTCGGGCTTCAACCGCCCGTCGCGATTCGGCACCTCGATGCGCGCCTTCACCGTGCGGCTCTCGCGCTCGACCACCGCGCTCACGTAGGCGAGCTTGCCCTCGAAGCGCTCGTCGGGATACGCGGTCACCGTCACCGTGGCCTGCGCGCCGGGCCTGATGCGGCCCAGGTCCTTCTCGTAGAGCCGCGCCTCGATCCAGACGCTCGACAGGTCGGCCACGGTGAAGAGCGGCTTGTCGGGTTGCGCCAGCTCCCCGATCACCGCGTGCTTCTCGATCACCGTGCCGGGCAACGGAGAGGTGACGGGAAGCGTCGACTCGGCGTTCGATGCTGGCTTCACGCCCATCATGCGCAGCTTGTCCAACGCCGCCGCGTGGGCAGCGCGCGCCTTCTCGTATTCGCCGCGCGTGCGCAGGAACTCCTTCTCGGGGACGACGTCCTCCTCGCGCAGCTTGCTCGCGCGCTCGAACTCGCTCTTCGCCACCGCGAGCTGGCTCGCGGCCTGCTGGTAGGCGGCGCTCGCTTCGCCCACCTCGACGCTGTCGACGAGCGCCAGCACCTGGCCCTGGCGCACCACATCTCCGAGACGCGCCGGAACCTGAATGAGCCGCCCTGGAACGCGCGGGGCGATGTGCGCGATGCGATCCTGGTCGGGCTCGATGGTGGCGGTGAGCGTGACCTCCGCGCGCATCAATTCGCGCGTCACCGGGGCCAGCTTCACGCCCTCCGCGGCCATCTCGGCTTCGGTGAGCCCGAGCGCGCCGCCGTGGGCGTCCGGCGGCGCTTGCCTCGCGGGCTGCTCTTTCGCCGCTTTCTCCTTCGCCGCAGGGCCGGCGTGCTCGGAGTTGCTGCAGCCCGCACCCACCAGCAACAGGATCGCGGTCGCGGCAACGGCACAGCTTGAGGTCGCCATCATGGTCTCTTTCCCGGGTAGGACGGAACAGCCGCGACGAGCTCCAGCGCGATGCGCGCCTGCGTGAATTCGTCGAGGGCTTCGAGGTAGTCGCGGCGCGCGTCGAGCGCCTGGCGGTTGACGAGGAGCAGCTGCAGGATCCCGGACTCGCCGGCGCGGTACGAGCGGATCGCGAGCGAGAGGTTTTCGTCGAGCCGCGGCAGCACCGACTGCGCGAGGCGCGCCACCCGCGCCTGCAGGCTCGAAAGGCGTTCCCATTGCTCGCGCACCTTCGCCTGGCCGTCGCGCGCCGCGGCCTCGCGCTCGATGCGCGCACGGTCGCGCTCCGTCGCGGCGCGCCCGATGCCGGCGCGGTTGCGCTGGAAGAGCGGCAGCGGCACCGAGAACGTGAGCGTCGTCGCGCGCTCGCGCAGGTCCGCCGGGCCCTCGCGCACCGACGCAAGACCCACGCTCACGTCCGGGAACGCGGATGCGCGCTCGAGCTCGAGGCGGCTTTGCGCCGCATCCTCCCGCTCCCGCAATGCCGCGAGCTCCGGGCGATCGGCGGCGCGCGCGAGCAGGTCCTCGAGGCGGTAGGGCGGGAGGCGGTCGGGGACCTCGCCGGCGGCCCGTGGAAACTCCCCCGCCGGCCATTGCACCAGCGCGGCGAGGCGGGCGCGGGCGGCGACGAGCCGTTCCTGCACGGTGGACACCTGGTTGCGTGCGCGCTCGGCCTCGACCGCAGCGAGGTTGCCGTCGAGGCGTGCGTCCTCGCCCGCGGCGACGCGCTTGCCGACCACCGCGGCGGCTTCCTCGGCAAGCGTCATGTTGGCGCGCTCCGCCGCGACGCGCTGCTGCAGAAGCAATACCTGCGCGAAGGCGCCCTCGACCTCGGCATGCACACGCAGCCGCGTAGCCGCGATCTCGGCGCTCACGGCGGAGAGCGTGTGCTGCGCCGCCTGCCGCCGATGCGACGGCTGCCCGGCGATCTCGAACTTCTGGGTGATCCCGACGGCCGATTCGCGGAAGGTCGAAGCGAGCCCGGCCGCGTCGAAACCCTCGCGGCGGGTCTGGCCGACGCTGATCTCCGGATTGGCGGGCAGGAGCGCCGCCGCGTCCTCGGACTCGCCCTCGGCCGCCGAACGCGCGGCGAGCGCCGCGGCGAGCGCGGGACTCGCTTCCTCGGCGCGGGCGAACGCCTCGGTCAAGGTGATCGGGCGTGACGCGGATTGCCCCCACGACGCCGGGGATGCCGCAGCGAGCGCGGCGAAAAACAGCACGAGCCTCATCGAATTCTCCACGTGGAAGGTGAAAAATCCGGCGAGGCGCGTGCCCGCGTGCGCGGGCGCTGGAACTGCTGGAGCTCGGAAGCGGCGCTCGCCGGATCAGGCGAGCGCGGTCCTGGGAGGTCGTTCGGCCGTGGACGGCGGCAGCCCGCGAAGGAGCGGATGCGCGTCGGCGGGCGCGGGGGGCGCGAGCGCCTGGAGGCCGACCTCGAAGCTGGAGATGCTGGCGTGCGAGCATCCCAGGTGGCAGTAGGCGCAATCGGAATCGCCGCCGAGGCGCTTCGCGGGGGAGCCCTTCGACTTCGCGCCGTGATCGTGATGGCCGAAATGATGGCCCGCATCGCCCATGCCGGTCTCGCAATACTCCGCGCCCGCCGCGAACGCGAGCTGCAGCGGCACGATCAGGAGGATGAGGAGGGCGAGGAGCTTTCGCATCGCTCCATCATAATGCACGGTGCGTGGCTTCGGGCACGGCGTTGCTGCGTGGCGAAGGTGCCGTCACGCGCCGAGCGAGCCCGCGCCGGCGCATGAGCAGCCACGCCGCCGGAACCACCAGCATCGACAGCAGCGGCGCCGTGACCATCCCGCCCACCATGGGAGCCGCGATGCGCTGCATGATCTCCGAGCCGGTGCCGCTGCCGAACATGATCGGCATGAGGCCCGCGAGCACCACCGCGACCGTCATCGCCTTGGGCCGCACGCGCATCACCGCGCCTTCACGAATGGCCGCCATGAGCGTTTCCTCGTCCGCGGGCTCGCCGCGTGCGAGGCGATCGTCCCACGCATGCCGCAGGTAGAGCAGCATCACCACCCCGAACTCGGCGGCGACACCCGCGAGCGCGATGAAGCCCACGGCGCTCGCGATGGAAAGATGGTGGCCCAGCGCCCAAAGCAGCCAGAACCCACCCACCAGCGCGAACGGGAGCGTCGCCATGAGGAGCAGGGCCTCCTCGGCGCGCCGGAACGTGATGTACAGCAGCACGTAGATGATGAGGAGCGTGGCGGGCACGACGATCTTCAGCCGCTGCATCGCGCGCGCGAGATATTCGAACTGCCCCGACCACGTCACGCTGTAGCCCGCGGGCAGCTTCACCTCGCGCGCGATCGCCTGCTGCATCTCGCGCACGGCGGAGCCCAGGTCGCGCCCCTGGATGTCCACGTAGATCCAGCCCGAGAGGCGCGCGTTCTCGCTCTTCAGCATCGGCGGGCCGTCGTTGATGCGGATGCGTGCCACGTCGCCCAGCCGGATCTGCGCGCCGCGCTCGGTCAGCACCGGCAGGTTGCGCAGGCTCTCCACGGAATCGCGCACCTCGCGCGGATAGCGCACGTTGATCGGGAAGCGCTGCAGGCCCTCGACGGTCTCGCCGATGTTGTCGCCGCCGATCGCCGCGGAAACGATGCCCTGCACGTCGGCGACGTTGAGGCCGTAGCGCCCCGCCACGTCGCGGTCGATGGTCACGTCGACGTAGCGCCCGCCCGCGAGCCGCTCGGCGAACGCGGAGCTCACGCCCGGAACGCCCTTCACGATGCGCTCCATCTGCGACGTGACGCGGTCGATGGTCGCGAGATCCGGACCCGCGACCTTGATGCCGACGGGACTCTTGATGCCGGTGGCGAGCATGTCGATGCGGTTGCGGATGGGCGGCACCCAGATGTTCGCGAGTCCCGGCACCTTCACCGCGCGGTCGAGCTCCTCCACCAGCTTCTCGGGCGTCATGCCGGCACGCCATTCGCCGCGCGGCTTGAACTGGATGGTGGTCTCGAACATCTCCAGCGGCGCGGGGTCGGTCGCGGTATCGGCGCGGCCCGCCTTGCCGAAGACGCGCGCGACTTCGGGCACCGTGCGGATGAGGCGATCGGTCTGCTCGAGCAGCTGCGTGGCCTTGCCCGCGGAAAGCCCCGGCAGCGCGGAAGGCATATAGAGCAGGTCGCCCTCGTCCAGCGGCGGCAGGAACTCGCCGCCCAGCCGCGTGGCGGGCCAGATCGTCGCCAGCGCGAGGATGAGCGCCACGAAGAGTGTCACCTTCGGGAAGCGCAGCACGATCTCCAGCAATGGCCGGTAAAGCGCGATCAACGCGCGGTTGAGCGGGTTGCGCGTCTCCTCCGGGATGCGGCCGCGAATGAGGTAGCCCATCAACACCGGCACCAGCGTGACCGCGAGCGCGGCGGCGGCCGCCATCGCGTAGGTCTTGGTGTAGGCGAGCGGCGAAAAGAGCCGCCCCTCCTGCGCCTCCAGCGTGAAGACGGGGATGAACGAGAGCGTGATCACCAGCAGCGAGAAGAAGAGCGCGGGCCCGACCTGCACGGCCGCGTCTCCCACGACGCGCCACTGCTCCTCGCCGCGCAGCTCGCGTCCGGGATTCGCGTGGCGCCACGCCTCGATGTGCTTGTGCGCGTTCTCGATCATGACGACCGCGGCGTCGAGCATGGCGCCGATGGCGATCGCGATGCCGCCGAGCGACATGATGTTGGCGTTGACGCCCTGGTGCAGCATGACGATGAACGCCGCCAGCACGCCGATGGGCACCGACACGATCGCGACGAACGCGGAGCGCAGGTGGAAGAGGAATAGCGCGCACACCAGCGCCACCACGATGAACTCCTCGATCAACTTGCCGCGCAGGTTCTCGATCGCACGCTCGATGAGCGACGAGCGGTCGTACGTCGGCACGATCTCCACACCCGCCGGAAGGCCCGCGCGCAGCTCCGCGAGCTTCGCCTTCACCGCGTCGATGGTCTCGAGCGCATTCTTGCCCGATCGCATCACGATGATGCCGCCGGCCACTTCCCCCTCGCCGTCCAGCTCCGCGATGCCGCGGCGCATCTCGGGGCCCACCTGCACGTGGGCCACGTCGCCGAGGCGCACCGCGATACCGGCCTCCGAGGTCGTGAGCGGGATCTTGCGGAAATCGTCCAGCGACTGCAGGTAGCCCGAGGCGCGCACCATGTATTCGGCCTCGCCCAGCTCGAGCACCGAGCCGCCGGTCTCCTGGTTGGCGCGCTGGATGGCTTCGACCACCTTGCCGTGCGTGATGCTGTAGCCGCGCAGCTTCGCCGGATCGAGCACCACCTGGTATTGCCGCACCATGCCGCCCACGCTCGCGACCTCGGCCACGTTCGCGACGGTCTTCAGCTCGTACTTGAGGAACCAGTCCTGCAGCGCGCGCAGTTGCGACAGGTCCATGCGGCCGCTGCGGTCGACGAGCGCGTACTCGTAGACCCAGCCCACGCCGGATGCGTCGGGGCCGAGCGCGGGCTTGGCCTGCGCCGGCAGCCGCGACTGCACCTGGCTCAGGTATTCGAGCACGCGCGAGCGCGCCCAGTACGGGTCGGTGCCGTCCTCGAAGAGGATGTAGACGAACGAGTCGCCGAATTGCGAATAGCCGCGCACCACCCGCGCACCCGGCACCGAGAGCATCGTGGTCGCGAGCGGGTAGGTG
>DATMJE010000012.1:0-2526 GCA_035553995.1 Usitatibacter sp. | reverse complement strand
CCAACGCCGCCGCGATCGCGATTACATCGGTCACCGATACTTTCCCGTCCGGGCTCATCGTGGCCGCCACGCCCAACATCGTGAACGGCTGCAGCGGCGGCGCGGTGGCGAACACCGCGGGCAGTGTCACGCTCACGGGCGGCAGCGTCGCGGCGAACGGCTCGTGCAGCTTTGCGATCGACGTGACGTCGTCCAGCAGCGGCGCATCGCTCGTGAACACGATTCCCGCCGGCGCGCTCGCCTCCAGCGCGGGCAGCAATGCGGTGGCCGCGAGCGCGACGCTCGACGTGCGGCCCGAGGCCGACCTCGCCATCACGAAGACCGCGCCGGCGGCGGTCCCGGCCGGGGGCAGCGTCACGTACACGATCGTGGTCTCCAACGCGGGACCGCAGGCCGCCAACGGCGCGCAGCTCAACGACGCGCTGCCCGGCGTTCTCACCGGCGTGGCGGCCTCGTGCGGCAGCGGCACGGGCGGTGCGGCATGCGGCGCGGTGAACGTCTCCGGCAATACCATCACCAGCGCCATCACCACGTTGCCTGCCGGCGGCAGCGTCACCTTCACCGTGACCGCGACGGCACCGGCCGCGGGCACGTTCGCGAACACGGCGAGCATCGTCGCCACGGCCGGCGTTTTCGATCCGACCGACCCCAACCGCATCGGCGCCGGCAACAACAGCGCGAGCGCCAACGTGACGGTGGTCTCGCCGGACCTGCGCGTCACCAAGTCGCACACCGGCAGCTTCACCGTGGGGCTGCCCGGCACCTACACGATCACCGTGGACAACGCGCTCGGCACGGCGGCGACCGCGGGCACGATCACCGTGGTCGACACGCTTCCCGCGGGCCTCATGTATGCGAGTGCCACGGGCACGGGGTGGAGCTGCGCGGCGGCGGGGACGGTGGTGACGTGCACGACCAACGCGGCCATCGCCGCGGGCGCCACGAGCGCGAACCCGATCACGCTCACCGTCGCCGTGGGCTCGACGGCTGTCGGCAGTGTCACCAATGCCGTCACTGTGAGCGGCGGCGGCGAGCCCGCGGCCAACACCGCCAACAACAGCGCGTTCGATCCGACGCTGGTCGTGGCGGCCGCGACGAATGCGTTCGCGCCGGACAACGCGCAGGCGACCGGGCCGGGCACGGCGGTGAGCTACGCGCACGTGTTCACCGCCGGCAGCGCGGGAACGGTGTCGTTCTCGACCTCGAGCGTGACCACGCCTTCGACCAGCGGCTGGACCCAGCAGATCTATCGCGACACCGACTGCAACGGCGTGCTGGGTGCGGGCGAGGCGGGCGCCACCCTGTCGGCCCCGGTCGCCGTGAACCCGGGCGACAACGTCTGCATCATCGTGCGGGACAACGTGCCCGGCACCGCGGCGTTCAACGCGGTGAACGTGATCACCGTCACCGCGACCTTCACCGGCGGCCTCACGTACGCGCGCACGGATACGACCACGGTGGGCGCGGCCACGGGCTCGGGCCTCACGCTCGCCAAGTCGGTGCGCAACCTCACGCTCGGCGGCACCGCGGCAACCGCGAACACCGCGCGTCCCAACGACGTGCTCGAGTACACGATCACGTACACCAACACGAGCGCGGGGGCGCTGAGCGCGATCGTCGTGACCGACTCCACGCCCTCGTTCACCACGTTCATCGCCGCGGGCTGCAACGCGCTGCCGGCCGGAATTGTCGGCTGCACCGTCAGCACTATTCCGGCGGCCGGCGGCATCGGCTCGGTGGTGTGGACGCTCACCGGCTCGCTCATCTCGTCGGGCTCGGGGAGCGTCGTCTACACGGTTCGCGTCGCGCCCTGACGGTTGAGGCAGGCCAGCGGAGGCACTTCGGCGGCTGACCTCGCCGCCCCGGGGACGCACGCCGTAAACTTGGCGTCCATGACCGACCGCTCCGCGCGCGTCTCCGGCGCGCTCATCGTCGCGACCGCGGCGATCGCCTTCTCCGGCAAGGCCATCATCATCAAGCTCGCGTACCGGCATGGCGTGGACGCGGTGACGCTGCTCGCGCTGCGCATGCTCTTCAGCGCGCCGCTCTTCGTGGCGCTCGCGGTGTGGGACGCGCGGCGCGAGAAGCGCGCGCCGCTGTCGCGCAGGGACCTGGGCGCCATCGCCGCGCTGGGCTTCGTCGGCTACTACCTCGCGAGCTATTTCGACTTCCTCGGCCTGCAATACGTGACGGCGGCGCTCGAGCGGCTGCTGCTCTTCATCCATCCCACGTTCGTGCTGCTGCTGTCGGCGCTGCTTTTCAAGCGGCGCATCACGTCGCGCGACGTCGTGGCGGTGGTGCTGTCGTACATCGGCATCGGGCTCGTCTTCGGGCACGACGTGGCGACCCAGCCGGGGAACGTGCTGCTGGGCTCGTTCTGGGTGCTCCTGTCGGCGCTTTTCTATGCCACGTACCTGCTGGGGAGCGGGCGGCTGGTGGGGCGTGTCGGCAGCCTGCGCTTCTCGTGCTACGCCGGGCTCGTCTCGTGCGTGGGCGTCGTGGCGCATTTCCTGGTCACGCGCGATG
>DATMJE010000011.1:0-3450 GCA_035553995.1 Usitatibacter sp. | reverse complement strand
CCTCGCCTCGCGCGACGTGGTCTCGCGCGCGATGGCCACCGAGATCAAGGAAGGCCGCGGCCTGGGCGAGCACGGGGACCATGTGCTCCTCAAGCTGGATCACCTCGGCCTCGAGACCATCGAGAAGCGCCTGCCCGGCATCCGCGAGATCGCGATCAAGTTCGCGAACGTGGATCCGGTGAAGGAGCCCATCCCGGTGGTGCCCACGGTGCACTACCAGATGGGTGGCATTCCGACCAATTTCCACGGCGAGGTGATCGTCGCGAGCGGTGTCGTGCCCGGCTTCTACGCCGCGGGCGAGTGCGGCTGCGCCTCCATCCACGGCGCCAACCGCCTCGGCACCAACTCGCTCACGGACCTCCTCGTGATGGGCAAGAGCTCGGGCCAGTCGATGATCGAGTTCATCCGCCGCTTCGGCCACGAGCTGCGTCCCCTGCCGAAGGATGCGGCCGAATACTCGCGCTCGCGCGTGGCCCGCCTCGATTCGCAGACCGCGGGCGAGGAAGTCCACGAAGTCCGCGGCGACATGCAGCGCACCATGCAGGCGCACTGCGGCGTCTTCCGTTTTCCGGACCTGCTCTCCGAAGGGGTACAGAAGATCAAGGCGATCGCGGAACGCTCGCGGCGTACGCAGATCCGCGACAAGTCGAAGGTCTTCAACACCGCGCGCATCGAGGCGCTCGAGCTGGAGAACCTGATCGAGGTCGCGCGCGCCACGATGGTCTCGGCCGCCGCGCGCCAGGAAAGCCGCGGCGCACACGACCGCGCCGATTTCCCCAAGCGCGACGACGTGAGCTGGCTCAAGCACTCGCTCTGGTTCCGCGAAGGTGACCGGCTGGAATACAAGCCCGTGAACCTTAAGCCGCTCACGGTGGAGTCGTTCGAGCCGAAGGCAAGGGTGTATTAAGGCGCAAGGCGCAAGAGGCGCAAGGCGCAAGGCACAAGGCGCAAGAAGGCAAGATCACGCGTAAGGCATAAGGCTCAAGAAGGCAATTCAAACGATGACCACCGCACACCCCACTTTCTCTTGCGCCCTGCGCCTCGTGCCTTGCGCCCTTTGCGCCTTTCTCCCATGAAATTCCGCATCCAGCGCTACGATCCCGACAAGGACGCCAAGCCGTACTTCCAGGACTACGACGTCGAGCTGGGTCCCGCGGACCGCATGCTCCTCGATGCGCTGGTGCGCATCAAGACCATCGACGATTCGCTGGCCCTGCGCCGCTCGTGCCGCGAGGGCGTGTGCGGGTCGGATGCGATGAACATCAACGGCCGGAACGGGCTCGCGTGCACGACCAAGATCGTGGAGCTCAAGGAGCCGGTGGTGCTGCGCCCGCTCGCGGGCCTGCCGATCATCCGCGACCTCATCGTGGACATGACGCAGTTCTTCGCCCAGTACCACTCGGTGAAGCCGTACGTGATCAACAACGACCCGCCGCCCGAGAAGGAACGGCTGCAGTCGCCCCAGCAGCGCGACGAGCTGGACGGACTCTACGAGTGCATCCTGTGCGCGTGCTGCTCCACCTCGTGCCCCAGCTTCTGGTGGAATCCCGACAAGTTCGTCGGCCCCGCCGGGTTGCTGCAGGCGTATCGCTTCATCGCCGACAGCCGCGACCAGGCGACGAACGAGCGGCTGGACGACCTCGAGGATCCCTATCGGCTCTTCCGCTGCCACACCATCATGAATTGCGTGGACGTCTGTCCGAAGGGGCTCAATCCGACGCTCGCGATCTCCAAGATCCGGGAGCTGCTGGTTCGCCGGGCTGTTTAACGGCTAAAAGCGAAACACGGAGAGCACGGAGAAGTCACGGAGAAACCACGGAGAAAAGCAAAAGCGGATGAACTTGAACGGCACCCCATATACGAGAATCGACCCGGGTCAAGAATCGACCCGAGTCTTCTCCGTGTCCTCCGTGCTTCTCAGTGCTCTCCGTGTTCCGGTTTTGAATTGTCTTTCCGTGTTTCGCTTTTGAATTGTCTGTCCGCATCTGAATTTGCCTGGATCAAATGGACAGGGCCATCGAGCGGTTGAAATGGCGAAGCCGCAGGGGCCTGCTGGAGCTGGACCTCGTATTCACCCGTTTCTGGGCGGGCGCGGGGAAGGAATTGACCGAGGCGGAAGCGGTCGCGCTCGAGCGCCTGCTCACCCTGCCGGACAACGACCTGCTGGATATGGTGATGGGCAAGACCGGGACTGACGATCCGGAATTGCGTGGACTGATCGGAAAACTGCGCGCCGCATGAGCGGCAGAAGGCCAAAGACCATGGATGCGAAGAGCAAGGCGGCGATGGAAACCAAGGGCAAGGCGACCCTCACGTACGAGGGCGGCAAGACGCTCGATTTCCCCGTCTACGGCGGCACGATCGGCCCGGATGTCGTGGACATCCGCGCCCTCTACAACAAGACGGGCATGTTCACGTACGACCCGGGTTTCCTGTCGACAGCGAGCTGCTCGTCCAACATCACGTACATCGACGGCGATGCCGGCATCCTGCTCTATCGCGGCTACCCCATCGAGCAGCTCGCGGTGCACTGCGACTTCCTCGAGGTCTGCTACCTGCTGATGTACGGCGAGCTGCCGACGCAGGAGTCCAAGGACAAGTTCACCTACACCGTCACGCGCCACACGATGGTGCACGAGCAGCTCGCGCGCCTCTACCAGGGCTTCCGCCGCGACGCGCACCCGATGGCGGTGCTGGTGGGCGTGGTGGGCGCGCTCTCGGCCTTCTACCACGACTCGCTCGACATCAACGATCCGCAGCATCGCGAGGTGTCGGCCTTCCGGCTGATCGCCAAGATGCCGACGATCGCGGCCATGGCCTACAAGTACAACATGGGCCAGCCGTTCATGTACCCGAGGAACGACCTCTCGTACACCGCGAACTTCATGCGCATGATGTTCGGCGTGCCGGCGGAGGAGTACGAGGTGAACGACGTCCTCGTGCGCGCCCTGGACCGCATCTTCATCCTGCACGCCGACCACGAGCAGAACGCCTCCACCTCCACGGTGCGGCTGGCGGGCTCCTCGGGCGCGAATCCGTTCGCGTGCATCGCCTCGGGCATCGCGTGCCTGTGGGGCCCCGCGCACGGCGGCGCCAACGAGGCCGCGCTGCAGATGCTGATCGACCTGCAGAAGGAAGGCGGGGTCGCGAAGATCGGCGAGTTCGTGAAGAAGGTGAAGGACAAGAATTCGGGCGTGAAGCTGATGGGCTTCGGCCACCGCGTCTACAAGAACTACGACCCGCGCGCGAAGCTCATGCAGGAGACCACGCGCGAGGTTCTCGACACGCTCGACATGCACGACGAGCCGTTGCTCAAGCTCGCGATGGCGCTGGAGAAGATCGCGCTCGAGGACGAGTACTTCGTCTCGCGCAAGCTCTACCCGAACGTGGACTTCTACTCCGGCATCGTGCAGAGCGCGCTCGGCATCCCCACCTCCATGTTCACGTGCA
>DATMJE010000010.1:0-10793 GCA_035553995.1 Usitatibacter sp. | reverse complement strand
GCGTGCTTGCCGGTTTCGAGTCCATGGCCCGCCGCCTCGACGCCCACCAGGCGCACGCGCTCGTCGGCGATGTACGGATAGAAGAGGCCCATTGCGTTGGAGCCGCCGCCCACGCAGGCGAGCACCGCATCGGGCTGGCGGCCTATCGCCTCCGGCATTTGGGTGCGCAGCTCGCGTCCGACCACGGAGTTGAAATCGCGCACCATCATCGGATACGGATGCGGGCCCGCGACCGTGCCGATGATGTAGAACGTGTTCTCGATGTTGGTGACCCAGTCGCGCATCGCTTCGTTGAGCGCGTCCTTCAGGGTCTTCGAGCCGCTCGACACGGGCACCACCTTCGCGCCCAGCATCTTCATGCGATAGACGTTCTGCGCCTGGCGCGCGACGTCCTCCTCGCCCATGTAGACGACGCATTCCATGCCGTAGCGCGCAGCGACCGTGGCCGATGCGACACCATGCTGGCCCGCCCCCGTCTCGGCGATCACGCGCGGCTTGCCCATGCGCTTGGCGAGGAGCGCCTGGCCCACGGTGTTGTTCACCTTGTGGGCGCCGGTGTGGTTGAGGTCCTCGCGCTTCAGGTAGATCTGCGCGCCGCCGCACTTCTCCGAGAGCCGGCGGGCGTGGTAGATCGGGCTGGGACGGCCGACGTAGTGCTCGTATTCCCACGCGAGCTCGGCCTTGAACTCCGGATCCTTGCGGTACTTCTCGTAGGCCGCGTTGAGCTCGTCGAGGGCCTGGCGCAGCGTTTCCGCCACGAAGACGCCGCCATAGGGGCCGAAGTGGCCCGTTGCGTCAGGCAGCGCGTAATCGGTCCAGGCCGAGCCCGGGAGGTCACCCTGCATCTTCACGTCGCACGCTCCGAATGAATTCGTCGATCCTGCGCGGGTCCTTGACGCCGCGCTCCGCCTCCACGCCGGACGACACGTCCACGGCCCAGGGCTGCACTTCGCGCACCGCGTGGCCCACGTTCTCGATGGTGAGCCCGCCGGAAAGGATGATCGGCATCGGAAGGCCGCGCGGAATGGCCTTCCAGTCGAAGCTTCGCCCGGTGCCCCCTGCAAGCCCGGGCACGTGCGCATCGAGGAGCAGAGCCCTCGCGCGCGCGAAGCGAGATGCATATTCTAGCAAATCGGTCCCCTCCTCCATGCGCACGGCACGCACGTACGGCACGCCGAACGCCTCGCAGAACGCGGGCTCCTCGTCGCCCTGGAACTGGAGGAGCTGCAGCGGCACCTCGCGCAGGATCGCGCGGACCCCGGATTCGGTGAGGTTCACGAAGAGGCCCACGGCCATCACGTACGGCGGCAACGCGTTCGCGATGGCCGCGGCCTGCGCGGCCTCGACGTAGCGCGGGCTCGGACGGTGGAAGACGAGGCCGATCGCATCCGCCCCCGCATTCGCCGCGTGCAGCGCCATCGCGGGCTCGCGGATGCCGCAGATCTTGATGCGCGTGCGGTGGCCCGTCATGGAACGATCGAGGCGAGGAAGGGGTTGGGCCGGAAGGCCGGGAGCGCGAACGCCGGATCATACTCGACGCCCGCGAGGTAAAGCCCTTCCGGCGCGAAGGTGGGTGCGGCGAGCGTGCGGTCGCGCGCTTCGAGGAGGTGCGCGATCCAGGCGGGCTCCTGGCGCCCGCACCCCACGTACACGAGCGCGCCCACGAGGTTGCGCACCATGTGGTGGAGGAACGCGTTCGCGCGAAAGGTGAAGGCGACCACGTTCCCGGTGCGCCGCACCCGCGCTTCGTGCAGCGCCCGCACCGGGCTTTTGGCCTGGCATTGGGCATCGCGAAAGGCGCTGAAATCGTGCTCGCCCACGAGCGCACGCGCCGCCTCGGCCATGCGTTCCTCGTCGAGCGCGCGATGGAACCAGCCGACGCGGCCGCGCAGCAATGCAGGGGCCACCGGCTCGTTCAGCAGCAGGTAGTGATACGTGCGCGCGCGGGCGCTGTAGCGCGCGTGGAAATCGTCGGGAACGACCGCGGCCCACAGGACGCGCGCGGCACCATCGAGGTACGTGTTGGTGCCGCGGATCCATCCCTGCACGTCGCGCACGACCCCGGTATCGAAATGGACCACCTGTGCGCTCGCATGCACGCCCGTATCGGTGCGGCCCGCGGCGACGACCTCCACGGGCGCGTCCGCGAAGCGCGACAGTGCCGCCTGCAGGTGGTCCTGCACGCCGCAGCCCGAGGGCTGGGTCTGCCAGCCGCAGAACGCGGTGCCGTCGTACTCGAGGCCGAGGGCCAGGCGCATGAAGGGGCTCCGGAAACGAACTGGCGGGCCGCGGCCCGCCAGTTGGTGAGGACGGGCTGCGTCCCCGGGATGCGTCGCTGCGTCAGAGGGTGGCCATCAGCTTCTCGGCCTCGGCGCGCTGGGCGTTGGAGCCTTCCTTCGCCACCTCCTGCAGGATCTCGCGGGCGCCGTCCTTGTCGCCGATCTCGAGGTAAGCCTTGGCGAGCTCGAGCTTCGTGCCCACGCCCTCGCTTTCCGCACCCGCCGACTCGGTCTCGAGGTTGAGGTCCGCGAGGTTGAGATCGTGCGAAGGCTCGTTGCCGAGATCGAGATCCGGGGCCGTCGTGGTCTTGCTGCCCGGGAAATCGAGGCTGGAGAGGTCGAAGTCGAACGCGTGCTTCTCTTCCTTGGCGTGCTCGAGCGGCACGTCGATCGGCGCGTGCGCGTGCGGCGTGTGGTCGAGATCGAAGTCCAGCGACGCGGGCGGCTTGTGCTGCTCGGCCTTGTGCGCCGCATCGAGGTCGAGATCGAAGCTCGGCTGCGCATGCGTGGCGTGGTCGCGCGCATGGGACGCATCGACGTCGAAGTCCAGGTCGGGCCGTGGCGTGGCAGCCGCAACGGCCGGCGCCACACCCGCGTTGCTTCCCTCATGGGCCGCGGCGCTGTACAGCGGATTGTTGGGATCGATCTGCACACCCATCGCGGCCGCCTTGTGCCACAGCGGCGAATCCTCGCCCACGTTGTTGCGCAGCTCGCGTGCGACGGTCTCGAACGCCGTGGCGCTCTTGCGTGCGTGGTAGATCTCGAGGAGCTTCAGCGGGATCTCGTGGCGCGTGCGATCGCGCGCCATCGCTTCCTTGAGGATCTCCTCGGCCTGCGCGTCGCGGCCGTAGGCGATGTACACCTCCGCTTCCGCGACCGGATCGACCTCGTCGGTATCGATGGTGCCCGGGCCGGTCTTGTCGAAGTCGGTCAGGAACGAGCTGTTGCCCGTATCGACGAGGCCCGCGGCGGGCCTGCCCGTGCCGGTGGTTTGCTTGAGATCCGACGGGAAGGAGCTCGTCATGTGGCTCGGCGTCTCGTCGAGCTCGCGATTGCGCCGCCGGCGCATGAAGAGGATCGCGCCGATGCCGAGGACGAGCGCGCCGATGCCGCCCAACACGTACGGGTTCTCCGTGAGGTCGTCCACGAAGCTGGGCGGCGGGGCCACCGGCTGCTTCGGCGCCTTCTGCGGCGCGGCCTTGTTCTCCGCGACCTTGGGCGGCGGCGGGGGCGCGTTCTTGCCCGCTTCCGTCGTCGTGGTGGTCGTCGTGGTCGTGGTCTTGCTCTCGCCGGGCTTGGCGGCCTCAGCGGGCTTCGAGGACTCGGCCACGACCGCGGGCTTCGTCGGCTCCGCCGGCGTGACCGGCGCCGGCTTCGGCGGCTCCGCGGGCTTCACTTCGGCCTTCGGTGCCTCGGCGGGCTTGGTGGCGGGGGGCGGAGGTGCGACGGCGACCTTGTTATCCGCCTTGCCGGGAGCGCCGCCCTTCAGCTCCACCAGCCGCTGCATGTCGCGGATCTGCTTCTCGAGGTCCGCCACGCGGGACTGCGATTCGCGCAGCGCCTTGTCCTTGGCGGTGAGCTCTTCCTGCATCGCGTTGAGGCGATCCTGGCCGCCCGCACGCGTGGACGCCGCATTGCCGCCCTCCGACTTCGACAGGCGCAGCACATCGCCCGACGGCGCATTCGCGGCCGGCGGGGGCGTGACCGCCGCGGAAGAGACGCGTCCGCTCGCCGCATTGGTGCTTTCGGGACGCGTCGGGATGGCCGCCGCGCCGCTCGCGAGCTGGTCGCGGTACGCCTTCCAATCGGCCACGTGCGTGCGGTACTCGCGCGTGGCGTCCTTGTTCTCGATCTTCTGGACCTCGTCCGTCGACGGGACCTTGAGGATCTGCCCGGTCTTCAGCCGGTTCATGTTGTTGTTGACGAAGGCACCCTTGTTCTCGCGATAGAGCGCGACCAGCATCTGCTCGAGGCTGACGCTCGCGGGCTTCACGTTCTCCGCGATGCGGGCGAGCGTGTCGCCGTTTTGCACGGGGCCGTACGTATCGCTGCCGGGGGCCGCCGCAGGCGCTGCCGGGGCGGCACGGTTACCGCTGCTCGCGGCGAGCTCGCGGCTGGCGCTGGGTGCGCCCGAGGGCGCCGGAGTGGTGCTTGCGGCGGGCGCCTGGGTTGTTGCCGGAGCCTGCGCCGACGGAGCCGGTGCCGACGGGGCAGCCTTGGCGGGCGGCGCAGCCGCGGTGGACGGCGCCGTGGGCGCGGCCGCGACCGTGGGCGGCACGGGCTTCGACTGCGCGTAACCGGGCGGATCCAGCAGGATCGGATATTCGCGCTGCAGGCGGCCGGCGGGCCACGTGACCTCGATCAGCACGTCCACGAACGGCTCGTTCACCGGGCCCTGGCTCGTGACCTTGAGGTAAGGCGCCCCGTTGGGGCGCTTCTCCACGCTGAAGCGCAGCGAGCGCAGCACGGGGGAGTATTCGATGCGGGCATCGCGGAAGGCTTCCGGCGAGGCCACATGGGCGCTGAGCGAATCCTCCTCGCCCGGCTGCAGGGCGACCAGGTCGATCTCCGCGTTGAGCACCTGGCCCAGCGCGGAATTCACCGTCAGCTTTCCAAGCCCCGCCGCGTTGGCGAACGTCGCAGCAACTGCCACGGCCAGCGCGGCACCCCCTCTCAGGATGCGCACCATGTGTCTTCCCGTCCCGCACTGGGAGGCCGTCAAAATATAATTTCCCATCAGGGGCTTATCGCTCCATTCTCACCCGATCCTTAACATTATCGCCCAAACTGGACGATTTTCAAGCCGTTTTTTCCGCAAGAACCGGGGGTTACATCAATTCAGGCCGCGGCGGCTGCAGGCACGCGCGCCTTGAGAAGGATGCGGAGCATGCGGCGCAGGGGCTCGGCGGCACCCCACAGGAGCTGGTCGCCCACGGTGAAGGCCGAGAGATATTCGCCACCCATGCGCAGCTTGCGCAGCCGTCCGATGGGGACGCCCAAGGTGCCCGTGACCGCCACGGGCGTGAGGCCCTTGAGCGTCTCTTCACGCTTGTTAGGCACCACTTTTACCCATTGGTTGGCACCGGCGAGGATCTGCTCGATCTCCGCGAGCGGCACGTCCCGGCGCAGCTTGATGGTGAGGCCCTGGCTGTGGCAGCGCATGGCACCCACGCGCACGCAGAGGCCGTCCACGGCGACTTCCCGGGGCCCCTGGCGGCCGAGGATCTTGTTGGTCTCGGCGTGGCCCTTCCATTCTTCCTTGCTCTGGCCGTTGCCCAGGTCCTTGTCGATCCACGGCAGGAGGCTGCCCGCGAGCGGGACGCCGAAATGCTCGGTGGGGAAGCCCTCGTCGCGCAGGATGCCGGCGACTTCGCGGTCGATCTCGAGGATGGCCGAGGCCGGATCGTCGAGCAGCGACTTGGCGGCGAAGTGGACCTCGCCCATCTGCTGCAGCAGCTCGCGCATGTTCTGCGCGCCCGCGCCCGAGGCCGCCTGGTAGGTCATGGCCGAGACCCATTCGACGAGGTCCTGCTTGAGGAGCCCGTCGATGGCCATGAGCATGAGGCTCACGGTGCAGTTGCCGCCGATGAAGCACTTGACGCCGTCCGCCAGCGCGCGGTCGATGACCTCGCGATTGACGGGGTCGAGGATGATGACCGCGTCCTTCTCCATGCGCAGCGCCGAGGCGGCGTCGATCCAGTAGCCCTTCCAGCCCGTGGCGCGCAGCTTGGGGAAGACCGCGTTGGTGTAGTCGCCGCCCTGGCAGGTGATGACGACGTCGAGCTTCTTCAGCTCGCTCACGTCGTTGGCGTCCTTGAGCGCTCCGACCGGCTTGCCGATCGACGGGCCCGCGCCGCCCACGTTCGAGGTGGTGAAGAACACCGGCTCGATCGCATCGAAGTCGCGCTCCTCCCGCATCCGCTCCATCAGGACGGAACCCACCATGCCACGCCAGCCCACGAATCCAACGGTCGTCATCTTCGATCCTTCGTCGTTCCCAAGTTGTCGTCACTCCCGCACGGGCGGGATTCCAAGTAGCTATCCCCCGGCCTCGCTTCGCAGCAATCGGCCGGGACCCAATTGCTGCGTTGTCTGTTTAGAGCGCTTTCACCACCGCCCGGCCCATCTCGGCGGTGGTAGCCGTCTTCGTGTTCTTTGCCGCGATGTCGCCCGTCCGCAGGCCCGAAGCCAGCGCGGAACGCACCGCCTTCTCGATGCGGCCGGCGTAATCCGCCCGCTCGAAGGTGTAGCGGAACATCATCGCCATCGACAGGACCATGGCGAGCGGATTGGCGAGGCCCTTGCCCGCGATGTCCGGCGCCGAGCCGTGGATGGGCTCGTACAGGCCCTTGCCATTCGCATCGAGCGACGCCGAGGGCAGCATGCCGATGCTCCCCGTGAGCATGGAAGCCTCGTCGGAGAGGATGTCGCCGAACATGTTGCCGGTCACGATCACGTCGAACTGCCGCGGGTTCCTCACGAGCTGCATGGCGCAGTTATCGACGAGCATATGCGAAAGCTGCACGTCGGGGTATTCGGGGGCGATTTCCTCCGCAATGTCGCGCCAGAGCTGCGTGGTCTCGAGCACGTTCATCTTGTCGATGCTGCAGAGCCGCTTGCCCCGCTGGCGCGCGGTGCGGAAACCCACGTGCAAGATCCGGCGGATCTGCGGCTCCGTGTAGCGCATCGTATTGAAGCCTTCGCGGCTGCCCTTGACGCCGGTCACACCGCGCGGCTGTCCGAAGTAGATATCCCCCGTGAGCTCGCGGACGATCATGATGTCCAGGCCGCTCACGACCTCGGGTTTCAGCGTGGACGCGTCGGCCAATTCGGGGAAGACGGTGGCCGGGCGGAGGTTGGCGAAGAAGTCGCATTCCTTGCGCAGGCCCAGGATCGCCGCCTCCGGACGCAGCGGACGATCGAGCGCGTCGTATTGCGGGCCGCCGACCGCGCCGAAGAGAACCGCATCGGCCTGCTTCGCGAGGTCCAGCGTCCTGGCGGGCAGGGGATGCTTATGGGCGTCGTACGCCGCGCCGCCGACCAGCGCTTCCTCGGTCTCGATCGCCAGGCCTTCCTTGCGGAAGACTTCGAGGACCGCCTTCGCCTGCTCGAGGATCTCGGGGCCGATGCCATCGCCGGCCAGGAGGGCGATTTTCATCGGGCGACCTCGTCATCCCGGGCGGCGCTGTTGCGCCGATGGCCCGGGATCCAATCATTGGGCCCCCGCCTGCGCGGGGGTGACGCGGCGCTCACGAGAAGATCCACGGCTCGGTCTGCTTGCGCCGCTCCTCGTAGGCCTTGATCTCGTCCGCGTGCCGCAGCGTGAGGCCGATCTCGTCCAGCCCTTCCACCAGGTTGTGCTTGCGGGTGGGCTCGACGTCGAAGTGGAAGGTCTTCCCACTGCCGGGGCTGACCGTTTGCGCAGGCAGGTCGATCGTGAGCCGGAAGCCGGGATGCGCGGCGACCTCGTGGAAGAGGTGGTCGACTTCCGCCTCGGACAGCACGATCGGCAGCAGCCCGTTCTTGAAGCAGTTCGTGAAGAAGATGTCCGCGTACGACGGCGCGATGATCGCCTTGAAGCCGTACTGCTGCAGCGCCCATGGGGCGTGCTCGCGCGAGGAGCCGCAGCCGAAGTTCTTGCGGGCGAGGAGGATGGAGGCGCCCTGGTACTGCGGTTTGTTGAGGATGAAGTCCGGGTTGGGCTTGCGGGTGCGCAGGTCCATGCCCGGCTCGCCTACATCGAGGTAGCGCCAGGCATCGAACAGGTGCGGGCCGAACCCCGTGCGCTTGATCGACTTCAGGAACTGCTTCGGGATGATCGCGTCCGTGTCGACGTTCTCGCGGTCGAGCGGGGCGACGAGGCCGGTGTGGACGGTGAACTTCTCCATGGCAGGTCCGGGCGCGGGGAAACGGTAATTATAGCTGGCAGCCCCCCGCTCAAGACGCCCGATGGTGCTTCGATCGACTTCCCACGAGGCGACAAAGCACGCACCACTGACGCCGCTCAGTAAGCGTCGTCCTCGCGCAATTTATCTATCTGCTCGTTGGTAACCGTCGCGTTTCCGCGCCTGGGAAATGGCCGAATGCCATGGTGCGATGGTTGCGGCTGCGTAGTGGGCGTGCCAGCAGCGGATGCGCTCAATGCGGCGCGGGCCAGCTCGGAAATGACCTGGCCGATGGTCTTCGCCTCCCGCCGCGCACGTTCCCTGGCCGCGGCGAGAACGTCTTCGTCGATATCGAGCGTTGTCCTCATTGACGAAAAACCCCGCCGAAGCGGGGTTCTCTCCTTCACGCCGGCACTGGCTCCTCGTTCTTCACGGGAGTGTCCGCCGGCTTCGGCGGAGCAGTGGTTGAGCCCCGCGTCTCGGCTTGCGCCTTCTCACGATTGCGACGCGCGATCTCGCGCGCGTACGCCATCTTCAACAGTTCCCACTCGGCTCCGTGGCACATGGCAATCTCCTTGGACGACGGTGGAAAGACCATGGTACGCCTGCCAGCGAAAGGCGGCGAGGGTCCGCCGCACGTGCCAGGATTCAGTCCTTGGCGCTCTTCCTGGAAGGTTGCTGCAGGCGGCGCTCCAAGGCTCGCAGAGCGGATTCACTTTGCTCGAATTCCGCGTGCCGCTCACCCGCATAGCCTTCGAGAAGGCCGGCACACCCGTTGGTTGGAGGTGGCAACGGCTTGCCATCTTCCTTGTAGATCGCGATGACCTCGTCGACTACATCGCAGAGCTCGTCAAACACCGCTCGTTCGTCGGTGCCGTGCACGCCACCATCCATCAAGCCAGGCGCGCGGCCGATGTAGCAACCATCTACATCCGACCACTCGACGACCTTGGCGTACCTGGAGCTGTCTTTCATGGGCACGACTCCTTGATCTTCCGATCGACCAGGGGCATGCGGCGTCAAGCTTTCGACGCCATACCGGATACTCTGGTGAGCAATTCCTCCACCGCTCCCATGAAGTCCTCCATCAAGGCTTCGTCGATCTCGAAGTAACCGGTGTATTCCGCCTTGTTGCGTCGATCGTGACATAACGAAAACAGCCGTGTCTGGACACGATCCAAACCTGCCGTGTGCTGAAGGCACTGAAAGACCATGTAGCGGCTTTCGCTACGATAGCCGTGTAGCCGAAGTGCAACACTGGCGATGGCGTGCGATGCGCTGTACACGAGCCGAAATCGGCTCTCAACCGAAAGCTCGATCCGTTTGGCATCCGCCAACAAGGTGGCCGCCGTGCGCAGCATCGATTCAAGCTCGCCACGCGTAAACCGCTCGGCTTTCAGCTCACCCGCGAGCGCGAGCCTTTCGAGGTTTGGCGATTTCAACTTCGGCTCCGATGAGGAAGAGTTTGGGACCTTCCAGCACTCGGCTCAGGAATCCGCCTTCCTCCGAAGCTCGCTTGTCGAATTCAACGCGTCGAAATATCGATGGGTTTACCTGTCGCCCGATAGACGCCTCCTCCAGATCCAGCGCCGCCAAGACGTCGGGATACAAAAGCTTCTCCGATACGATCATCAGGTCGATGTCGCTCCCGGCCTTGTCGGTGCCCTTGGCGACGGAGCCATAGATGAACGCAAACTCGATGTCGTCGGCGAGCGATTCCAGGCGGCCGCGGAGGACGTCAGCCAGCCCGAACGTCTTCACGACGATGCCGCGCAGCTCCTCGAAGATCGGCGCCGATGCGTTCGCCTGGTAGTGCTTCTGGTTTCCGATGAGCCCGGCCGTGACCAGTCCGCAGGCGAGCAACCTCGCGAGTTCCCGGTGCACGGCGCCATTGCCCGCGTGCGACAGACGCACGATCTCGTTGAGATAGAAGCTGCGGTGCGGTGCGCCAAAGAGAATGCCGAGGACACGCTGCTGCGTCCTGGTGAACAAGGCGTCGCCGAGCCCCACATTCGCTCCCATATTGGGAAGTATAGCTCCCAATTTGGGGGTTGTATCGGAATAGCGCCAGGCACCGACGGCTACTTGTGCCGATCCGCCGCCTTCTCGATCTTCTGGCCGCCCTTCTTGATGTCCTTGCCCAGGCCTTCCATCGTGTTGCAGCCGGCCAGCACAACGACTGCCATGAATACGCCGAACATCCGCGTCAGCATCTCTAAGCCCGCCTTATGTCGACGAAGTGGCCGGCGATCGCCGCCGCGGCCGCCATCTCCGGCGAGACCAGGTGCGTCCGCCCACCCGCGCCCTGCCGGCCCTCGAAGTTGCGGTTCGAGGTGGAGGCGCAGCGCTCGCCCGGCGAGAGGCGGTCGTCATTCATGCCGAGGCACATGGAGCAGCCCGCATCGCGCCATTCGAAGCCCGAGTCGCGGAAGATGCGATCGAGGCCTTCCTTCTCGGCTTGCGCCTTCACGAGGCCGGAGCCCGGGACGACGAGTGCGAGCTTCACGTTGGAGGCGATGCGCTTGCCGCGGACCACTTTAGCCGCGGCGCGCAGGTCCTCGATGCGCGAGTTGGTGCACGAGCCGATGAAGATCTTGTCGACGTAGATGTCGGTGATCGGCTTGTTGGG
>DATMJE010000009.1:0-6494 GCA_035553995.1 Usitatibacter sp. | reverse complement strand
GCGATCACCTCGACCGCGTGCGGCAGGCGCTCGCCGCGCGCATGGAGCTCCGCAATGCAGGCGATGGGTACGAGGATGCCGAGGACGCCGTCATACTTGCCACCGTTGCGTACGGAGTCGAAATGCGAACCCAGCAGGATGGCCTTCGGGGCGGCAGCTTCCGCGGCCTCGTATCGCCCGATCACGTTGCCGACAGCGTCGACGCGCACCGCCATGCCGGCCGCACGCATCCACTCCTCGAGCTGGCGCGCAGCGGCGCGATGCGCGGGCGTGAAGAGGGTGCGCGTGTAGTGTTCGGGAGAGTCGCTGTGGCGCGCGAGGGCGAGCGCCCGTTCGAGGACCGTGCGCCCGGCGCGATCGCGTGGGGAAACCGCAGCATCCATGGAACGCGGGAGTCTATCACCTGACTAAGGCATGAAATGACAACGACATTCGAACGCCTCGTGGCGTGTCCCGAGTGCGACTGCCTGCAGCGCGAGGTCGCCCTGCCCGAGCAGGGCACCGCCGAATGCGTGCGCTGCGGCGCGGAGCTCTACCGCAACCAGCCGCAAAGCCTCGATCGCACCCTCGCCTTCGTGCTGGGCGCGGCCGTGCTCTTCCTCGTCGCCAATGCCTTCCCGATCATGTCGCTCGATGCGCAGGGCCTGCGAACCAGCTCGACCATCACCGGTGCCGCCTGGGCGTTGCACGAGGAAGGCATGACGAGCGTGGGCCTGCTCGTGTTCACGACGGCGGTGCTCGTGCCGGCGCTGGAAGTCTTCCTGCTGCTCTACCTGCTGGTGCCGCTGCGCGGCGGCGTCATCCCGCGGGGGCTTCGCCTCGGCTTCCGCATCGTCGATGCGCTGGAGCCCTGGGGCATGGTGGAGGTGTTCATGCTCGGTGCGCTGGTGGCACTCTCGAAGCTGCGGCACATCGCGACGGTGCACCCCGGCGAAGCGTTGTACGCGATGGCGGGGTTCATCCTGCTCCTCACCGCCGCGGCCGCCTCGTTCGAGAAGCGGGCATTCTGGCACCGCGTGGCGGAGCTCGGCGCATGATGCCGACCGCGGCCCGCCACGGGCTGCTGCTGTGTCCCCGGTGCGAGCTGCTGTCGCGCCGCCCACCCCACGGCATGAGCTTCGGCTGTCCGCGCTGCGGGGCCACCATCGCGGTGCGCAAGCCCCACAGCGTGCTGCGCGCGTGGATGCTGCTCTCGCTGGCCTCGATCCTGTACATTCCCGCCAACATGCTGCCCGTGATGGAAAGCGGATCGATCTTCGGCACCCAGGACGACACCATCCTGTCGGGCGTGGAATTCCTTTGGCGCACCGGATCGTGGGGACTCGCCGTGATCATCTTCGTGGCAAGCATCGTGATCCCGCTCGCCAAGCTCGGCATCGTGGCATTCCTGCTCGCCACGGCGCAGGGCCGATCGGTGTGGAATCCGCGGGCGCGCGCGCGCATGCATCGCTTCATGACCCTCATCGGGCGCTGGTCGATGGTGGACATCTTCGTGGGGTCCATGCTGGTGGCGCTGGTGCAGTTCAAGACCGTCGCGACCATCCATCCGGGCCCGGGCGCGATCGCGTTCGGCGCCGTGGTGGTGCTCACCATGCTCGCATCGCTCAGCTTCGACCCGCGCCTCACGTGGGACCCCGTGGACCGCTTCCATGCCTGAGACCCCGCCCCCCGCAGACCCGCAGCACGAACCGCTTCCCGAGGCGCTGCCGCGCAAGCCCAGCCCGCGGTCGCTGCAGCTGGTGTGGGTCATCCCGGTCGTGGCCGCGATCGTCGGCGGGTGGCTCGCGGCCAAGGCGCTCTTCGACCACGGCCCCACCATCCAGATCCACTTCGAGACCGCCGAGGGGCTGGAGGCCGGCAAGACGCGCATCAAGTACAAGGACGTGGACATCGGCATCGTGCGCGCGATCGAGCTTTCCGAGGACCGCAAGGATGCGATCGTGCACGCGGAGCTCGCGCGGCGCGGCTCGCGCGGCTTCCTTGCGGACGACACGCGCTTCTGGATCGTGCGGCCGCGCTTCACCGGCGGCTACGTGACGGGGCTCTCCACGCTGCTGGCGGGCGCGTACATCGGTGCCGATCCCGGCAAGTCCAACAACGAGACGCACGAGTTCAAGGGGCTCGAGACGCCGCCCGTGGTCACCTCGGGGCAACCGGGACGCATGTTCACGCTGAGCGCCGAAGACCTGGGCTCGATCGACGTGGGCTCGCCGGTGTATTACCGCAGCGTGAATGCCGGCCGTGTCGTGTCGGTCGAGCTCTCCAAGGATGGGCGGCACGTGCAGGTCGGCATCTTCCTCACGCCGCCCTTCGACCGCTTCGTGACCGGCGGCTCGCGCTTCTGGAACGCCTCGGGCGTGGACCTCAGCGTGAGCTCCGATGGGCTCAAGATGAACTCCGAGGGCCTCATCACGGTGCTCCTCGGCGGCATCGCGTTCGAGACGCCGGACGAGGCGCAATCGCTGCCGCCCGCGGGGCCGAACACCACCTTCATCCTGTGGAAGACCCGCGACGATGCGCAGAAGCCGCGCGAGACCGTCATCGAGACCTACCTGCTCACGTTCGCGCAGTCGGTACGCGGCCTGGGCGTCGGTGCCCCGGTGGACTTCCGCGGCATCACGGTGGGGGAGGTGAAGAGCATCGACCTCACCTACGACCCGAAGACGGTCCGTTTCCGCACGGCGGTCGAGGTGCTGCTCTTCCCCGAGCGCATGCGCTCGCGCGAGGCACGGCTGAGCGGAAAGCCGTTCGCGCCGGCCGATCGCTTCCAGCGCTTCGTCGAGCACGGCCTGCGCGGGCAGCTGCGCTCGGGCAACCTGCTCACCGGCCAGATGTACGTCGCGCTCGAGTTCTTCCCCGACGCGCCGAAGGCCACCATCGACAGGAGCAAGAACCCGCCCGAGATCCCGACGGTGAGCGGCGGGCTTTCCGAGCTGCAGGAGACTCTCGCCAACATCGTGAAGCGGCTCGACAAGATCCCGTTCGACCGCATCGGCGAGGACCTGCGCCAGGCGCTCGAGAAGCTCAACCGCACGCTGGAGAAGGCCGACGTCCTGGTGGCGAAGATGAACAACGAGATCGCGCCGGAGCTGAAGGAAGCGATCGCGCAGGCGAAGAAGACCCTCGCCGCGGCCGAGCGCACGGTCGCCGCCGCCGAGCGCACCGTCGCGCCCGATTCGCCGCTGCAGGACGACCTGCGCGAGACGCTGCAGGAAGTGACCAAATCCGCCGAGTCGCTGCGCGCATTGGTGGACTACCTCGAGCGGCATCCGGAATCGCTGATTCGCGGCAAGCGCGCGGAGGAGAAGAAATGAGAGAGGCGCAAGGCACAGGGCGCAAGGCGCAAGAGAAGGCGCAAGGCACAAGGCGCAAGGCGCAGGAGAGTCTTGCGTGGTGCGTGGCAGTGGTGGTCGTTGGCACCGTGCTGGGTGGATGCGGGGGCGGCGCGGCGGTGCGGGAGAGCTTCTATACGCTGTCGGCGCCGGCAGCGGGCGGCTCGACGAGCGCGTCGACAGCGGCAACCTCGAATCTCGCGATCTTCGTGGGACCGGTCTCGGTGCCGGAATCGGTGGACCGCACGCAGATGGTGCTGCGCACCGGCGCCAACGAGGTCGAGGTGAGCGAGAAGTACCGCTGGGCCGAGCCGCTGAAAAGCGCCGTGCCACGCGTGATCGCGGAGACGCTCACGCGCGAGCTGGGAACGCAGCGCGTGCTCACCAGCCGTTCGGCCGCGGCGCTCCCGGTGGATTACCGCGTGGCGATCGAAGTCCAGCGCTTCGATTCGTCGCTCACCGAGGGCGCCACCATCGACGCGCTGTGGACCATCACGCCCTCCGCGGCCAGGGGCGGCAGTGCGCGCACCGGTCGGACGCGGGTCACCGAACCCGCTTCGGGCGATCCCGCAACGCTTGCGGCCGCGCACAGCCGCGCGCTCGACAAGGTCGGACGGGACATCGCTGCCGCGCTGCGCTGATGCTTTGCATGTTGCCGGCTGGGGATCTCACCACGAGAGGAATGAAGGACACAGAGGGTGGCACAGAGGACCCCACGATAGACGGTTCGTGGCTGCGTTAGCGAGCGGGAACGATCTGCTTGCGTGGCGTGCGGAATGCGAAAACCATTGAACGGTGGGTTCTCGATGGCTGAAGCGCCATCGCAAGCAATACGTTCACGAACACCCGAAACGCCTTTCCTCTGTGCCACCCTCTGTGTCCTCTGTGTCCTCTCGTGGTGAGATCCCCTGTCCGGAATTCGGGCGATTCGTGCTTCGTGATTCGGGCGATTCGTGCTTCATGATTCGGGCGCCGCGGGCTGCCTGTAAACTGCGAGCATGAGAAACAAGCTTGCCCCGGAAGTGCTGGAGCGCGAATACAACAATCGCGCCCTCGTCCCCGAGCACGGGGAGATCTTCGCGCGTTGGCAGCGCGATTCCGAATACGTTCGCAAGACGCTGCGCGGCGTGCTGCATGTCCCCTACGGGCCCGACGAGCGCCATCGCCTGGACCTCTTCCCGGCGGCGAATGCGCGCGGCACGCTGGTATTCATCCATGGCGGCTACTGGCGCAGCCTCGACAAGGGCATGTTCTCGTGGCTCGCGGCACCCTGGGTCGCCGCCGGGTTCAATGTGGCGTTGCCCAACTATCGCCTCGTGCCCGGCGTACGCATCGAGGACATCGTGTCCGATGCGCTCGCGGCCGTGAACTGGCTCTTCCGCGCCGGCCCCGCACACGGCGTCGCCATGGACCGCGTGATCCTGAGCGGGCATTCCGCCGGCGGCCATCTCGTGGCCGCGGTCATGGCCGCGCCCATCGATGCCATGGAGTTCGATCCGGCGCGCATCGCGGGCGGCGTCCCGATCAGCGGTGTCTTCGATTTCGAGCCGTTGCTGCTGCACTCCTTCAACGCGGATTTCGGCCTCGACGAAGGGCAGGTGCGGCGGCTCAACCTCTTCGACAAGAAGCCCACCCTGCGCGCGCCGCTCGTGGTCGCGGCGGGCGCGCTCGAGAGCTCCGAGTTCCGCCGCCAGTCCCGCTGCCTCGCGGATGCGTGGAGCACGCAGGTGAAGGCCTTGCAGCTCCTTCCGGGTCTCAACCACTTCACCGTGCTCGATGCCTTCGCCGAGCGCGGCCAGCCCCTGTTCGACGCCACGCTAAGCCTGGTGGGCTGAAGGCGCGCAGACTGAGGGGGTCCCCATTCCGGCGCAAGCCATGAACGACGCCCCCGACCTCTCCAGCCTCGCGATCGACCGCGGCACGCGTGTGCGCCGGCGGCGGCGCTGGCTGAATGGCTGGACCCTCGCGCTGCTCGTCGTGGCCCTCGTGGCCGCCGGATTCGTCTACCGGAGCCGCACGGCCCGCCCCGTGGTCGAGGCGGCCAGCGTCACCACCGCCTATCCCTCGCAGACCTTCACCCTGCTCAATGCCACCGGCCGCGTCGTCGCCTGGCGCAAGGCGGCGGTCTCCACCAAGGCCACCGGGCGGCTCGAGTGGCTCGGGGTGGAGGAAGGCACGCGCGTCAAGTCCGGCCAGGTCATCGCGCGGCTGGAAAACCTGGATGTGGCAGCGGCGCGCGATTCCGCGCTCGCGGGCGCCACGGCCGCGCGCGCGAACCTCGAGCAGGGTGTGGCGGAGCTGCGCGACGCCGAGGTGAACTACAAGCGCACGCAGGACCTCTTCGAGAAGAAGTTCGTGGCCGAATCGGCGCTGGACGCGGCCCGCGCGCGCTACGAGAAGGCGCAGGCGGGCATCTCGAGCCTCAAGGCCGCGATCGGCGTGGCCGAGGCGAACGCGCGCCAGGCGAGCGTCGCCGTCGAGCAGACGCTCATCCGCGCGCCGTTCGACGGCATCGTGCTCACCAAGAACGCCAACGTGGGCGACATCATCACGCCGTTCTCGTCGGCCGCGGATTCGAAAGGTGCCGTCGTCAACATGGCCGACATGGATACGCTCGAGGTCGAGGCCGATGTCTCCGAGAACTCGATCGCGAAGATCCGCCCCGGCATGCCGACCGAGATCCAGCTCGATGCCTATCCCGACGTGCGCCTGCTGGGACAGGTGTCGCGCATCGTGCCCACGGTGGACCGCAGCAAGGCGACGTTGCTCGTGAAGGTGTCCTTCAAGGAGAAGGATGCGCGCGTGCTGCCCGACATGAGCGCGAAGGTGGCTTTCCTGGAGCGGCCGCCCGGCGCCAACGAGCGCACGCCGGTGCTGGCCGTGCGTCCGGAGGCGGTGGTGCAGCGCGACGGCCACGACGTGGTCTTCGTCCTCGACGAGCACAACGTCGCGAAGGCCGCGGACGTGGGCACGCCGCGCAAGCTCGGCGATGTCGTGGCCGTCGCCGGGGTCAAGGCGGGAGACCGCGTCGTCGTGAGCCCGCCCGCGTCGTTGCGCGACGGGACCGCGGTCGACATCGCGAAGAAGTAGCCATGGCGGCGCGGCCGATCGTCGAGATCGCGCACCTCACCAAGGGCTACCGGCGCGGCGACCAGGTGGTGC
>DATMJE010000008.1:0-26020 GCA_035553995.1 Usitatibacter sp. | reverse complement strand
CGGCGTGGGGCGCCGCTTCCAGCGCTATGGCGACATTGCGCTCGCGGGCGGCGGCACCTTCGCGCTGATCGACGACTACGGCCACCATCCCGCGGAGATGGCCGCGACGCTCGCCGCCGCGCGCGGCGCCTTTCCCGGCCGGCGTATCGTCCTCGCCTTCCAGCCGCATCGCTACACGCGCACGCGCGACCTCTTCGAGGACTTCGTGCGCGTGCTCTCGACCGTGGACGACCTGGTGCTCGCGGACGTCTATCCCGCCGGCGAGTCTCCCATCGTCGCGGCCGACGGGCGCTCGCTCGCGCGCGCCGTGCGCGTGGCCGGCCGCGTGGAGCCCGTGTTCGTCGAGAAGTCGTCCGACATGCGCGATGCGGTCCTGTCCCGCATCCGCGACGGCGACGTCGTGGTGACGATGGGCGCCGGTTCCATCGGCCATCTCGCGCCCGAGCTCGCCGTGCCGCGCAGCGAGGGCGCCAAGGCCAGCATGCTCTCGGCGACGGGCTCGTACGTTCCCCTCGGAGGCCAGGACTGACGGCATGGACATGAGCGAGCACCCGACCCTTCGCCGCGACGAGCCGATGTCGCGCCACGTGAGCTGGCGTGCCGGCGGACGCGCGCGCCGCGCCTACCAGCCCGCGGACGTGGCCGACCTCTGCTCGTTCCTGCGCACCCTTCCGGCGGACGAGCCGCTCCTCTTCGTGGGGCTCGGCAGCAACCTGCTGGTGCGTGACGGCGGCTTTCACGGGACGGTGCTCTTCACGCACCACGCGCTGGTCGGCATCACCGTGGAGCATGGCGGCTTCTCGGCATTGGCGGGCGTGCCCTCGCCGCATCTCGCACGCTTCGTCGCGCGCCATGGCCATGCCGGCGCCGAATGGCTCGCCGGCGTGCCGGGCACCATCGGCGGCGCGCTCGCGATGAATGCCGGCTGCTACGGCGGCGAGACGTGGAACCACGTGGTCACCGTGCAGACCGTCGACCGCGGCGGCAACCTGCACGAACGCACGCCCGCGGATTACGACATCGGCTACCGGCACGTGGCGATGCGCGAGGCGCGCGACGAGTGGTTCGTGTCGGCGCTCTTCCGCTTCCCGCCCGGTGACGAGAAGGCCTCGATGGCGCGCATCCGCGAGCTGCTGGCCAAACGCGTCGCCTCGCAGCCGCTCAACCAGCCGAACGCCGGCAGCGTCTTTCGCAACCCGCCGGGCGACCACGCGGCGCGCCTGGTCGAAGCGTGCGGCCTGAAGGGACTCACCCTCGGGGGCGCGCAGGTCTCGACGAAGCACGCCAACTTCATCGTGAACCTGGGGCACGCCACCGCGGCCGACATCGAGGCGCTCATCCTTCGCGTCCGGTCGGAAGTCGAGGCGAAGACCGGTGTCGTGCTCATGCCCGAGGTGCGCATCGTGGGAGAGCGCGCATGAACGCACTCGGCAAGGTCGCGGTGCTCATGGGCGGACCGTCGGCCGAACGCGAGATCTCGCTCATCTCCGGCAATGCGGTGCTCGAGGCGCTGCGCAGCAAGGGCGTCGATGCGCATGCGTTCGACCCGAAGGAGCGCGAGCTCTTCGAGCTGCGGCGCGAAGGCTTCGCACGGGCGTTCATCGCGCTGCACGGGCGCTTCGGCGAGGACGGGACGGTGCAGGGCGCGCTGGAAGTGCTGCGCATCCCGTACACCGGCAGCGGCGTGATGGCCTCGGCGCTCGCGATGGACAAGTGGCGCACGAAGCTCGTCTGGGAGGCGTCGGGCATTCCCTCGCCGCGCTTTGCGATGGTGGGGCCCGAAACGGATTGGGAGCGCCTGGTCGATCTCTTCGGGATGCCGGTCATCGTGAAGCCGTCGCGGGAAGGCTCCACGCTCGGCCTCACGAAGGTCGCGGACGCTTCGGGGCTCGCCGCCGCCTACCGGCTCGCGGCCCGGTACGACGAGCTCGTGCTCGCCGAGGAATTCGTCGAGGGCATCGAGCTCACCGCCGCAGTGCTCGGCGACCAGGCGCTGCCGCTCGTGCGGATCGAGGCCCCGCAGGGCAACTACGATTACCAGAACAAGTACTTCACCGACGATACGAAGTACTACTGCCCCTCGGGCATCGACGTGGAGCTCGAGGAGGAGATCCGCGCCGTCACGCTCAAGTCGTTCCGCGTGCTCGGCTGCCGCGGATGGGGCCGCGCGGACGTGATGCTGCGGCCCGACGGCTCCTATGCCTTCCTCGAGATGAACACGTCGCCCGGCATGACGGGACACAGCCTCGTGCCGATGGCGGCGAAGGCGGCGGGCCTCTCCTATGCGGACCTCTGCGTGCGCATCCTCGAGGCCGCATCGCTCGACGGGAAGGGGGCCGGGTGACGCTGCGGACGATCCTGCGCCAGCGTGTGTTGCCGGCCGTGGCCGCGGCGTGTGTCGTGGCGCTGCTGGCGGCGGGCGCCTGGTACGGATACGGCGCCCTCGCGAGCCGCGCGGTGACGGACGTGGTGCTCGGCGGCGATGTCGAGCGGCTGCCGCCGCAGATCGTCGCGGAGTTCACGCGCGAGCTGCAGCGGCGCACGCTGGGGACCTCGCTCGCCTCCGTGCGCGACAACGCGAAGCGCATCCCGTGGGTGCGCGACGCCTCGGTGCGGCGGCGCTATCCCGGCACGATCGAAGTGCGCTTCGAAGCCTACCGCGCCCTCGCGCGCTGGAACGACGACCGCCTCGTGAGCCCTGGCGGCGAGATCTTCGCGGCGGAAAGTACGGCGGAGCTGCCGCGTTTCCACGGCCCCGACAACGCGGCTCCCGACATCGCGCGCACCTATCCGGAGCTCCTGCGCTGGCTCGCCCCGGCCGGCGTGGTGACCGAGGTGTCGCTCACGCCGCGTGGGACGTGGGAAGTGGCGCTCGCCTCGGGACTGCACCTGGCGCTCGGCCGCGACGACGTGCAGGCACGCGCGCAACGCTTCGCCGCCGCCTGGCCGCAGCTTGCCGCGCGGGGCATCCAGACCAGCTACGCCGACCTGCGCTATCCCAACGGCTTCGCGCTGCGGCAGGCGGCGGTGCAGGCACCCGTGACGACCCCCAAGAAGAAACGATGATCCCCACTCGTCCCCGCGATACGCGCACGCTGCTCGTCGCACTCGACATCGGCACCTCGAAGATCGTGACCCTCGTGGCCGAGGTCACGGCGGAGGACACGCTGAACCTCATCGGCATGGGCAGCCATCCGTCGCGGGGACTCAAGAAGGGCGTGGTGGTCAACATCGAGTCCACCGTCAACGCGATCCAGCGCTCGCTCGAGGAAGCCGAGCTCATGGCCGACGCGAAGATCCGCGAAGTGATCACCGGCATCGCCGGCTCGCACATCAAGAGCTTCAACTCGCACGGCATGGTCGCGATCAAGGACAAGGAGGTGTCCCAGTACGACATCGACCGCGTGATCGAGACCGCCCGCGCGGTGAACATCCCCATGGAGCAGCAGGTGCTCCACATCCTCGAGCAGGAATTCATCATCGACGGCCAGGGCGGCGTGCGGCAGCCGCTCGCGATGAGCGGCATGCGGCTGGAGGTGAAGGTGCACATCGTGACCGGCGCCGTGTCCGCCGCGCAGAACATCATGAAGTGCGTGCGCCGCTGCGGCCTCGAGGTGAAGGACCTGATGCTGCAGCCGCTCGCCTCCGCGGATGCCGTGCTCCTCGACGACGAGCGCGACCTCGGCGTGTGCCTGGTCGACATCGGCGGCGGCACGACCGACATGGCGGTGTTCACCGACGGCGCGATCAAGCACACGTCGGTGATCCCGATCGCGGGCGACCAGGTCACCAACGACATCGCGATGGCGCTGCGCACGCCGACCAAGGATGCGGAGGAGCTGAAGATCACCCACGGGGTGGCGCTGCGCCAGCTCGCGAGCCCCAACGACATGATCGAGGTGCCGGGCGTGGGCGAACGCGGGCCGCGCGAGCTTTCGCGCCAGACGCTCGCCGAGGTGATCGAGCCGCGGGTGGAGGAGCTCTATTCGCTCATCCAGCGCGAGCTGCGCTCTTCGGGGCTCGAGGAATTGCTCTCCTCCGGGATCGTCATCACCGGCGGCTCCGCGCTGATGAAGGGAATGGTGGAGCTGGGCGAGGAGATCTTCCACATGCCCGTGCGCGTGGGCGTGCCGCACTACAACGGCGCGCTCGCCGAGGTCGTGCGCAACCCGCGCTATGCGACGGGGATGGGCTTGCTGATGGCGGGGCTGGACGAGATGAAGCGCGACCGGCACGCGCGCATGCAGGGCGCCGGATTCAAGGAGATGTTCGAAAAGATGAAGAGCTGGTTCAAGGGAAATTTCTAGGCACAAGGCACAAGGCGCAAGGCGCAAGAGAGAACCTGTTTTTTCTTGAGCCTTGCGCCCTGCGCCCTGCGCCCCGCGTTGCTGTACGACACAAGGAGACAAACATGATCGAGCTGCTGGAAAGCCAGACACCTGATGCGGTGATCAAGGTGGTCGGCGTAGGGGGCTGCGGCGGCAACGCCGTCGACCACATGATCAACAACGGCGTGCAGGGCGTGGAGTTCATCACCATGAACACCGACGCGCAGGCGCTCAAGCGCAACCTCGCGAAGACGACGCTGCAACTGGGCACCACGGTGACCAAGGGGCTCGGCGCCGGCGCGAACCCGGAGGTCGGGCGCCTCGCGGCCGAGGAAGACCGCGAGCGCATCCGCGAGCTCATCGGCGGCGCGGACATGCTCTTCGTGACCGCGGGCATGGGCGGCGGCACGGGCACCGGTGCCGCGCCCGTCGTGGCCGAGATCGCGCGCGAGATGGGCGTGCTCACGGTCGCGGTCGTGACCAAGCCCTTCAGCTTCGAGGGCAAGCGCATGAAGATCGCGGCGATGGGCATCGAGCAGCTCAAGCAGCACGTCGACTCCCTCATCATCATTCCCAACGACCGCCTCCTGCAGGTGCTGGGCGAGGACGTCACGTACGAGGACGCGTTCAAGGCCTCGAACGACGTGCTCAACGGCGCGGTGGCGGGCATCGCCGAGGTGATCAACTGCCCCGGCATGGTGAACGTGGACTTCGCCGACGTGCGCACCGTCATGAGCGAGAACGGCGTGGCGATGATGGGCTCGGCGATGGCCTCGGGCCCGGAGCGCGCGCAGATGGCCGCCGAGCAGGCGGTGCATTCGCCGCTGCTGGAGGACATCCACCTGTCGGGCGCGCGCGGCGTGCTGGTGAACATCACCGCGAGCCACTCGATGAAGCTGCGCGAGGTGCACGAGGTGATGAACACCATCCGCTCGTTCACCGCCGAGGACGCGACCGTCATCTACGGCAGCGTGATCGAGGAGGAGATCGGCGACGCGCTGCGGGTGACCATCGTCGCGACCGGCCTGGGCGGCCCCGCCGCGCAACGCCAGCCGGTGATGCAGGTGGTGGCGCGCACCGGGACGGACGACGCGCGCGGGCTCGCCAGCGCGAGCGCGGTGAACTACGAGGAGCTCGAGCAGCCCACGGCGCTGCGGCGCCGTCGCGACGTCACGGTGGAGGCGATGCGCCACTCGGGCGTCGAGATGCTCGACATCCCGGCGTTCCTGCGCAAGCAGGCGGACTGAGCGGCGCGCCCCCGCCAGGGGCTGCGATGGATGGGCCGCCGGCGTGTCTCCCGCCGGCGGCGCTCCTCATTCGTTCATTCGCGATGCAGCAGCCGCCCGCCGTCGATGCGGACGTGATCGCCTTCTTCCCAGTCGCGCTCGTCGGAGCTCACGACGCGGAAGCGGCCGTTGTCCATCTGCACGACGACCTCGTAGGTGGTGTCTTCGTGCACCGCGTCGCGGCCGATCTTGGTGGACGAGCGCACCTGCGGCTTGCCGGCGCCGGCTCCCAGCGGGATCGAGGCGACCAGGCCCGAGGGCTTCACGTCGTTCACGCCGGCCGGCTGCGATTCCTTCACGACCGCACGCACCGATCGCACCACGCCGCAGTCCGCGCACGGCTCCGCGGGGCGGGTGAACATGGACGATGGCACGGCCACCGAGGGCGCCTGCGCCCACGCGGGCGCCGCGGCGATGCACAAGCAGGCGAGGACGGTTCTCATCCCTTTCTCCCGGGTGTGGAAGGCTCGTCGACGCCATCATGCCCGTTTTGCCCATGACCGTCGCCTCACCGGCACCAAGGGGCCGGCCTGCGCGTGAAGCGCTCCGGCACTCCCGGCCCCTGCGCTGCCCATTTCGTGACGAACACGCGGCGGCGGAGCGCCGGATGAGGCTAAGCAAATGATAGAATTGCACCTTTCCCCCGCGGCGCTTCCCTCCACGCGCCGGCCGCGATGATCCGACAACGAACACTGAAGACCAGCGTCCGCGCCACGGGCGTGGGCCTTCACACCGGCCGCAAGGTCACGATGGTGCTGCGTCCCGCACCGGTGGATACCGGCATCGTCTTCTGCCGCTCGGACCTTCCGGGCAACCCGTGCGTCCCGGCGCTCGCCACCAACGTCGTGAATACGCAGATGGCCACGGTGATCCAGCAGGGCGAGGCGCGCGTCTCCACGGTCGAGCACCTGATGTCGGCCTTCTTCGGCCTGGGCATCGACAACGCCTTCGTGGATGTCTCCGCCGAAGAGGTCCCGATCATGGACGGCAGCGCGGGCACTTTCGTGTTCCTGCTGCAGAGCGCGGGCATCGAGGAGCAGGCGGCGGCCAAGCGCTACCTGCGCGTGCTGCGTCCCGTGGCGATCGAGCGCGGCGACAAGCGCGTGCGCCTGGAGCCCTTCCATGGCTTCAAGGTGTCGTTCTCGATCGAGTTCGCGCATCCGGTGTTCGAGCCCGAGCATTCGACCGTCGTGGTCGATTTCGGCGAGGTGTCGTTCGTGCGCGAGGTGTCCCGCGCGCGCACCTTCGGCTTCACGCAGGAAGTGGAGATGCTGCGCTCGAAGGGCCTGGGCCGCGGCGGCTCGCTCGACAACGCGATCGTCGTGGACGATTTCCGCGTCCTCAATGCCGACGGCCTGCGCATGGAGGACGAGTTCGTGAAGCACAAGGCGCTCGACGCGGTGGGCGATCTCTACCTCGCCGGCCACCCGATCATCGGCGCCTTCCACGGCCACAAGTCCGGCCACGAGTTCAACAACCTGCTCGTGCGCGCGCTCCTCGCCGATCGCACCGCCTGGGAAGAGGTCACCTTCGCGGACGCGGACGCCCTGCCGCGCGCCTTCGCCAACCTCCAGCTCGAGCCCGCATGACCCGAACCGGGGCGTACCCGGTTTTCCGCCAGGCGGGAAATGGGGTCCGTCCCCATTTCCGGTAGTGCTGGTCCTGCGCTTCGTGGTGGTTTTCGCGGGGCTCTTCCTGCTCGGCACGGGCGTGGCCTTCGTGCTCACGCGCGAGCGCAGGTACCTGCGCCTCGCGTGGCGCGTGCTGCAGGTCTCGCTGCTGGTGGTGGTAGCCTTCGCGCTGCTCTATGTCTTCGAGCGCGTGCTCTTCCTCTGAGTCCCGCTGATGCGCTCGAGGGTCTCCTTGAGCGGGGAGTCCTGCAGCCCGCGGGCGAGCTCCCCGAGCTGCTCGCGTGGCATTGGTCCGCGGGAAACGACCGCCCGTCGGGGCGTCCTGGGGACGACTTGAACTTCGATGCGTATTGAATTAAGCTCCTGATCCCTATTGCTTTTTGGCGTCCTGCGGGAATGTCCGCGCAGGGCTTCCAGGATGCGCGGGGCAACGTGCCTCAGCGCCGCCGCGACAGGTCCCGAGGCCGCACAAATCACAACAGTCGTTCCGTCAATGGCGCACACCCGGCTCGCTTCCGCGAGCTCCCCGGGGATCAAAGCCCGGTAGCGCTTCTGCAAGCGCTGGATATCCTCGAGCCGCTCCGTGAGCGGCCTGAGCTCGGCGTTGCCGCCGAGCAGCTTGGCGATTTGTTCGGGTGCCATTGGAATCGATGGGAGGGATTGAGTGAACATTATTCTCGTTTCGGACAGCCTGGCGAAGAGCCGTTCGGTGACGCTGTCCCAGACGCAGGTGGCATTCATCGCGTGCGGCATCCTCGCCGCGGGCTTCGTGCTCGCGATGGTCACCTACTTCGTGACCTTGCAGTTCGCGGTGGACATGCGCAACCCCTATCTGCGCTCCGTGGTCTCCACGCTGCAGCGCGACGAGGTCCGGCGCAGCGAATCCGAGGCGCGCGATAACGTGAACGCCCTGGCGGTGAAGGTGGGCGAGCTGCAGGCGCGCATCATGCGCCTCGATGCGTTCGGCGAACGCCTCGCCAAGGCCGCGGGCGTCAAGCACGAGGAATTCCGCTTCGGCGAGACGCCCGGCCAGGGCGGGCCCGCGCCCAGCAGCGCGCGCGATCTTTCCCCGGGCGAGTTCCGGCACATGCTGGACAACATCTCCCGCACCCTGGACGACCGCAGCGACAAGCTCGGCGTGCTGGATTCCCTGCTGCTGGACGACCGCCTCGCGCGCAAGACCGTCCCCACCACGATGCCGATCGCCGCGGGCTACTACTCCTCCAATTACGGCCAGCGCCTCGATCCCTTCACCGGCCGTTCCAGCTTCCACACGGGCGTGGACCTCATCGCGCCCCCCGGCACGCCGGTGCTCGCGGCCGCCGGCGGCGTGGTGGCGCAGGTGGGATTCCACGAGGAATACGGCAACATCGTGGACGTCGACCACGACAACGGCCTCACCTCGCGCTATGCCCACCTTTCGAAGAGCCTGGTGCGCGTGGGCGACGTGGTCCTGAAGGGGCAGCCCATCGCGCTCGTCGGCGCCACCGGCCGCGCCACCGGCCCGCACCTCCACTTCGAGGTCCGGGAAAAGGGTATTCCCTTGAATCCGAACAAGTTCCTGACGATGGGCGAGAACGGCCCGGGCGTCATGAAGGCGGCGTACAAGCGCTGAGCCGCGGCGCGGATGGCGCTGGCGGGACTTGCTCCCGCGCTGTCCGTCCCCATCTCCCTTATAATTGAAAACCGCCGGCCCCTCTCTCGGGCCGGTTTCGCATTTCGCCCATTCATTCCTGCCTCGCAGCCCGGGGCTCCCAGACGTGCTTACGACCGCTCTCAAGGCCATCTTCGGCAGCCGCAACGACCGCCTCCTCAAGCAGTACCGCGCGCAGGTGGCGCGGATCAACGCGCTGGAGCCGTCGATCCAGAAGCTCAGTGATGCCGAGCTCCAGGCGAAGACGCCCGAGCTCCGGCAGAAGCTCGCGAACGGCGCAACGCTGGACGACATCCTGCCCGAAGCGTTCGCGGTGGTCCGCGAGGCCGGCAAGCGCGTGCTCGAGATGCGCCATTTCGACGTGCAGCTGATCGGCGGCATCGCGCTGCACCAGGGCAAGATCGCGGAGATGCGCACCGGCGAGGGCAAGACGCTCGTCGCGACACTTCCGTCGTACCTCAACGCGCTCGAAGGCAAGGGCGTGCACGTGGTCACGGTGAACGACTACCTCGCCCGCCGCGACGCGGACTGGATGGGACGCATCCACCGCTGGCTGGGCCTGTCCGTGGGCGTGGTCGTGCCGCAGATGGATCCGGGGGAGAAGCAGGAGTCCTACCGCGCCGACATCACCTACGGCACCAACAACGAGTTCGGCTTCGACTACCTGCGCGACAACATGGCCACCCAGGTAAGCGAGCGCTTCCAGCGCAAGCTGAACTACGCCATCGTCGACGAGGTCGATTCCATCCTCATCGACGAAGCGCGCACCCCGCTGATCATCTCGGGGCAGGCGGAGGATTCCACCGAGCTCTACCGGCGCATCAACACGCTCATTCCCCAGCTCACCAAGCAGGAGGACGAGAAGGGCCCCGGCGATTTCTGGGTGGACCTCAAGATGCACACCGTGACGCTCTCGGAAGAGGGCCACGAGCACGCCGAGGAAGTGATGACCCGCGCGGGCCTGCTCCCCGAGGGGGCGAGCCTCTACGATCCCGCCAACATCATGCTGATTCACCACCTGTACGCGGCCATCCGCGCGCATGCGCTGTATCACCGGGACCAGCACTACGTGGTGCAGAACGACGAGGTCGTGATCGTCGACGAGTTCACCGGCCGCATGATGCAGGGCCGCCGCTGGTCCGATGGCCTGCACCAGGCCGTGGAAGCGAAGGAAGGCACCTCGATCAAGAACGAGAGCCAGACGCTCGCCTCGATCACGTTCCAGAACTACTTCCGCCTGTACGCGAAGCTCGCCGGCATGACCGGCACCGCGGATACGGAAGCGTTCGAATTCTCCACCATCTACAACCTGGAGACGGTGCTCATCCCCACGCACCGGCCGATGGTGCGAAAAGACCTCAACGACCAGGTCTTCATCACCGCCAAGGAAAAGTACCAGGCCATCATCAACGACGTGAAGGAGCGCACCGCCAAGGGCCAGCCGGTCCTCGTGGGCACCACGTCGGTGGAGAACTCGGAGCTGCTGTCCACCATGCTGGACACCGAGAAGATCCCGCACAACGTGCTGAACGCGAAGCAGCACGCGCGCGAGGCGGAGATCGTCGTGCAGGCGGGCCGGCCGGGACAGGTCACCATCGCCACCAACATGGCGGGCCGCGGCACCGACATCGTGCTCGGCGGCAATCCCGAGCCCGAGATCCTCAAGATGAAGGCCGACGAGACGATCGAGGCCGCCGAGAAGGATCGTCGCGCCGCCGACATGAAGGCCACCTGGAAGACGTTGCACGAGCAGGTGGTCGCGGCGGGCGGCCTGCACATCATCGGCTCCGAGCGCCACGAATCGCGCCGCATCGATAACCAGCTGCGCGGGCGTTCCGGCCGCCAGGGCGACCCCGGCTCCTCGCGCTTCTTCCTCTCGTTCGAGGACCCGCTGCTCAAGATCTTCGCCGGCGATCGCCTGCAGGGCATCATGCGTTCGCTCAAGATCCCCGAGGGCGAGCCCATCGAGGCGCGCATGGTGACGCGCTCGATCGAGAATGCGCAGCGCAAGGTCGAGGCCCGCAACTTCGACATCCGCAAGCAGCTCCTCGAGTTCGACGACGTCGCCAACGACCAGCGCAAGGTCATCTACCAGCAGCGCAACGAGCTGCTCGAATCCCAGGATATCTCGCAGACCATCCGCTCCATCCGCTCGGACGTGCTCGGCTCGCTGGTGCAGGAGTTCGTCCCGCCCGGCAGCGTCGAGGAGCAGTGGGACCTCGAATCGGTGGAGCGCAAGCTCGAGGCCGACTTCTTCGTGAAGCTTCCGGTGGCGGAATGGGCGAAGCACGACGAGACGCTCGATGCCGAGAAGATCGCCGAGCGCGTGATCGAGGAGACGACGAAGGCGTATGACCAGAAGTTCGCGCCCCTCGAGCCGGACGTGCTGCACCACTACGAGCGCGCCGTGATGCTGCAGTCGATCGACCAGCACTGGCGCGAGCACCTGGCGGCACTCGACTACCTGCGCCAGGGCATCCACCTGCGCGGCTATGCGCAGAAGCAGCCCAAGCAGGAATACAAGCGCGAAGCGTTCGAGCTCTTCGGCTCGATGCTCGACTCCATCAAGCGCGAGGTGACGCGCCAGCTGATGGGCGTCCAGATCCGCACCCAGGAGCAGGTCGAGGAAGCCGAGCGCCGCGCCGAGGAAGCCGCCCGCGCCGTGAAGAACGTGCAGTACCAGCATGCCGACTTCTCGCCCGGCGTGGGCGACGATGCCGCGGAGCAGATCGGCGACGGCGAGGCCATCGTGGCGGCCGCCGCGCCAGCCGCGGTGGAAACGTTCGTGCGCTCGTCGCAGAAGATCGGCCGCAACGATCCGTGCCCGTGCGGCTCGGGCAAGAAATACAAGCAGTGCCACGGCCGGCTCGCCTGAGCGCGCGCCATGTCCGCCGAGCCCGGGCTCGCGATCACCATCCGCCGTGCGAGCCCGGATGATGCCGAGGCGTTCGCCGCGGGCTTCCGCGACGAGGACGCGTACTCGGCCACGCTGCAGGCGCCGTACCCGTCGCTGGAGTCCTGGCGCAAGCGCCTCTCCGACCTTCCCGATGGCGATTACCTGCTGGTGGCCGTAGTCGATGGACGTGTCGTCGGCAACGCCGGCATCCATCGCACCGGCAGCAGCCCGCGGCGTGCCCACGTGATGACGATGGGCCTCGTCGTCCACCGCGAATGGCAGGGCAGGGGCGTGGGCCGCGCGCTGATGCAGGCCCTCACGGACCTCGCGGACAAGTGGCTGCCGGTGATGCGCATCGAGCTCACCGTCTTCACCGACAACGAGCGCGCGATCGCGCTCTATCGCCGCTTCGGCTTCGAGATCGAGGGCACGCACAGCGGCTACGCGCTGCGCGACGGCCGCTTCGTCGACACGCACACCATGGCCCGCGTGCGGCGCAAGCCCGGCATCGCCTGAGAAGGTGTCCGTGTAGAATCGCGCATCTGCGGGGTGCGCCGGCGGCGGTCCCGCCCCCTCCCCCACCCGCAGAGCCCATGGCCGTCAACCTCGAGATTCCGCGCCCCGAAAACCTGCTCGGCATCTCCGGTGTGCGCCTGGGCGTCGCCCGGGCCCATGTCCGCAAGCCCAACCGCAAGGACCTCCTCGTCGTCGCGATCGACGAGGGCGCGCGGGTAGCCGGGGTCTTCACCCGCAACCGCTTCGCCGCCGCGCCGGTCCTCGTGTGCCGCGAGCACCTCGCGCACCCGCGGGCCCACCAGATCCGCGCCATCGTCGTGAACACCGGTGTCGCGAATGCCGGCACCGGCGAAAGCGGCCTCGCCGACGCGCGCAGCGTCTGCAGCGCCACGGCGGCGGCGCTCGGCATCGAGGCGCGCCAGGTGCTGCCGCTGTCGACCGGCGTGATCATGGAGCCGTTGCCGGTCGAGCGCATCGAGGCGGGCATCCCCGCGTGCGTGGCCGATCTCGGCGTGAACAACTGGGCTTCGGCGGCCGAGGCGATCATGACCACGGATACGGTGCCCAAGGCGGTGTCGCGCCAGGTCGTGATCGACGGGCGCACCATCACCGTGACCGGCATCGCCAAGGGCGCCGGGATGATCGAGCCCAGGATGGCGACGATGCTCGGCATCATCGCGACCGATGCCGCCGTGGGGCAGGATGCGCTGCAGTACCTCGTCCTGCACGCCGCCAACGATTCGTTCAACGCGATCACGGTGGACGGCGACACGTCCACCAACGACACGCTCCTCATGGTGGCCACGGGCCGCGCCGGCAACGCGGAGATCATCGGCGAGGGCACCGCGGAGTTCGGGCGCCTCGCGGTGACGGTCACGGAGGTGGCGCAGCTCCTCGCGCAGGCGATCGTGCGCGACGGCGAGGGCGCGACCAAGTTCATGACCATCGTGGTGGACGAGGGGGCGTCGCGCAAGGAGTGCTTCGAGGTCGCGAAGTCGATCGCCAACTCGCCGCTGGTGAAGACCGCCTTCTTCGCCTCCGATCCCAACCTCGGGCGCATCCTCGCCGCCGTCGGCAATGCCGCGGTGCACGACCTGGACCCCGGGCGCGTGGGCCTGTGGCTGGGGGACCTGTGCGTGGTGGAGAACGGCGGGCGCGCCGCGAGCTACACGGAGGAGCAGGGCCGGGCGGTGATGAAGCCCGCCGAGATCGCCGTCCGCGTCACGCTCGGGCGCGGGGTGGAAACCGCAACCGTGTGGACCTGCGATTACTCGTACGACTACGTGAAGATCAACGCGGACTACCGCAGTTGAACGCGGTCATGGCCCGCGCCACAGACAGGGAGACGCCATGATGGAGATCGACGCCCGCAGCACCACGCCGCACCTCGAGACGTACTACTCGAATCGCGCCTCCGAATACGAGCGCGTCTACGACAAGCCCGAACGCCAGCACGAGCTGGAGTGGCTGCGCCAGCGCGTGCCCGAGATCTTCCGCGGCCGGCGCGTGCTCGAGGTGGCGTGCGGCACCGGCTACTGGACGCAATTCATCGCGCGCGAGGCCGCGCACGTGCACGCCTGCGACATCAACGAGTCGGTCCTCGAGATCGCCCGCGAGAAGCCGATCGCGGCCGGCCGCGTGACCTTCGCCCGCGGCGACGCGATCACGCTCGAGGGCGCTCCGGGCGGCTGCGACGCGGCGTTCGCGGGTTTCTGGTGGTCGCACGTGAAGAAGAGCGAGCTCGCGAAGTTCGTCGGCAACCTCGCTGCCAGGCTCGAGCCGGGCGCGGTCGTGGCCATCCTCGACAACAACTACGCCGAGGGCAGCTCCACGCCGATCTCGCGGCGCGATGCCGAGGGCAATGCCTACCAGATGCGCAAGCTCGCCAACGGCGAGCAGTACGAGGTGCTCAAGAACTTCCCCACCGCCGGGGAGCTCGCCGAAGCGGTGCGGCCGGTCGCGAGCGAGGCGCGCCTCGAGTCGCTCACCTATTACTGGCTGCTCGTCTTCACGCTGAAATGACCGACTGGAAGCCGCTGCTCGATCGCCTCGACGGGCTGATCGAGCGGCTCGATCGCTTGGCACCCGTCGCGGGGCGCGAGCCCGACTGGAAAGCCGCCACCGCCTTCCGCTGGCGCAAGAGCCCGCGCGGCGGCGGCTACCTCGAGGCGGTGCTGCATCCGCATTCGATCGGCTTCGATGACCTGAAGGACATCGACGAGCAGAAGCGGCGCCTGCGCGAGAACACCGCGCAGTTCGTGGCCGGCCGCCCGGCGAACAACGTGCTGCTCACGGGCGCGCGCGGCACCGGCAAGAGCTCGCTCGTGAAGGCGGCGCTGAACGAGTTCGCGCGCAAGGGCCTGCGGCTCATCGAGGTCGACAAGCGCGACCTGGTGGACCTGCCCGACATCGTGGACATCGTCGCCGCGCGCCGCGAGCGCTTCGTGATCTTCTGCGACGATCTCTCGTTCGAGGCGTCCGATGCCGGCTACAAGTCGCTCAAGGTGGCGCTCGACGGCTCCATCGCCGGGTCGGCCGACAACGTGCTCATCTACGCCACCTCCAACCGCCGCCACCTCATGCCCGAGTTCATGGACGAGAACCTCGAGACGCGGCACGTCGGCGGCGAGATCCACCCCGGCGAGACGACGGAAGAGAAGATCTCGCTGTCCGAACGCTTCGGGCTGTGGCTTTCGTTCTATCCGTTCGACCAGGCGCAGTACCTGCAGATCGCCGACCACTGGGTCACCGCCCTGGGCGGCAAGCCCACCGACGAATCGCGCAAGGCCGCCTTGCTGTGGGCGCTCGAGCGCGGCTTCCGCAGCGGGCGCGTCGCCTGGCAGTTCGCTCGCGACTGGGTCGGCAAATCGCGGAAGAAGTAAAAAGCCGGGAACACAGATGAACACAGATGAACGCAGATGAACACGGATAATTCTTTGGGTTGTAGGTGGTGAGGGCGGCGCGAATACCGAACAGATATCCGCTTTTATCTGTGTTCATCTGTGTTCATCTGCGTCCGCTGTTTTTCAGCTCGCATCACTCGGCGTCGGTCGCATGAAGATCACCGAGGTGGCGGCCGCCGTGATCGAGCGGCCGGACGGCGAGTTCCTGCTGGCGCAGCGCCCGGAAGGCAAGCCGTACCCGGGCTATTGGGAATTTCCGGGCGGCAAGATCGAGCCGGGGGAAGACGCGCGAGCGGCCCTCGTGCGCGAGTTGCGCGAAGAGCTGGACATTGAAGTGACGGCGGCGACGCCGTGGATCACGCGCGTCTATGCCTACACGCACGCCACGGTGCGCCTGCATTTCTTCCGCGTGACGGCGTGGGAGGGCGAGCCGCGCCCGCTCGAGGACCAGGACATCCGCTGGCAGCGCGTGGAGTCGATCGACGTGGCGCCCATGCTGCCCGCGAATGCGCCGGTGCTGTCGGCGCTGGCGCTTCCCGCGATCATGGTGGTCTCCGATGCGCAGGCGCTGGGCATCGAGCCGTGGGTGCGGCGCCTCGAGCGCCAGCTCGCGCGCGAGAAGCTGCTGGTGCAGTTGCGCGAAAAGGGACTCGGACGGCTGCGTGTCCAGCACCTGCTCTCGCGGGTGCTCGCGCGGACCGAGCCGCTCGCCTCACCCCTGGTGGTCAACTCCGATGCCGGCGATTTTCCGCAGGGCGGTGGCGTGCACCTCACGTCGCGTGCCCTGATGCAGGCGCGGGCGCGTCCGGCCGGACGGCTCGTGGGCGCATCGTGCCATGACGCGGCGGAGCTCGCGCACGCGGCGGCCCTCGGCCTCGATTACGCCGTGGTGGGTCCGGTAAAGCCCACCGCCAGCCATCCCGATGCCACGCCGCTGGGTTGGGACCGCTTCGCCGAGCTGGTTGCCGGATCGCCCCTGCCGGTCTACGCGATCGGCGGGCTCACGCGCGCGGATCTCGCCGAAGCGCGCGAGCGCGGCGCGCACGGTGTCGCGCTGCGCTCGGCGGCATTCACCAGCGAGCAGGCCGAAGGCTAATAGGTCTTGTACGGCAGGAACTTGCCGCTCATGGTGACGTGCACGCGGTCGCCTTTGGGATCGGGCTCGCGCGTGATGTCCATCCTGAAGTCGATCGCGCTCATGATGCCGTCGCCGAACTCCTCGTGGATGAGCTCCTTGATCGTGGTGCCGTACACGTTGACGATCTCGTACCAGCGGTAGATCAGCGGGTCCGTGGGAACGGCCGTCGGCAGCGATCCCTTGTACGGCACCGCCTGCAGCAGCTTCACCGCCTCGGCCGGCAGGCCGAAGACGCGCCCGACCTTGTCGGCCTGCTCCTTCGTCATCGCCATCTGCCCAAGGCAGGCCGCGGTCACCCATTCCTTGGAGAGGCCCACCTTCTTCGCCACGTGGGCCCAGGTGATTCCCTTCTGCACCTTGATCGAGTAGATGAGGTCGCTCACGTCCTCGCGCGTCATGGGCTTGCGTGCGGAGACGGCGGCCACGGCTGCGGTCTCGGGATCTGATCGCTTCATGCGTTCCTCCTGTGCGGATCGGCGCCGCTCGATGGAAAGATCCGTGAGCGAGCAGCAAGCGTGCCACGTGCTTGCAACGGGGAGCTGCGCGCGAAAATGGCTGCGCATGCACTCGCCCTGTGCGGCGAGCGCCAGCATGCGATCAAGTTGGTGCGGCGCGCAACCGGCCGATGGCTTCCACGAGCGCCTGGGGACGCTCGCAAAGGGCGTGCGCCCCGGCATCGCGCAGCTCCGGCTCGCTGCCGTAGCCCCAGAGCGCGCCGAGCGCATGCAGGCCATGGTGGCGCGCCGCGCGCATGTCGACGCCGCGGTCGCCGATCATCACGGCGGCATCGCAAGCCACGCCGTGGCGCGGGATGAGGTGCGCGAGCAGGTCGCGCTTGTCCTCGCGCGTGCCGTCGAGCTCGCAACCATGCACGGCGACGAAGTGCATGTCGAGCCCGAAGTGGCGCACGATGCGCTCCGCATAGACCAGCGGCTTCGAGGTCGCCACGAAGAGCTCGGCACCGCTCGCGGCGAGCGCATGCAACGCCTCGTCGATGCCTTCGTACGGTGCGTTCTCGAACAGGCCCACGTCGGCGAAGCGCTCGCGATACGCCGCAAGCGCGCGTTCCACCGCCACGGGGTCGGTGGTGCCGAGGAGCCGTGCCAACGAGTCGCGCAGCGGCGGCCCGATCGCGAAGGTGAGCTCGTCGAGCGGCGGGGGGCGGACCCCCATGCGTTCCAGCGCATGGGCGATGGAGCGCGTGATGCCCTCGCGCGGGTCGGTGAGGGTGCCGTCGAGGTCGAAGAGGATGGCTTTCATCGGTGGGCTTGCAGGAGTGGAGTCGGGTCGAGGCAGGAGGCGAGCTTCGCAGGATCGGGCGCCGCGGCGAATGGCAGCACGCCGAGCAGCGGGGCGCAGAGGCGCGCGCGCAACGTGGCGATGTTTTCCTCGCGCACGGGCATGGCAGGATCGATGCAGCTTGCGATCCAGCCGGCGAGCGTGAGACCGGCACGATCGATGGCTTGCGCGGTGAGGAGCGCATGGTTGAGGCAGCCCAGCCGCATGCCCACCACGAGCACCACCGGCAGCGCCAGGCGCTGCGCGAGCTGTACCGTATCGAGCTCTTCGCCCAGCGGCACGCAGAAGCCGCCCACGCCCTCGACCACGACGAAGTGCGATGCCGCGAGCGAGTCGAACGCGCCGACGATGGCAGCGAGCCCGATCGTGCGGCCTTCGCGCGCGGCCGCGATGTGCGGCGCGATGGCCTCCTCCAAGAGCACGGGCGTGACGCGCGACCGGTCGAACGCGCCGCCCGCCGCAGCGAGGAGGATTTCCGTGTCTTCGCTCGTGGCGCTGCCGCCGTGCCGCACCGCGCCCGCGGCAACGGGTTTCATCGGCGCGACCGCCACGCCGCGTGCGCGCAGCGCATGGAGGAGCGAAGCGCTTGCGAGCGTCTTGCCCACGCCGGTATCGGTGCCGGTGACGAACACGCCGCGGGCACTCATGGGCGCGGCCGGAAGTCGATCACCTGCCGGCCGTCGGCGAGCTTGCGCGGCGCGACCTTCCACGCATGGCCGTACACGACCTCGAAGGTGGCGGGCAGCGCTCCATCGCGTCGCAGCGCCTCGTATCGGGCCACCGCGCTGCGCCAGCGCGACTTGCCGGCAATTCCCGGGGCACCCGCGGCGAGCGCGTGCGAGCCCACGGCACGCAGCTCGCGCACCAGCGCGTCCACGCTCTCGTACTCGGCGGTGATGATCTCCATTTCCAGGACCGGATCGGCGAACCCCGCGTGCACCAGCGCGTCGCCCAGGTCGTGCATGTCGACGAAGGTGTTCACCCGTGCCGCTGCACCGACGGCTGCGAACGCGGCGCGCAGCTCCTTGAGCGTGTCGGGCCCGAAGGAGGCGAAGAGGAAGAGGCCGCCGGGCCGGAGCACACGCGCCGTTTCCGCGAACACCGCCTCGGGGCGCGTCCATTGCAGGGCGAGGTTCGAGAACGCGAGCTGCACGCAACCGTTGGCGAGCGGCAGGCGCTCCACGTCGCCGCAGACGAGGCTTGCCGCAGGACGCGCCAGCGCGCGCTTCCACCACGGCGTGCGCGCCGCCGCGCGCGCGAGCATGGCGGGAGCGATGTCCACGCCGACGAGCCTGGCATCCGGAAAGCGGCGCTTCAGCGGCTCGAAGAAGACGCCGGTGCCGCAGCCCAGGTCCGCGATCACCCCGGGCGCGATGCGGATCCCTTCGAGATGCTCGAGCAGCCGCCGTCCGATCTCCCGGTGCAGCGCGCTGTGCGCATCGTAGGTTTTCGCGGCCCGGTCGAATGCGCGCCGCCCGTGCGGCGTCATCGCACGGCGCGCGCGAGGGCGCCGGCGAGGGACTCGACCTCGGCGGGATCGTGCGCCGCGCTGATCGAGATGCGCAGGCGCGAAGTGCCCTCGGGCACGGTCGGCGGACGGATGGCGCCCACGAGGAATCCTTCCTGCCGCAACAGCGCTGCCGCACGAAGCGTGCTCTCCGGGTCTCCGGTCACGATCGGCTGGATGGCGGTGAACGAGGGTTCGACGGCTACCTCCTGCCGCGCGCACGCCGCGCGAAAGCGCTCGACGTTCGCGCGCAGCGCCGGAAGCGGCGAGGCGCTGCCCTCGAGCGCGTCCACCGCCGCGACCGCCACGGCGGCGCACATCGGCGGCAGCGCCGTCGAATACACGTAGGTGCGCGCGCGCTGGATCAGCCAATCGACGACGCGTTCACTGCCGCATGCGAACGCGCCATGGCCGCCGAGCGCCTTGCCGAGCGTGGCCATGTACACGATGCGCGGGGATGCGAGCGCGAAGTGCGACAGCGTCCCGCGTCCTTCACGGCCGAGCACGCCGATGCCGTGCGCGTCGTCGAGCACGAGCCACGCGTCGAACTCCTCGCACAGCGCGAGCAGCCCCGGAACCGGCGCGACATCGCCGTCCATGCTGAAGACGGCGTCGCTCGCGACGATTCGCACGGCCGCAGCCGAGGCGGCGAGCTTCGCGCGCAGGTCCCCGAGATCCACGTGGGCATACGGCGTCACCTTCGCGCGCGACAGCCGTGCGCCGTCGATGAGGCACGCGTGGTTGAGCCGGTCCGAGAAGATCTCGCCATCGGGGCCGGCGAGCGAGGTGAGGATGCCGAGATTGGCGGCATAACCGCTGCCGAAGAGGAGGGCACGCGGCAGTCCCACGAAGCGCGCGAAGCGCTCCTCGGCCACCTCGTGCGCGCGCAGGTTGCCGCTCACGAGGGGCGAGGCGCCTGCGCCCACGCCGTAGGCGTCGATCGCGGCATGCGCGGCGGCACGCAGGCGCGGGTCATTGGCAAGGCCGAGGTAGTCGTTGCTGGAGAAGTTCGCGCACGCGCTGCCCGCCTCGCGCACGCACGCGCCCTGTGCGGAGTCGAGCACGCGGCGCCGTCGCAGCAGCGTGGCACGCTCGAGCCGCGCGAGCTCGCCCGCCAGCCGATCGGCGAGAGCGTCCATGGGGCTCAGGCGGGGCGCAGGCCGAGTGTCGCGAAGAGCGCGTCGTCGCGCTCGACTTCCGGGTTGCCGGTGGTGAGGAGCTTTTCGCCGTAGAAGATCGAATTGGCGCCGGCGAAGAAGCACAGCGCCTGCACCGCGGCGTCCATCGCCGTCCTTCCCGCGGACAGCCTCACGCGGCTTGCGGGCATGAGGATGCGCGCGACGGCGATGGTCCGCACGAACTCGTCCCACGGCAGCCGGGGCGTCCCCGCGAGCGGCGTTCCCTCGACCTGGACCAGCTCGTTGATCGGCACCGATTCGGGCTGCGGTTCCATCGCAGCGAGCTGGGCCAGCAGGCCGGCGCGCGCCTCGCGAGACTCCCCCATCCCGACGATGCCGCCGCAGCACACCTTGAGGCCTGCCTCGCGCACGCGCTCCAGCGTGTCGAGACGATCCCCGTATTCGCGTGTGGTGACGATGCTGCCGTAGTGCTCGGGCGCGGTGTCGAGGTTGTGGTTGTAGTAGTCGAGGCCGGCATCGCGCAACGCCTCGGCCTGGCCGTCGCGCAGCATGCCGAGCGTGCAGCAGGTCTCGAGGCCGAGGGACTTCACCGCGCGCACCATGGCGAGCACGGGTTCCAGGTCGCGCGCCCTGGGGCCGCGCCAGGCCGCACCCATGCAGAAGCGCGTGGCGCCATGCGCCTTGGCGCTCTCGGCGGCGCGCACCACCTCCTCGAGCGGCAGCAGCGCCTGGCTCTCGACACCGGTGTGGTAGCGTGCCGCCTGCGGGCAGTAGCCGCAGTCCTCCGGGCATCCGCCCGTCTTGATCGACAGCAGCGTCGAGCGCTGCACCTCGTTCGGGTCGAAATTCTCCCGGTGCACGGTATGCGCGCGGAAGAGCAGGTCGTTGAAGGGAAGGGCGAAGAGCGCGAGCGCCTGCGCGCGCAAGCCCGGTGCGGCCGGCGCGCGGTTCGCGCCGAGCGTGACGAGAGTATCCACGGATCCTCCTAACTTCCTGATAATTCGTGATTTTCAGCGAGATGTCAATTCCGGCGTGGCGCCAATCCTTGCAGCTGCTTAAAAAACGGGCAGCCACGGCGCTGCGCGGCGCGGCGACCGATTGCCTGCTGTGCGGCACGGCCGCGGCGGCGGCACCGGTATGTCGCGCATGCGAGCGGCGCCTCGAGCGCCTCGGCGCCGGCTGCGCGGTGTGTGCACGGCCGCTGCCCGAGCCCGGCACCTGCGGCGCTTGCCTGGAGCGGCCGCCATCCTTCGGCAGTGCCACTGTCGTATTCGCCTATCGCTTTCCGCTCGACCGGCTGGTGCAGCGTTTCAAGTACGCCGGGGATCTCGCGCTTGGCCGTTGGCTGGGCGAGGCGCTTGCCGATCGCGTGGCGTCGGCGCCGCAGCCCCCGCCCGATGTGCTGGTCGTCCCGCCGCTGGGAGCCCGCCGCCTGCGCGAGCGCGGCTTCAACCAGGCGCTGGAGCTCGCCCGCGTGGTGGCCGGGAGGGTCGCCCTGCCGGTGTCGCGCGATGGCGTGGTGCGCGTGCATGAAGCCGCCGTGCAGGCCGCCTTGCCGCGAGCGGCGCGCCTGGCCAACCTCCGTGGCGCATTCCGCTGCGAGGCCGATTTCCAGGGCCTCGACGTGGCGGTCGTCGACGACGTGCTCACCACGGGCGCCACGGCCGAGGCGATGGCGTCCGCGCTGGCCGGTGCGGGCGCGCGCCATGTGCGCATCTGGGCCGTCGCGCGCACGCCGGAGCCGGGGACCTAGCGTGTTCCACGTGGTCCTGCTGGCTCCCGAGATCCCGCCCAACACGGGCAACGTCATTCGCCTGTGCGCGAATACGGGAGCCTGGCTGCACCTGGTCGAACCGCTCGGGTTCTCGATGGAGGACAAGCTGTTGCGGCGTGCCGGGCTCGACTACCACGAGCTCGCGAGCGTCACCGTCCATCGTGACTGGGCGGCGTGCACGGCCGCGCTCGGCGAGCGGCGCATCTTCGCCTTCAGCACCCGGGCGCGGCGGCTTTTCACGCAGGCCGCTTTCGAGCCCGGCGATGCGCTCCTCTTCGGTGCCGAGACCGCGGGGCTACCGGAGGCCCTCCTGGAAGGCTTTTCCGAGGATCGCCGGCTGCGCCTTCCGATGCGGCCCGGCAACCGCAGCCTGAACCTTTCCAATGCCGTGGCGGTGGCCGTGTTCGAGGCCTGGCGGCAGCAGGAGTTTGCCGGAAACGGCTGAATCCGGCGCCTTCCCCGAGCGCGCAGATCTCTTTGTATCAGCAGGAGATTAATTTCCGCGTGCGCGTTTTTTCTGCATCATTTGTAACAAAACAAAGGCCGTGTAGCTGCTTTTGCTACGCTTGTAGTCGAATAGCTCCAATGTCCTACACCTAAAACGTGACAAAACAGTCGTTTGTGACATACTGCATACCTCGTTTGACACAATTGACACAAGATTCGGGGCATGCACGACACGCCTCGAACTGGAAACTGAATGGCTTCCCCCCGAACCCGCCTGATCGCCGCCCTCGGCACCGCCGCCGCTGCCTTGAGCCTGCCTGCCCCGGCCGCCGACTCGTACAGCCTGATCGTCACGGCGACGGTGCAGGGGATCTGCAAATTCACCCAGGCGTCGGGACAGACACTCACCTTCACGAACAACGCCAGCGGCGGGATCGACCCGTCCGTCGCTGCCAATGCCACCGCCAACGCGACCATCGCGTACAAGTGCACGAGCGGCACGGCGCCCAGCACCTTCACGGGCGTCGGCGCGAACGACACGGGCGGCAACCACGTGGTCAAGAACGGCACGAACTCGATGATCTACACCGTCACCCTCACGGGCGGCGGCGCGGGTGACGGCTTCGGCGCCGGCAGCACCAACAAGACCGTGGCTGTGGCAGGCACCATCCTGCCCGCCCAATTCCAAAGCGCCGCTGCCGGCACATACACGGACACGCTTGTCGTGACGATCGCGCCCTGATCGCGCGCCTCGCACGCCCTTTTCATCCACAGGAGAAGTTCATGAAAATCAAATCCCTCGCTTGCGCACTCATCGCCCTCGGCGCCTGCGGCATCGCCAGTGCCGCCGACAGCTACAACATCGCCGCGACGGCCACCGTCAACGCGCTGTGCAAGTTCACGCAGGCCGCCGGCCAGACGCTGACCTTCACCAACACGACGGGCGGTATCGATCCCTCGATCGCGACCGACGCGACCGCCAGCACCACGGTCACCTACCACTGCACGAAGGGCACGTCGCCCACGCTGTTCACGGCCTCCAGCACCCAGGACACCGGCGGCAACCACGTGGTCAAGAACGGCACGGTCGGCTCCATGATCTACACCGTCGCCCTCACCCCGGGCGGCGCGGGCGATGGCTTCGGCACGGGCTCGACGGACAAGTCGCTCGGCGTCGCCGGCACCATCACCCAGGCGTCGTTCGGCACCGCGACCGCGGGCACCTACACGGACACGCTGACCGTCACCATCGCTCCCTGAGCGCTGTTGCGGTACCGGCCGCACGCCTGCGCGGCCGGTCGTCGATGGCAGTCCCGGGGCACGGCGCGGTCGTCGTGCCCCGATCGATCCAGCGGGCAGAAAAATAACGGGATGACTTCATGGCGCGTTGGACGCGCAGTGCGCTCGCACTCGCCTTCCTGGCCGGCGTAGCAATGCCGGCCGCGGCGGCGGGGACGTACGCGCTTGCGGCCAGCGCCACCATCCTTTCCAAGAGCAGCTGCAAGTTCAGCAGCTCGAACGGGCTGGTGATGAGCTTCGGCACCATCGATCCGTCATCGAGCGTGAACGCCACTGCCTCGGTGAACCTGGCCATCGTCTGCGACGGCAGCGCCAGTGTCGGGGTCTACGTGATCAGCCGCGACAACGGGCTGCATTCGGGCGGTACGGGCGGCCTGAGGTTGAGGCACGTGACCAACCCCACGGCCTTCCTGCCCTATAGCCTGAATGTGCCGCTCCCCGGCAGCGCGCCGAAGGGAGTTACCCGCATCGTGGCGATCAACGGTACCATCACGCCGGCCAACTTCGGTAACGCGATCGCCGGCTCCTATAGCGATGTCGTGACCCTGAACATCACGCCCTGAACGGCAACGGACAGTCTCCGATGAAGCGATCAACCGGCGTCGTCGCGCTCGCAACGCTGGCGTTGAGCTCCGCCGCACTGGCCGGCTCGTTCGGCGTGAGTCCCACCCGCGTGGACCTGGATCGTGGCGCCAAGTCGGCCATCGTCGAGGTGATGAACGACGACACCGCGACCCTCTCTTTCCAGGCGAAGCTGTTCGAATGGCACCAGGGGCCGGACGGCAAGGACGAATACACCGAGAGCCAGGACCTCATCTACTTCCCGCAGATCTTCACGGTTCCGGCCAAGGCCAAGCGCGTGATCCGCGTGGGCATCAAGGCCCCCGCGGCCGGCGCCGAGAAGGCATATCGCCTCTTCATCGAGGAAACCCCCGAGCCCGCCAGGGAGCAGAGTGCGGCGGGCCCGCAGGTGCGTGTCGTGCTGCGCTTCGGCGTGCCGGTGTTCGTGGCGCCGCAATCGCCGCTGCGCAAGCTCGAGGTCGAGGGCGTCGAAGTGGCCCGCGGCAAGGCCCTTCTCACCATCCGCAATGTCGGCAACCAGAGCGCGCGCTTCGAAAGCTTCAGGCTCATGCGCGGTGAGGACACGGTCGGCGAAGCTTCCGGCTGGTACGTGCTCGCGGGCGCGCATCGCACCTTCGAGATTCCGGTCGACGCTGCCAGGTGCCCGCTGTCCGGCCCGCTCGACGCGGTGGCCGCAGGACAGGGTGTAACGCTCAAGCAATCGTTCGATGCCTCGGCGTTGCTCTGCGAGCGCTCCTGACGCGAGCCTTCGCAGGCGGTCCGGATCGCACGCCTCCGCGCACTTCCGCTTCCTCGCTCGTCCCGCGTTCCTCGCCTTCGCCGCCGCCGCGGCGTGGTCCCAGGCCTGCGCGCAGCAGCAGCCGGCCCGGATCGAGGCACCGGTCGCCACCACGCCGTCGCCGGTCCTGCTGCGGCTCGATGAGCGCCTGTCCCCTTCGAATCCACCTGCCGCCGAAGTCGCCGCCGACGTGACGCAGGGTCCCGGCCTCGGCCCGCTGCGGCTCGATCGCGGCCGCTTCACCGCGCCTGCAGCCGTTCCCCGCGAACGCCACCCGGCGCCGGCCAACCTGCAGGAGCTGATCGCCGACGTGCGCACGAACGGCCAGTCGCGCGGCGAGCAACCGGCATTCCTCGCCGGCGACGACGATTTCTACCTGCCACTCGAGGCGCTTGCCGCCTGGGTGGAGCTGCCGGCGCAGGTGCCGCTCGCGATGCGCGGCGACCAGGCGCTCGTGCGCCTGCGCGATAGCGGCGCGAAGGTGCGCTTCGACGAGAGCCTGCTCGCACTCGAGATCGATTTCCCCACCGAGTGGTATCCGGAGCAGGTCTTCACGTACCGCACCGGCGAGCATGCCGACATCACGCCCTCGCAGGCTTTCGGCGCGCTGCTGAATTATTCGCTCTCGTCCGCGACCACGAACGGGGAGCGGCCGCAATGGAACCTCGCGACCGACAGCGTGCTCTCGTGGCGCGGCTGGACGCTCACCAACGAGCTGTTTCACTTCGATACCTCCGCGGAGTCGAGTACGCGCCGCGGCCTCACGCAGCTCGTGCACGACGACCCGCGGCGCCTCACGCGCTTCATCGCGGGCGACTTCTTCGCCGCACCGACGGATCTCAC
>DATMJE010000007.1:0-8992 GCA_035553995.1 Usitatibacter sp. | reverse complement strand
CCCACGATGGTGCCGAGCAGGACGCCCAGCACGCACATGCCGAGGTTGCCCGGTGTCAGCGCCACCGCGAAGCCGTGCATCAGCCCGGAGAGGATATCCACGGCGCTAGAAGAAGCGGCCGGCGGGCAGCGACATGTCGAGCCCCCAGCTGAAGACCGCCCAGAAGAAGACCGCCCATGCGACCGAGAGTCCGATCGAGAGCAGCGCCCGCTTGCGGCAGAGGATGCCGGTGATGAACCACGCGAGCAGCGCGAAGGAGATGATGAAGCCGGCGAGCTTCAGCAGCGCCACGCTCACGGCGAGCGCGCCCCAGCAGGCGAGCGCGCGTCCCGTGCCCTTCCATTGCTCGCGCAGCGGCCGTCCCGCCTCGCCTTGCCGCCTCGCGGCGCCCACGACGAGGATGAGCGACAGCACCAGCATCGCGATGCCGTACCACATGGGGAAGAAGCCCGCGCCCGGCCCTTCCTCGCCGAGGTAGACCCACTGGCGCGCCTGGCTCACGATCCACGCGCCAAGCGCGGCGAAAGCGAGCCCGGCCCAGAAATCGCCGGTGCGAAGAAGGCGGTGCATGGCTTTGGGGACGGCGGGTTCCGTCCCGGGTGCGCTTACTTTCCGGAAGCCTTCTTGTAGCGCCCCGTGGGCACCAGCTCGGCGATGGTGCCGCCGGGCGCGCGGAACTTCACGGGCACCACGCCGGGATCGCTCACGATGACGCAGCCGTGCTCGAGGATCTGCTTCGTGGCGGCCTCGATGTCGTCCACCTCGACGGCGAAATGGTGGATGCACGGGCCCTTGCCGGCGGCGTTCTTTTCCTTCGAGTCGCTGGCGGCGTCGTACTTGAGCAGCGCGAAATCGATGTGGCCGTCGGTGAGGTGTCGCGAGGTGTGGTCGCGGACCTTCTTCGTTTCGACTTCCTGGAAGCCGAACACTTCCTGGTAGAAGCGCGTGGTGGCTTCGAGGTCCTCCACCTTCAGCGCCAGGTGCACGATGCGGTTCATGCGTTCCTCATCCTCGTTGTGATCCAGGCGCGGCCCTCCCGGGGAGCCGCAGTTCGCCGCATCTTAGCCCGGGCTCGGCGTGGCCGCCAGTTTCCTGCGGGCGGAATCGAAGGCGAGGCGCAGCACGCGCCGCAGCACGACGAGGAGCCACACCGCGAGCACGAGGAACACCACGAGCGCCACGCCAAACGCCAGCGGATGGTTGAACGCGAGCCACGCCCCGCCGATGACCATTGCATCCTCGGAGAACGAAAGCCCCCAGTTGCTGAAGGGCTCCGGCGAAGCATTGACGGTGGCGCGCGCCGCCGACTTGGCGAAGTGCGTACCGGCGGTGATGCTGCCGCCCACGAGTCCGGCCGCGAGCGTGAGCGCCGGAAGCTGGTCGCTGGTGGCGCCTGCCGCGAGGAACGCACCCGCCGGTATGCGCACGAACGTGTGCAGGAAGTCCCACACGCTGTCCATGCCCGGTACCTTGTCGACGAGGAACTCGACCACGAGCATGAGACCCGCCGCGCCGATCACGAACGGGTTCTCCAGCACGTGCAGGCCCGAGGGCAGGTCCACGTAGCCCAGCCGGCCCGCGAGTCCCATGCCGAAGACCACGAGATAAAGGCGCACGCCGCTCGCCCACGCGAGCAGCGCGGCCATCACGATCGATTGCAGGGTCTGCCAGTCTCCGGTCATCGCATCACCCCAGGTACGCGCCACCGTTCACGTGCCATTCCTGGCCCGTGACGTACCGCGCATTCGGTCCGCACAGGAAGCGCACCACGGCCGCGACCTCTCCGGGCGTGCCGCGCCGGCCCACGAGCGTCTCCCGATGATGCGCGCTTTTGGCGCCGCTGGACGCGGTGCGCTGCGTCTCGATGAGGCCGGGCACGACGCAATTGACCGTGATGCCGTCGCCCGCGAGGTCGTGGGCGAGCGCCCGCGTGAGCCCGACGAGTCCCATCTTGGCGGCCACCACGTGCGGACGGCCGGCGGCACCCGTGTTGGCGGACATGCCGCCGATGTTCACGATCGCGCCCGCGCCGCTCGCGCGCAGCGCGGCGAGGCTCGCCTTCGCGGTGAGGAAGGCGCCGTCGAGGATGATGCCGGTCACGTGCCGCCAGCTCGCGAGGTCGATGTCGTCGATGGAGGTGACATCGCGCACGGCCGCATTGTTCACCACGATGTCGAGCCGGCCGAAGCGCTGCGTCGCCGCCTCGACCATCGCGGCGACCGCTGCGGCGTCCGCGACATCCGCCATGTGGACCATCGCGCGCGCACCGCTGCGCTCGATCTCGGCCACGACCGCGGCGGCCTCGTCGCGCGACTGCCGCGCGTTCACCACGACGGCGGCACCGCCTTCGGCGAGGGCGAGCGCGATGGCACGCCCGATGTTGCGCGCGGCGCCGGTCACGAGCGCCACGCGGCCTTCGAGCTCGCGGTCCATGCGTCAGCTCCTGAATTCGTCGAGGCTGCCGGGCGCATCGAAGGCGCGCGCGACCCACGCGAGCCACGCCTGCGCACGGGCGGGACTCCAGCCGCCATGCGCGCAGTTGTCGCGGAACTTGTGCTCGAGCTCCGCGCGCGTGAGCGGCTCGTGGTGGCCGCCGCGCAGGTACGGCTGGCGCTCCTCGACGACGCGGCCGTCGCGCAGCGTCGCGCGCACGTGCCCCGTGTATTCGTCCGGATACGGATTGGCGGGATCGACGCGATACGAAACCTTCGCCGCGAGCGCTCGCAGCGCGGGATCAGCCGCCTTCTCGTCGGTGAACGCGTCGAGGCCGACGTGCCCGCGCACGAATCCATACGCCACGCCATACGGAATGCTGAACTTGGCGGCATAGCCGTTGCGCGGACGGCGTTTCGCATCGAGCGGCTGCCACAGGCGATGCACGATGCCTTCGGCGGTATCGCACTCGATCGCGACGATGTCGTCCGGCGCGATGCCGCGCTGCGCGAGACGCCGCGCGCAGTCGATGTAGGGATGGATCATCGTGCCGCAAGCGTACGGCTTGAACGCGATCGTCTCCGCCACCCAGCGCTCGCCGAACCCCTCGAGGAGCCTCGCCCACGCGCCTTCGGTGGTGTTGGCGAAGCCGTGCAGGAAGCCGTGCTGCCCTTCCCAAACCGTGCGCGGGCCGTCGAAACCTGCACGGGCGAGCGCCGCGGCACGCAAGCCTGCCTGCGCGGCCCACCCCGGATGCATGCGCTTGGTGGACGTGCCTTCGGCGAGGTACTCGATGATGCCGCTCGCCATCGAGCCGGCGATGCCCTGCGCGCTGGCGAATGCACGCTCATCGAGGCGCAATGCGGTCGCGACGCCTGCGGCTGCGCCCATCGCGCCGAGCACCGCGGTCGGATGGAAGCCGGCCTTGTGGATGCGCTTGGGAGCCACCAGGCTCGCGCGGCAGGTGATTTCGACGCCCACCGCGATGCCGTACAAGAGGTCGAAGCCGGCGAGGCGATCGCGTTCCGCCACCGCGAGCAGCGCGGGCACGATCACCGCGCCCGCATGCACGGGACCGCCCTCGAACGTGTCGTCGAAATCCTCGCCGTGGGCCGCGGTACCGTTCACGAATGCGGCACCGGCCGCGTCGAGCGGGCGTGCGTGTCCGATGGCCGTGCACGGTCCGCTCGCTTCCCAGCTTCCCATCGCGGCGCGAACGTAAGGCTCGTTGCGGGCGGCCACGCACAGGCCGGCGATGTCCACCAGCAGGCGCTCGCACGTCTCGCGCAGCGCAGCCGGCAGCGTGCGTTCGCGCCCTCGCGCGACGGCGCGCGCGAGCTCCTCGGCCACGATGGGCGTGGTCATCGGTCCTCCGGGTCGTTGGGCCGACGCGAAGTATAAGGGCGGGAGCGACCCGCTCGCGATCAGAAGCCCTGCCGGACCATCGCCTTCAGGCCGCTCACGCCGTCGATCGTGTACGAGAACACCGCCGCATCGTACGCCCTGAAATTGAGGGTACCGGTGCCCGCCACGATGCGCAGGACCAGGTTGGGATCGAACGGCGTATCCGCGAAAAACGGGCCGATCGTGCGATAGATGGTGCCGGTGTACTCGTGGTCCGAGGTCCACTGGCCGTCGGGAATCACGTACCAGATGGGCTTGCGGTCGAGGCCGTACACAAACCACGTGGCGAAGATCTTGTCGGAGGGATGCTGCTGGATGTTCAAGCCCCAGCCGGACTCGGCGGGATTGAACCAGAGGTCCGAATAGTTGGTGCGCGGCACGTTGCCATTACGCGGCGCCACCGTGAAGCCCGCCTGCGCGAGGGCCGTCACGGCGCCGCCGGTGCTGCGCTTCACCACCTGGACCTGGTAATTGCCGGCGGGAAACGCGCCCAGCTCCCACTCGAGGTTCGCGGGCAGGCCGTTCGCGCCGGTGAGCGGCAGCGTGACCGTGATGGTGTTGCCGGCCATGGTGACCTCGGGCCCGGTCTGCGAGGTCCACTCCTCGGCGATGACGCGGCCGTCGAGCTGGATCACGACGGTATCGTGCACCCGCGGCGCCGGGGGTGCCAGGACGATCTGTGCGGCCGCGGGAAGCGACAGCGCCAACGCGAATAGGGCCAGTAATGATCGGATCATGATCCATTGGGCAATGCGCGGGCCGCGAGGTTTCCGCCGTTTTGCGTCGCCGCGGAGCGACACGCGACTTCGAAGCGTAAGTCTGTCGCCATTCATGCCATGAACGAAACCGCGCTACTGAAGGTTATCCTGCTGGTGATTTTCCTGCTGCTCGCCGGGATGGTGGTGCCATGGGTCCGCGCGATCCGCCGCAGCCACCGACTCGAGCGTGAGTATCGGCGAGCCTCGCCGCCGGAGCGGCAATCTCGAGGCGACTTAGTCCGCAATCAACCCGCACCGGCACCCGGCAGCGGAAGCGAAACGACGAACTCCGCAGTCATGCGGCCGGCGGATGCCCGATGGGAGCGGCGTGGCGCACGTGGCGATTGAGCGCCGTCGCGACCGCGAGCGCGATGAGCAGCATGGAGAATAGCGCCACCGTTGCCGTCGAGCCGAGCCGCTCGAGCGCGGCGCCGCAAAGGGCCGCCCCGAGCGGCATGAAGCCGAAGGCGAGCAGGCGGAACGTGCTGTTCACGCGCCCCTGCAGCCGATCCGGAATCAGCGTGAGGCGATAGCTGAACTGCACGACGTTGTAGATCGGGCTCATGAAGTAATACGTGCCGGCGACGACGCCCAGCCAGAGGTATGAAGGCATGATCGCGTAGAGCGGGAACAGCACTGCTTCGACGGCCATGATGCCGATGATGACCTGGCCGAACGAAAAGCGCCGCTGCACCCTTCCGCCGATGAGCGAGCCCAGGATCCCTCCCGCGCCGATGAAGCTGAAGATCACGCCGATCTGCGCGTCGCTCGCGCCCAGGCCCTTCGCGAGCACGATCATGAGGAGCGGCATGGCGGCGTTGATCACGTTGAGTCCGCCGGTGAGGAACGCCATGTAGCGGATGAGGGGATTCGCCCACAGCCAGCGCAACCCTTCCGCGACCTCGTGACGCAAGTCTCGCTTTTGCGGCGCGCTCTCGACCCGGAATGGCGCCTTCACGCGAAGCAACGAGGCGATCGACACACAGTAGGTGAGCGCGTCGGCGATGAACGGGACGGCGCGGCCGAACGCCTGGTAGAGGATCGTCCCCATCGGCGGGCCGAGGATGTTCGCGACTCCGTAGCCCGCCTCGTTGTACGCCGTGGCTTCGGGCAGCTGCGCCGCGGGCACCACGCGCGGGAGTGCCGCGACCTCCGCGATGTTGAAGAACACGAAGAGGCTTCCCTCGATGAGCGTCACCGCGTAGATCTGCGCCACGGTGAGCGCGTCGAACGCGACCGCCAGCGGAATCGAAACCACCGCGAGCGCGCGTCCGATGTCACAACGGATCATCACCGCCTTGCGGTCCCAGCGATCGATGAGCGCACCCACCGGCAGGCTGAGCGCCAGGTAGGGCAGTGTCCGCAACGCACCGGCCACACCCGCCGCCTCGGGGGAGCTCGTGAGCGCGAGGATCAGCAGCGGATAGATGACCGTCGAGGCGGTCGATCCCAGCGTCGAGACGACCTGGCCGCTCCAGAGCCACATGTAGTCGCGGTTGTGCCAGAGCGGCGACGCGGTGGCTTGCGGTCGGAGCTCGTCGCGAGCTTGCATGCGGCCCTTTCGCGCTAATGTATGCCGGGTCGGGAACGGAAATCGTCGATCAATGGTAAAGCACATCTTCGTCGCGGCAGCCCGTGGCGCGCCCATGAAGAGCATGGCTGCCGTCGATGCCGTTGCAGGGGAAGGCCTTGCAGGCGATCGGTATCGCGAGCAGGCCATCCGGCGAGGGCCCGATTATCAAATTTCGTTGATCGAAGCGGAAGCCATCGAGGCGTTTACGAAGGAGCTCGGATTGACGCTGACCGAGGACATGCCGCGCAGGAACATCGTGACGATCGGCATCCGCCTCAACGATCTCGTCGGCGTGCAGTTTCTCGTCGGGGACGCGCTGCTCGAGGGGCTCGAGCTGTGCGAGCCGTGCAGCCTGTTCGCGAAAAGAACGCATCCGCAGGTGATCTCGTTCTTCCACGGCCGGGGCGGACTGAGGGCCAGGATCCTGCGCGGCGGCAGCATTCGCATCGGCGACGCGGTCAGGATCAATTCCCTCGAGTAATGATCGCATTGCAGAGTGCGGACGAGCATTGCGACAAACACGCCATGCGCCGCGGCACGCGGCATGGCCGCCTCAAACTTAGCCCGGCCTTAGCAAAAAGCTGCCAGGAAGGATTCGCGATGGCTTCGCGAAGGCTTCACGACAGCACTTGATCTTCGTCAATGCGTTTCCGATTCACGCGGAGGGAAATCGCGACTCACAACAAGATCATCAACAGTGTGAGGGGAAACGCATGCACGTCTTGCGAAGGTATTCGCCGCTACTGCTCGCGGTCACGACGATGTCGGGAGCGGTCCACGCACAGAGTGATCCCGAAGCGTTGAAGCGGCAGATCGATCAGTTGCAACGCCAGATCGACGAGCTCAAGGCCACGGTGGAAAGGATGCAGGCGAAGCCGCCCGCGCCGCCGCCATCACCACCCCCTGCCTCGCTGGCAGCGCAGGCACCGCAGGATTCAACCTCTGCGTCCTTCGTGCGCCTCAAGCCGAACTCGGGCGCGACATTCCTCGTGCCCGGCGGGGGTGAAGTGCAGCTCTACGGAAACTTCGATGTCTCCGTCGATTCGACGACGAAGGGGCTGAAGAGCGATTACGGCGACAACGGCGGTCAACCGGTGGGCAAGATGGGCTGGCAGCCGGCGGTCTCGACGAATCTTTCCTACTTCGGCATGCGCGGCACGCACCCGCTGCGGGAGGTCAACTTCATCTGGCAGCTGGAGGCGGGCATCGACATCAGCGCGACTCCGGGAACGAAGCAGACGACCTCGAACATCAGCGACTCGGTCAATGGCGCGCTCTTCTCGCGCAACAGCTTCATCGGTTTTGCCGACCAGAAGCTGTGGGGCGCCGTCATGGTCGGCAAGTCCGAGACGCCGTACAAGACATCGACCGATCGCCTGAACCCGTTCTCCGGGATGCTTGGGGACTACCGCGTGATCATGGGCAACACCGGTGGCGACAACCGCGTCGAGTTCGGACTGCGTGCAGCGCACGCGATCTGGTACGAGTCGCCGGGCTGGAGCGGCGTGTCGTTCAAGGCGATGTATTCACCGGGCCAAAACCGCGACGGTACGAGCAGCATCGTCGCCTCGGCGGAGCCGGACTGCGCCGGCGGAAACATTCCCGGCAGCGGCGCGCTTCCACCGACTTGTAACGACGGTTCCTTCGGAGATCTCTCGAGCGTGAGTCTTTCGTACCTCGCCGGGTCCCTGTATCTCACGACCGCTTACGAGCTGCACAAGCACGTCAACCGCACGAGCGATCTTCCCAACCTGGACCCGCGCGACACGGCGGATGAGAGCGCCTACAAGGTCGGCGGGCAATATTCGTTTCCGACGCACACGACGATCAGCCTGCTTTGGGAACGCACGAAGCGCAAGCTGCCGGCGGAGCTCGATTTCCAGAACGAACGCACGCGCCCGAATGCGACGTGGGTTGCGCTCACGCAGGTCCTCACGCACGCGGACAGCGTGAGCTTCGGCTGGGCACACGCCGGCTCCACGCCTGGAGATCCTGGCCAGCACAACACGCCGGGCGGCGCGAATCCCGACAACGAGGCCAACATGTACACCGTTGCATGGCGTCATGCGCTGGACCGCAGCCTCACGTTCTACGTCGACTACGCGATGACGAACAACCATGCCGACGCACACTACGACCTGGGCGCGGGAGGACACGGCGTGACGACCGATTGCCACGACTCCACGCCGATGGCTGCGTTCGACCCCACGACAGGGGCCGTGAGCAACGAAGGGCCGCACTGCTTTGCCGGCGGCAAGCTGCAGGGAATTTCGGTCGGCGCGGCATACAGATTCTGATCAACCCGGGGCAGAAGTGAACGCCGGTTGCAGCCCCGTCCTCCAGCGGGGCTTTTTTTCCACAAGCCGTGCGCGCCCCTGCCTTGCCGCCGGGGCGGCCGCACTCTGCGGTGTTGCACACGCAGGCTGCTTCTGGTCGCACATCGACAATGAAGTGAGTTTCGATGACTCAGGTTTATGGAATCCGTCGGCGTACCGTACGGTGTCGAACACGCTGACCATCGCCAACCTGGCGGGGGCGATGTGGGAAGGGACGCAGTCTCGAATCGGACGGACGATGTGGGAGGCCGCGGAGGCGCAAGTGCTCGCGGAGGCGGCCAGCTTGCCTGTCAAGCCGCTCTTCGGACGACTTCGGCCGGCACAGGCGCATGACCCCTGCAAGTGGTGGCAAGGCAGCGAGGGGCACAGCTTTCCAAGCGAGGAGGCGGGCGTGGCAGCGGCGCTTGTTACGCCGTGGGTGGCCGAGTACGCCGGCTCGAACCCCGTCGCGTACGGTCTCCTGCTCCTTCCCGCTTACATTGGCACGG
>DATMJE010000006.1:0-7742 GCA_035553995.1 Usitatibacter sp. | reverse complement strand
CGGCATGTGCGCGCGGTCGGTCATCACCACGACGTGCTCCACCTTCGGGCAGAGCGGCGCGATCTTCTCCACCAGCGGCATGAACGTGAGGTCGACGAACAGCAGGCGCGCCCCCGCGTCGTCGATGATCCACGCGACCTGCTCGGGGAAGAGCCGCGGATTGACGGTGTGCATGACGAGCCCCGCGCCCGCGACCGCATAGAAGAGCTCGAAGTGGCGATGGCCGTTCCAGGCGAGGCTCGAGATGCGGTCGCCTTCGCTTGCGCCGAGCGCGTGGAGCGCATTCGCAAGCTGGCGTGCGCGCCGGTGCGCATCGCGATAGGTGTAGCGGTGGATGTCGCCCTCGACGCGGCGCGACACGATCTCGGTATCGCCGTGGTGCCGGTCGGCGTGCGCGAGCAGCGACGACACCAGCAGCGGCATCTGCATCATCAGGCCATCCATGGCTCCTCCTGCCATCCTCAGGCGCGTCGTTCGACGTCGTATCCTGCCGCCACCCACTCGTCCAGGCCGCCCAGCAGCGGCCGCACCTTCGCATAGCCGAGGGCCATGAGCTGGCGCGCCGCCGCGGCGGCCGAGGCCTCGTTGGGGCAACTGCAATAGAACACGATCTCGCGCTCGGGGGGAAGGTCGGCGCGGTGCTCGCGCACGTCGTGCAGGTCCATCGCGAGCGCGCCCGGAATGTAGCGCGCATCCAGCGCGCGCACCGAGGGCGAGCGCACGTCGACGACGACCGGTGCGCTGCCCGCATCGATGAGGTTGCGCAGCTCGTCCACGCTGATGCGCGCGAGCCGCAGCGATCGCAGGAAGCGCCACCGCTCGAACCACTTGAAGCCGATGAAGGCGACGAGCAGCAGGCCAACGACCTGCAGCGCCTTGACGCCGAGGTCCGCCAGCACGTCGATCACGGCGGTGATCTGGCCGTGGAAGAGCGCGCCGACCGCGACCGCGACGCCGGCCCACAGCAGCGAGCCGATCGCATCGAGGAGCAGGAAGCGCGGGAAGCTGAGCCCCATCGCACCCGCGAGCGGCGGCGCCAGGGTCGACACACCCGGCACGAACTTGCCGAAGACCAGCGTGAACGTGCCCCAGCGTCCGTACTTGTCTTCGGTCTGGCGCACGCACGCGTCGGGCGAGAGCGACACCTTGCACAGCAATCGCAGCACGCGCACGCCGTAGCGCCGGCCCGCGACGTACCAGAGCGCATCGCCGGCGAGCGCGGCGGCGATCACCACCGTGAGGAGTGCGGTTACCGGCATATGTCCTTCCGCGGCGAAGGCACCGGCCACCACCATCGTCGGCAATGCAGGAATCGGCAGGCCCGCCTGCTCGACCAGGACGTTCGCGAACACGAGCAGCAGGCCATGCCGCGCCACCAGCGCAAAGGGATCGCTCATCGGCAGGAGTATGCCGAAACGCCGACGCCGCGGTCCGCGGCGTTCCGCTGGGCGGGAAATCGGGTCCGTCCCGATTTCCCGCATAGCGGAAAACCGGGGGCGCGTCCCGATTTTGGGACGCGCTATCCCAATGGGGGAATTAGCCGGGAATGGGGGGTTATTTCCCCCGAGGAAACAGGGCGCTGCGAAAGGCTCGCGAAGGGGGGACTGACGGGTTTGGTCAGTTCATGCCGTGTTGTCGGCGACGTCCGGTTCTGCATCCGGCTCATCCACATGCGTGGTGTTGCCCGGCGTGTGGCCGAGGCAATGGACCGCGCAGGTCTCGCAGTCCTCGGAGCCGTCCTGCAGGCACTCGGACATGCATTCCACGTCCTCGGTCGCGCGCGACGCGGCCGGGACGGCGTGTGCCGTCACTTGCACGTTCGTCGTGGCGCAGGCGCCGAGGAACGCGGAGGCGGCGAGGATGAGGGCGGCTCTGTTCATGCCGAAAAGTGTAGCAATCGGCGTACCACGCGCAATTGCCCCTTCGGGCCCGGGCGCTTGAAGGTTTCGGGAAAGCTGGTGGCACCGGCGCGGGGCGGGCTGCACCGGCGTGTGCCCCAGGATGGCGCTCGTGATGGGGGGATGGGGATACGTCCGCACTGTTCCTTCGTGACCGGGGCGAGGGGACGTCTCCTCCATCGGCGCCATCTCGCGGGCGCATAAAAAAAGGCCGGCATCGAGCCGGCCTCCTTCACATCACCTGACGCGGATTACTGCCCCGGCGACTTGCCCGTCGTCGAGTTGGCCGCGGCGCCGTTGGTCGTGCTGGTCGGCGGGCTCGAGGCGTCGACGGTCGGCGCGGGCTGGTTCGCCGTCGTGTCCATCGAGGAGGTGGTCGTGTCGTGCTTCTTCGCCTTCGCGACCTTGTGCTTCGTCTTGGTGGTCTTCTTCACCGACTTTTCGGTCGGCTCCGTGGCCGTCTGGTCGCTGTGCTCTTTCTTGTCCTCGTTCGCGGCCCAGTTCGGGTCCGAGACCGACGAGCTCTGGCCCGTGGTGGTGTTGGCGTTCATCTTGGCGTTCGTGCCGGGCGAGGTCTGGCTGCGATCGCCGTACGAGGTCTTGTCCTGGTTCTGCGTGTTCGAGCTCACCGTGGGCGAGCCGGTGGAATCCATGCCCGCGGAGTTCTTGGCCGCCGAGTTGGCGAACACGTTGCCGGCGGCGAGCGCGACGATCGAAGAGATGAAGATAGGCGCGAGTTTGCGCATAGAAGTGCCTCCTGCTCGTTTAAGGGAATGAAGCCGTTGCTTCGGTGCAATTGATTGCAACCGTTCCATTGTAGGAAGCCGCGGTGCCGCGGAATGTCGGTCGCACCCGGGAATTCGAGTAGGGACTCTGCGCTCGAGTTGTCGATTTTCGCTTGTCAGTGGACGTCGGCGCGATGGAAAGGTAGGACGGCGCTTACGCCATGGGGACGTGCAACCTCACGCGCGCCGCGCGGACTCACCTACTCGTTTTCCGCAGGAGGACCCCATGGCTACGAAACAGGACACATCGCAGGGCAAGCGCATCGCGGTGCTCATGACCGACGGCGTGGAGCAGGTCGAATACACCCGGCCGCGCCAATTCCTCGAGCAGCACGGCGCGAAGGTCACGCTGATCTCACCCAAGGGCAAGGGCCAGCAGGTGCAGGGCTTCAACCACTTCACGCCGGGAGACAAGTTCCCGGTCGACATGGACGTGAAGGATGCGAACCCCGCGGAGTTCGACGCGCTCGTTCTTCCGGGCGGCGTCGCGAATCCGGACCAGCTGCGCCTCAGCAAGGAAGCCATCGGCTTCATCCGCGACTTCGCCGCCGAGGGCAAGCCCATCGCCGCGATCTGCCACGGCCCGTGGACGCTGATCGATGCGGGCGTGGCGAAGGGCAAGCGCATGACGAGCTGGCCCACGCTGCAGACCGACTTGCGCAACGCGGGCGCGCAGTGGAGCGATGAGAAGGTGGTCGTCGACGGCCAGCTCGTGACGAGCCGCAAGCCCGACGACATCCCCGCGTTCAACGACGCGCTGTGGAGCTGCCTCGAGGGCAAGCAGGCGGGACGCAAGGCGGCCTAGGCGCGATCATTGGCGGCACGCGACGGGCAGCCATTCCGGCGGCACGTCCGTGTCGTCGCGGCCGTGGACCTCCATGCCACCGGGCGCCTTCGCCTGGTGGCAGAGCCAGGCGATGGGGACGGCGCGCTCATCGGGCACGACGGCAGGCCTGAGCGTCACGCGCTTGCCGTCGAGCGCCTTGCTCGCGTTGTTGCCGAAGGTGACGGTGATCGCGCCCTGCTCCACGCTCACCGCCTGCACGACGTTGCCGACGATCTTGCGGCTCTCGGGCACGCCCGCGGCCTTGTTGTCCGCGGGCATCGCGCCATTCAGGGCCCACGCCGTCTGCACACCGACCCGCGCGACGTCGGCGAGCACGATCCCCTCGCTCACCTGCTTGCGCAGCACGCCGTCGCGCATACTGGGCACGGCCATGAGCGCGAGGACACCGAGGACGGCCATGACCGTGAGGATCTCGATCCACGTGAAGCCGCATTGCCGCGCCATCGCCGCATGATACTGGTGCGAGCCGCGCTCGTCGCCGCGGCGATCCTCTGCTCCCCGGGCGCCGTTGCGCGGGAAACGCTCTACGCGACGAGCCTGCGCTCGGAAGCGTCCGCGGGCGGCGCCTTCATCTCGGGCAACCTCTACACGGTCGATCCGGATCGTGCGACGGCCACGCTGATCGGCGCGATCCACGTGGGCGACGTTCCCGTGGGCGTCGTGTCCATCGCGGCGGAGCCGGGCAGCGGCGTGCTCTACGGCATCACGGCGGGCCTTTCCCCCATCGTGCCGCGCTCCCTGCTGGCCATCGACCTGCGGCGCGCCGAAGCGCGGATCGTGGCGCGGCTCGCAGCGCGCGGCTCGGACCTGGCCTTCGGCGCGGATGGCACGCTGTACATGTGGGCGCCGGACCAGCAGCGCGTCGTGCGCGTGGACCTCCAGACCGGCGAGGTCACGCCTGTCAATCGCGATCCCATTCCCGGCTCGGCCGGCGGCGCCATCGTGGTGGACGACGTGCGTCACACGGCGATGGTCGCGGTGAAGGGTGCGCAGGGCACGCTCGACTCGATCGATCTCGCGACCGGCGCGGTCACCATCGGCCCCAGGCTCACCGGCGCCGTCCATGACGCCTCGATCGACAACTTCACCGTTTCGCCCGCGGGCGTCCTCTACGGGGTCAACTCGAACGGTGGTGCGCCGTCGAAGGCGGCGCTCGTCACGGTCGATCCCGTCACGGGCGCCATCCGCGGGATAGGACCGCTGCCGGACGACGTGCGCGGCCTCATCTTCGCCGAGGAGCAGGCCCGGCCGCCCCTGTCCAGCGAATCGCTGCGAGTGGGGGCGCTGGGTGCGCTGGCGCTCCTCGCCGCTTGCATCATCGGCTACGCGTTGTGGCGCCATTAGCCAGCGCCGCGCAGTCCGCGTGGCGAAAGCAGGTGACGACGTGGTCGTTCACGAGCCCGTTCGCCTGCATGAATGCGTAGACCGTGGTCGGGCCGCAGAAACGGAAGCCACGTGCGACGAGCTCCTTCGACAGCGCTTTCGATGCCGGCGTCTGCGCGGGAATATCCGCCCCGGAGCGCGGGTGGTTCACGATCGGGCGCCCATCCACGCAGGCCCACACGAGGCTCGCGAAGCCGGGGCCGTTTTCCATCACCGCCAGCCACGCGCGGGCCGACAGGATCGCCGCCTCGATCTTGCCGCGGTGGCGCACGATGCCCTCGTCGCGCAACAGCCGCTCGACCTTCGCCGGCGTATAGCGCGCGATCCTGGCGGGGTCGAAGCCGTCGAACGCGCGGCGGAAATTCTCGCGCTTGCGCAGGATGGTGATCCACGCGAGGCCCGCCTGGAAGCCCTCGAGCACGAGCATCTCGAAGAGCGCGCGGTCGTCGTGCTGCGGCACGCCCCACTCGCGGTCGTGATAGTCGAGATACAGGGGGTCCTGCCCGGGCCAGGTGCAGCGGGGCAGCGTGCCGGTCGTCGCCATCGGCCGCATTGTGTCATTCCCGGTTTCAGAACGTTTCAGCGGCAGTTCAGGACTTCCGCCGCGGCGCCGGGGAAAGTGGCACTCGCCAACCTGCCCTCGACCGGAGGTCCCGTGAATGCCAGGAACCCTTTCGTACGTAATTCCTATGTCCTCGCTGTGAAGGCGATCTCCGTGCAGGGGCTGGTGATGCTCTCGCTGTCGGAGATTTTCGGCCCCGCGACGCAACCGCAGGAGGCCCTGACTCTCACGCGGGAGGAGCTGGTGACACTGGTCGGCGTGAGCATGTTCAGCTTCGCCCAATGGCAGTCGGGCAAGCGGCCGCTCGAAAGCGCCAGCTCGGACCGGCTGCTGCGCTGCGCACGGCTCTATGCGCTCGCGCAACAGGCGCTGCACGATCGCGAGGCCGCCATGCGCTGGCTGCGGGAGCCGCAAGCGGCGCTGGGCGGGGCGATCCCGTTGCAGCTCGCGCGCACCGAGATCGGCACGCGCGCCGTATCCGAGCTGCTGGGCACCATGGCCGCTCTGCCTGTGGCCGAGGCTGCGTGATCGCGAGGTGGCGGCGCGGGTTCTCCGCCGGATTTGGTATCGTGCGCATCGTCCATCCCGAAAAAAGGAGGCGCCATGCGCACCCAGCTTCTTCTTGCATTGATCCCCGTGTTCGCCACGAGTTGCGCCACGATGGAAGGCGGCGGCGTGCCGAGCGGGCCGATGCACGTGGTATCCGATACCGTGATCGGCGGCTTCGCGTTCCCGGAATCGGTGGGCTGCGATGCCTCCGAGAAGGTGCTCTACGTGAGCCAGTTCGGGGGCACCGAGCTCAAGCCCGGCGAGAAGGACGGCAAGGGCTTCATCAGCAAGGTGGCGCTCGACGGCCGCGTGATCGAGCAGCGCGTGTTCAGCGACACGATGAACAAGCCGAAGGGCATCTGGGTCGAGGGCGGGCGCCTCTGGGTGACCGACATCGACGGCGTCTGGATCTTCGACACGAAAACGAAGAAGGGCCGCAAGATCCAGATCCCCGGTGCCGAGTTCGCCAACGACGTCACGATGCGCAACGGCGTCGTGTGGGTGAGCGACAATCGCACCGACCAGCTCTTCCGCATCGAGCCCGCCGATTTCCTCGATGCTTCCATGCAGCCGCGCGTGACCACCGTATGGTCCAAGCGGGAGGTGTATCCCAACGGCCTCTGGCCCGCGAAGGACGGCACGTTGCTCATGGCGGGCTTCCTCGCAGCCGACAAGCCGAAACCCGTCTACTCGATGGGCCACGACAACCAGACGAAGCCGGTGACGCAGCCGATCGGGCGGCTCGACGGTTTGGCGCAGCTGCCTGACGGCTCCCTCCTCGCCACCGACTGGGACACGGGCTCGTTCTTCCGCTACACCGTGCCGGACGGGGTGCAGCCGCTGGCGAAGAATTTCAAGGGACCGGCAGACTTCTGCATGATGGGCGATACCGCGTACGTGCCCGACCTGGTGCAGGGGCAGGTGCGCATCGTGAAGCTCGCGCGCTGACGCGAAGCTGTCCGTCCCGGTTACGCGCCGCGGCTTCTCGTTGAACGCCGTGGCCACGCAGCCGTCTGATGCATTTTCCAGCCATGGGAGGTGAACCATGCGAACCATCGACGTCGCCGTTCCCGAGGTTCTCTTCGTCGCCGCGACGCGTGCCATGGGTGGCGCGGGCCTCGCCCTGCTCGCGAGCAACTATCTCGGCCGCGAAACGCGCCGCACCGTCGGCTGGACGCTGCTCGCGATCGGCGTGGTGACGACGGTGCCGATCGCGCTCTCCCTCTTCCTGCGCACGCGCCGCCCGCTGCTCGAAGACGACTAAACGGCGTTTGCGCCATCTCCCACCTGCGCGGGTGGTGACGCCCGCAGGCGCGACGCACTACGCTGCCTATCTCGCCGGGACAGGCGGCGCGTGATCGTCCATCAACGCACCCAGGGGGAATCATGGCAAACCGAGCACTCCTCGTAGGCATCAACGCATATCCCGGCCAGCCGCTCAACGGCTGCGTCAACGACGTGAAGGACATGGCGCGCCTTCTCGTCGACATCTGCGGCTTTCGCAGCGCCGAGATACGGCTGGTCGTCGATGCGCGCGCCACCACGGCGAACATCCGCGACCGGCTCGAGTGGCTCGTTGCGGGCGCGCGGCCCGGCGACCGGCTCTTCTTCCACTACAGCGGCCACGGCGCGCGCTTCCCGGTGCGCAATGCGCAGGGCGACGTCACCGCGGTGCACGACACCATCTGCCCGGTGGACTTCGACTGGACCGAGGCGCA
>DATMJE010000005.1:0-28229 GCA_035553995.1 Usitatibacter sp. | reverse complement strand
TAGGCCTTCGCCTCGCCGCCGAACTTCTTCGACAGCACCGTCGTGATCGCCGCCGTCAGCGTCGTCTTCCCGTGGTCCACGTGACCGATCGTGCCGACGTTCACATGCGGCTTGGTACGCTCGAACTTGCCCTTTGCCATGATTGCGTGTCCTGGAGAATCGTTGGTGTTTTTGCCGCCGTGTTAACTGGTGCCCATGATGCGGATTGAACGCATGACCTCTCCCTTACCAAGGGAGTGCTCTGCCACTGAGCTACATGGGCGCATCTGTTGCTGGAGCTGCTGGAGCGGGTGAAGGGAATCGAACCCTCGTCGTAAGCTTGGAAGGCTTCTGCTCTACCATTGAGCTACACCCGCGAGGCTTGACTCCCGACCTGCAAATGCTTGGTGGAGAGGGTTGGATTCGAACCAACGTAGGCGCAAGGCCAACAGATTTACAGTCTGCCCCCTTTAACCACTCGGGCACCCCTCCGCGAAACTCTCAATTATCCACGATTTGCGCCTCTTCGGCAAACAAAACAGGGCTTTCCGTTGATATTTCGGCGCATCGGCCGCAAAGCGCGTGCGGCGCCCGACGCGCATGCGGTCATCGACCATCCCGCGTCCGGCGACACCGTCGACCGCTTCGCCTTTCCCGTCGAGGGATGGGCCTGGCTGGGCCCGGACCAGGAGCGCATCGCCGCGATCGAGGCATTCGCGGGGGAAGAACGGGCGGGTGAGACCCCCTTGCTGTTCCCGCGGCCCGACGTGGCCGCGGCGCTGGCACTGCCCGCGCTCGCGTCGCCGGGCTTTCGCCTCGTCGCGAGCGCTGGCCACTCGCCTCGCGGCGCGGACATCGACTTGCGCATCCGCGCACGCTTCGACGATGGCTCGCGCTCGGGATGGCTTTCCGGCCGATCGGTGCGCACGTGGGGCGAGCCGGCCCCGGATCGCCCGGGTTTGGCGATCCCGTCCGCCGACGCCGTGCGTGAGCGCCCTTCCGCGACGGCCTCCCTGCCGCTGCCGCCGGACCACCTCCAGGTACGGCAGGTCGGCGGTGCATGGGGCGCCGCGTTCTATCGGGAGGGCCGCGTCATCCTGAGCCAGGTCGAGGCCGCCTTCGCGCAAGCCGGAAAGCCCCTCGGCGAGGCGCGCGCGATCCTCGACTTCGGCTGCGGCTGCGGACGCGTCCTCGCGGGTTTCGCCGACCTGCCCCATCGCGGCGAGCTCTGGGGATGCGACATCGACGCCGAGGCCATCGCCTGGGATTCGGCCAACCTCGCGCCGCTCGCGGCATTCCGGGTCAATGGCGCGATGCCGCCCACCTCCTTCGCCCAGGGCGAGTTCGACGCGGTGTACTCGGTATCGGTCTTCACCCACCTGCCCGAGGAGATGCAGTTCGCCTGGCTCTCGGAGCTGCGGCGCATCGTCCGGCCGGGGGGCGTGGTGGTGGCGTCCGTTCACGGGGGCCATTACTGCAAGGACGCGCACCCGGACGTCTGCGCGGAGGTCGCGACCCGCGGATTCTCCTACCGGACCGGCGCGATCACCGCGGGACTGCCGGACTTCTACATGGTCGCGATGCATTCGGAGACGTACGTGCGCGCCAAGTGGACGCGGTTCTTCGAGCTGGCCGCCTACCACGAGCGCCTCATCCACGACGCGCACGACGCCGTGGTGCTGCGGCGCAGGGACGACTGAGCGTCGCGCGCGCCCGCAGCTTCCACCGGATTGGCGAGCGTGCCGGCATCTCGAAAGGAGCGTCGCGGGTTGGGTGCCGGCACCCCGAATCGAACGGGGGACCTACCGCTTACAAGGCGGTTGCTCTACCAGCTGAGCTATGCCGGCCGGCGAAACCAGAGTTAGCGCTTACTTGACCAGCTTCAGCCGCGACTTGCCCGGCGGGGGCTTCGGCGGCTCGGCATCGGCCTCGCCCGAGGCCACCGGCGGCGCCGGCGTCGTCGTGAGGGCGGACGGCGACTCCACCGTGAAGAAGGCGCCCTGCCCGTTCTCCCGGGCGAAGATGCCCTGGACACGGTCCACGGGGATGCTCACCTCCCGCGAAACCCCGTTGAAGCGGGCGGAGAACTGGATCAGCTCGTTGTTGATGGTGAGGTTGCGGGTGGCGCTCAGGCTCACGTTGAGCACGATCTCCCCGTTCTTCACGTACTCCATGGGGACGCGGGTGCGCTCGTCCACCCGGACGCTCAGGTACGGCGTGAAGCCGCAATCCGAGCACCACTCGTAGATCGCGCGGATGAAGTAGGGTTTGGTCGAAACGTCGGCCATGCGCGAGAGTTTACCTGCGCATGGCCTTCTCGGAGGCGGTCATCGAGTCGATGAAGGCCTGCCTGGAGAAGAGCCGTTCGGCGTATTTCAAAAGCGGCGCGGACTGCTTCGTGAGCTGGACCTGGTAGTGGTCGAGGCGCCAGAGGAGCGGCGCGATGGCCACGTCGAGCATGGAGAATTCCTCCCCCAGCATGTACTTCTGCTTCACGAAGATCGGGGCGATCTGGATCAGGTTCTCGCGGATGAAGAGCCGCGCCTTCTCCTGCGCCTTCTGCGTGCCGGTCTCGAGCGTCTGCACGTGGTTGAAGAGCTCCTGCTCGAAGCGGAACAGGAAAAGCCGCGCACGGGCCCGCATGACCGGGTCCGCCGGCATGAGCTGCGGGTGCGGGAAACGCTCGTCGATGTACTCGTTGATGATGTTCGACTCGTACAGGACGAGGTCGCGCTCCACCAGCACCGGCGTGCGGTTGTAGGGATTCATCACCGCGAGGTCCTCGGGCTTGTTGAGGAGGTCCACGTCGATGATCTCGAAATCCATGCCCTTTTCGTAGAGCACGATCCGGCACCGATGGCTGAAGGGGTCGGTAATCCCCGAGTAGAGCGTCATCATGGCTTGTTCACCTTTTTGGTCGCCACCCGCGCGCGATCAGCGCACGTCCTTCCAGTATTCGTGCTTGAGCAGCAGCGCCAGCAGGAAGAAGAAGCTGAGGACGAACAGCGCCACGACCCCCCACATCTTGCGGCTGGTCTGCGCCGGTTCCCCCATGTACACGAGGTAGTTCACGAGATCGCCCACGTACTGGTCGTAGCGGCCGCGGTCGAGCGAACCCGGCCGCTCGATCACCAGCCGGTGCGTCTCGGTCACGTCACCCGTGTTCTCGTCGCGGCGCTCGCTGACCTGCATGACCTGCTCGCCCTGGTATTCCCAGAGGACGTTCGGCATGGCGACGTTCGGGAAGACCGTGTTGTTCCAGCCGGTCTTGCTCTTCGGATCGCGGTAGAAGCTGCGCAGGTAGGTGTAGAGCCAGTCCGCGCTGCGGGAGCGAGCGGCGAGGGAGAGATCCGGAGGCACGACGCCGAACGCCGCCTTCGAGATCTTCACGTCCTGCGAAGCGGCCATCGTGTCGCCGATCTTCTCCGTCGTGAAGAGCAGGTTGTCCTTGATCTGCTGCTCGGTGAGGCCGAGGTCCTGGAGGCGCGCGTAGCGCATCGCGCTCGCCGAATGGCAGTTGAGGCAATGGTTCACGAAGATCGCCGCGCCGCGCTGCAGCGAGGCCTTGTCGTGCAGGTCGATCGGTGCACGCTCGAGCTGGAGGCCGTGCTGCGCGAAGGCGACCGCCGGGATCGCGAGCAGGAAGATGGCGAGGAGCTTTTTCATCACCAGGTCACCCTTTGCGGCTCGGCCTTCTCGCGATCGTTCGCGGTGTACCAGGGCATGAGCAGGAAGAACGCGAAGTAGATGATCGTGAGCACCCGCGCGGCCCAAAGCGCCACGTAATCGCCGCCGACGACCGGCGCGCCGTTCGGGAAGGCGCCCCAGACCGTGGTGGGCTCGACCCCGAGATAGCCGAGGACGAGGAAGGCGATCACGAAGAACGCGAAGAAGCGCTTCCAGCGCGGGCCGCGGTAGCGGATCGACCGCACCCGGCCGCGGTCCAGCCACGGCAGGAAGAACAGGATGATCACGCCGGCGCCCATCACCGCCACGCCGGGAAACTGCGAGCCGAAGAGCGGCGGCACGGCGCGCAACATGGCGTAGAACGGCGTGAAGTACCACACCGGCGCGATGTGCTCGGGGGTCTTGAGCGGATCGGCCGGGATGAAGTTGTTGGCCTCGAGGAAGTAGCCGCCCATCTCCGGCGAGAAGAAGAGGATCGCCGAGAAGACGATGAGGAAGACCGCGACGCCGAGCGTGTCCTTCACCGTGTAGTACGGGTGGAAGGGGATGCCGTCCACCGGATGGCCGGAACGCGGGTCGATGTTCTTCTTGATCTCGACGCCGTCCGGGTTGTTCGAGCCCACCTCGTGCAGCGCCATGAGGTGTGCGGCGACCAGCCCGATCAGCACGAGCGGCACCGCGGCCACGTGCAGGGCGAAGAAGCGGTTCAGCGTGGCGTCGGAGACGTTGTAATCGCCGCGGATCCAGATGGCGAGCGGCTCGCCGATGAGCGGAACGGTGCCGAACAGGTTGATGATCACCTGCGCGCCCCAGAACGACATCTGCCCCCACGGCAGGAGGTAGCCGAAGAAGGCCTCGGCCATGAGGCACAGGTAGATCAGCACGCCGAAGATCCACAGCAGCTCGCGCGGCTTGCGATAGGAGCCGTACATGAGCCCGCGCACCATGTGCAGGTACACGCAGATGAAGAACGCGGAGGCGCCCGTCGAATGCACGTAGCGGATGAACCAGCCGCCCGGCACGTCGCGCATGATGTACTCGACCGAAGCGAACGCATCCGCCGCCGCGGGCTTGTAGTTCATCGTGAGGAAGATGCCCGAGGCGATCTGGATGACCAGCACCAGGGCGGCGAGCGAGCCGAAGTAGTACCAGAAGTTGAAGTTCTTCGGCGCGTAGTACTCGGCGGCGTGTTCCTTCCACATCGCCACCAGCGGGAAGCGCTGGTCGACCCAGGTCAGTACGCCGTTGAAGGGCCCGGCCCCGGTGACGGGGGTCTTCTCGATCGTGGCCATGCTCCTTACGCTCCTTTGGTGTCTTCGCCGATGACGATTACGCCGTCGCTGGCATAGCGGTGCGGCGGGATGGCCAGGTTCTTCGGCGCGGGCGATCCGGTGAGCACGCGGGCGGAGAGGTCGAAGCGCGAGTTGTGGCAGGGGCAGTAGTATCCGCCCGGCCAGTCGGCGCCCATGTCGGAGGCGGCACCGATCTCCTTCTTCAGGTTCGGCGAGCAGCCGAGGTGCGTGCAGACGCCCGTCACCACGAAATTCTCGGGCTTGATCGAGCGCGTGGGCCCCTTGATGTAGGCCGGCTGGTCGGCGGATTTGGACTCCGGGTCCACGAGGAGCGCATCATGCTTGGTGAGCCCCTCGAGCATTTCCTGTGTACGCTTGAGGATCCACACCGGCTTGCCGCGCCATTCGAGCGTGATCTGCTGGCCCAGCTCGATCTTGGAGATGTCGGCCTGGACCGGCGCACCGGCGGCGAGCGCGCGGGCGCTGGGGAACCAGCTCGCGAGGAAGGGAGCGGCCACGCCGCCCGCGACGGCGGCACCCGTGGCGGTCGTGGCAACGATCAGCAGGCGACGTCTCTTTTCATCGACGTCGTCTCGGACGATGGCGGTCATGTAGTTGAACCGGAAAGGGAAAAAAGGCGGGGCACGAGGTTAGTTCGCCATTTTAGCGGATTTGCCCCCCCTACTTAAAGCCCGCCTTCGCCTTTTCCCTTGACGCAGGCCGGGTTTCCGGGCCGAATTGCCTCCTTTTTTCACCTTTTGGCGGAGGGTCGATGTCCTCGTTCCTGCGGGAATTCCGGGAATTCGCGGTCAAGGGCAACATGGTCGACCTCGCCGTCGGCGTCATCATCGGCGCGGCCTTCGGCAAGATCGTCGATTCCATCGTGAACGACCTGGTGATGCCGGTGATCGCGCGCTTCACCGGCAAGATCGACTTCTCCAGCCGCTTCATCGAGCTGACCGAGATCCCGGCGGGCGTGCCGCGCACGCTCGAGGCCGTCCGCAAGGCGGGCATCCCGGTGCTGGCCTACGGCAACTTCTTCACCGTCCTGATCAACTTCGTGGTCCTGGCGTTCGTGGTGTTCCTCATGGTGCGGGCCATCAACCGCATGCGCCAACCCGAAGAGAAAAAACCGGCCGGCCCCGCAGAAGACGTGGTGCTGCTGAGGGAGATCCGCGACCTTCTCGCCACGCGCCGCTAGCCCTGCCGCAAGGCGGGGCGGCTAGAATGCAGCGTTTTCGCCGCACCCGTCCATGCGCAAGCTCTGGCTGATCTTCACCCAGGCCGTGACCGTCACGCTCGCGGCCCTCTTCGTGGTCTCGCTCGTGAAGCCCGAATGGCTCGCGTGGCGCTCGCGCGTGATCGAGGTGCGCGAGTCGGTGCCGGCGGCGACCGCGCAGGCCGTCTCCGCCAACACGCTGGCGCTTTCCTTCAGCGAGGCCGCGCGCAAGGCGGTGCCGTCGGTCGTGAACATCTCGGCCACGCGCCAGGTACGCCGGCGCAACCCGCTGCTGGACGACCCCGCGTTCCAGCGCTTCTTCGGCGAGCGCTTCAACCTGCCGCCGGAGACGCAGCTGTCGCTGGGCTCGGGCGTGATCGTGAGCCGCGAGGGCTACATCCTCACCAACGACCACGTCGTGGAAGGCGTGTCGGACATCCAGGTGACCCTGAGCGACGGCCGCACCGTCATCGGCAAGATCGTGGGCTCCGACCCGGACACCGACCTCGCCGTCGTTCGCGTGGCGGCGCAGGGGCTCATGCCGATCACCTTCGGCTCGTCCGAGACCGCCAAGGTGGGCGACGTGGTGCTCGCGATCGGCGATCCCTTCAGCGTCGGCCAGACCGTCACCATGGGCATCATCAGCGCGGTCGGCCGCGAGATCGGCTCGGCGAACCCGTTCGGCAGCTTCATCCAGACCGATGCGGCCATCAATCCCGGCAACTCCGGCGGGGCGCTGGTGGATACCAACGGCAACCTGATCGGCGTGAACACGCTGATCTTCTCGCGCTCCGGCGGCTACCAGGGCATCGGCTTCGCCATCCCGGTGAGCCTCGCGAAGAAGATCATGGAGCAGATCATCGAGACCGGCGCCGTCACGCGCGGCTGGTTCGGCGTGGACGTGGCGCCCGTCACGGGGGAGCTCGCCGAATCGCTCGGGCTCAAGGACTCGCGCGGCCCGATCGTGGGTGGCATCGAGCGCGGCAGCCCCGCGGAAAAAAGCGGCATCAAGCTGGGCGACGTGATCGTCGCCGTCGACGGCAAGCCCACGCCGGACGTGCCCACCGCGCTCAACCTGATCGCCGAGATGCAGCCCGGCAAGACGGTGCCGGTGAACGTCGTGCGCCGCGGACAGCAGCTCACGCTCGAGGTCGTCGTGGGCAAGCGGCGGCCGCGGCCGCGCAATACCGAGGACTAGTCCTGCGGCGTCTCGCCGACGGTTGCCTCGGCGGCGCGGCGCTTGGACACCATCTGCCCCACGATGATGCCCGCCTCGTAGAGCAGGCACATGGGGACCGCCAGCGCGATCTGCGAAACCACGTCGGGCGGAGTCACGATGGCGGCGATGACGAAGATGCCGACCACCACGTAGCCGCGCCATTCGCGCAGCTGCTCGACCGAGACCAGCCCCGCGAGCACCAGCACCACGACCACGACCGGCACCTCGAACGCGAGGCCGAACGCGATGAACATGCCGAGGACGAAGTTGAAGTACGCCTCGATATCCGGCGCGACCGAGATGCTCTTCGGCGCGAAGCTCGCGATGAACGCGAACACGCGGCCGAAGACGATGAAGTAGCAGAAGAGCATGCCCGCCACGAAAAGCAGCGTGCTGCTCACGACGAGCGGCAAGGCAAGGCGCTTCTCGTGCGTGTAGAGGCCGGGCGCCACGAAGGCCCACACCTGGTACAGCGTGAACGGGATCACGGCGACGAAGGCCGCGGTGAACGCGATCTTCATCGGGATCAGGAACGGGGTGATGACGCCGGTGGCGATCATGCGCGAGCCTTCGGGCAGGCTGCGGATCAGCGGCAGGGCGAGCAGGTCGTAGAGCTCCGAGCTGAAGTACAGCATCGGCATCGCGGCGACGGCGAACGCGAGCAGGCATCTCACCAGCCGCGCGCGCAGCTCGATCAGGTGCGAGAGGAAACTCTCTTCGGCCTCCGGCATGCCGGCCTCAGCCCGCAGCCTTGTCGGGCGCGGGTGGCAGCGGCGCGGGGGGCTCGTCGATGCCCAGCTCGAGCTGCGGCGAGGGCGGCGGCGCCGCTTCGGCAATCGTGGCGGAAGGCGTGCCCGCGGGCGGCGCGATCGCGGACTGCGCGGCAGCGGTGGTTTCGGCGGCGGTGCTGGCGAGCTCGCGGTCGATCTGCGCCTGCGCTTCGCGGATCTCGCGCTCCACATCGGCGGCCTTGGACTGCACCTCGGTCTGGAACGAGCGCGCCGCGGTTTCGAATTCCTGCTTCACCTTGCCGAGGTCGCCAATTTCCATCTCGCGGTTGATGTCCGCCTTGACCTGGCTCACATAACGCTGCATCCGGCCCACCAGCACGCCGACGGTGCGCGCCACGCGGGGCAGCCGCTCGGGGCCGATGACCACGAGGGCCACCACGCCGATGACGACGAGCTCGGAGAAACCGATATCGAACATGGATCGGGACGCGGGACGCGAGCCGGGAGCCCGCGGGCGCCAGGCCTCAGGACTTCTGCTTTTCCTTGATTTCGCCCTCGATGGTGGTGCCGGTCGAGGTGATGGCGCCGGGCGGCTCGCGCTTCTCCTCCTCGCCGCCCTTCATGCCGTCCTTGAAGCCCTTGACCGCCCCGCCCAGGTCGCTGCCGATGTTGCGCAGCTTCTTGGTGCCGAAGATGAGCAGGACGATGAGGAGGACGATGACCCAATGCCAGATGCTGATGGAACCCATGAAGCTCTCCGAAGGCGACGGCTTTCGTCTCCGCCCCGTGCTCAGCCAGGCGCAATCATGCGCGGCAGCGGGTCGGGACCGCCGATGATGTGAATATGCAAATGATACACGTCCTGCCGGCCGACCCGGCCGGTATTGACGATCGTGCGGAAGCCGTCCGTCGCTCCTTGATCCCGCGCAAGGCGACCCGCCATGGCCATCATCCGGCCCAGGACGCGCGCGTGGCTGTCGTCGGCCGTGGCGAGCGAATCCACGTGCTTCTTGGGGATGATCATGAAGTGCACGGGGGCCACCGGGTTGATGTCGTGGAAGGCGAGCATGTCCTCGTCCTCGTACACCTTGCGGCTGGGAATGCTGCCCTCGACGATCCTGCAGAAGATGCAATCGGTCACGATGCGCTCCGTGGATGGCGCGAATTCTTTTCCTCGATGCCCGAGCGGCCCTCGCGCCGCGCGAGCTCGGCCAGGACCTCGGCCACGCCGATGCCGTGCCACGCGAGCATCACCAGGCAGTGGAACCACAGGTCGGCCACCTCGTGGACCAACGCCTCCTTCGAGGCGCCCTTGGCGGCAAGGATGGTCTCGGTGCCTTCCTCGCCGACCTTCTTCAGGATCGCATCGAGCCCTTTCGCATTGAGCGAGGCCACGTAGGACGTCCCGGGATCGGCCGCGCGGCGGGCGGCGATGGTCTTCTCCAGCCGCGCGAGGACGTCGTCATCCATGGCCGCCTCCGGCGGAAGGCTCGACGACGGCGTCGGTCTCGATCCAGCGTACGGTGCCACCGCGCCCCTCCAGCTTGCTGAAGAAGCAGCGCCGCCGCCCCGTGTGGCAGGCGACCCCGCCCACCGATTCCACCTGCAGCAGCACCGCGTCCGCGTCGCAGTCGATGCGGATCTCGCGCACGCGCTGCACGTGCCCCGACGTCTCGCCCTTCTTCCACAGCGCCTTGCGCGAGCGCGACCAGTACACGGCCTCGCCCGATTCGAGCGTCCGCGCGAGCGACTCGCGGCTCATCCAGGCGAGCATGAGAACCTCGCCGGACTGCGCATCCTGGGCCACCGCGGGCACGAGGCCATCGGCATTCCACGCCACCTGCTCGATCCAGTCGCTCACAGCCGCATCTCGATGCCGCGGCCGGCCATGAAGCGCTTCGCATCGGGGATGGAGATCTCGCCGAAGTGGAACACGGATGCGGCGAGCACCGCATCCGCATGCCCGCGCTCCACGCCGAGCGCCAGGTGCTCCATGTTGCCCACGCCGCCGCTCGCGATCACCGGCACCGGCACCGCCTCGGCCACCGCACGCGTGAGCTCGATATCGAAGCCGCTCTTGGTGCCGTCGCGGTCCATGCTGGTGAGGAGGATCTCGCCCGCGCCCGCCTCGGCCATGCGCGCCGCCCACTCGACCGCATCGAGCCCGCGGGCCTTGCGTCCGCCGTGCGTGTACACCTCCCAGCGCCCGGGACCCGACTGGCGCGCGTCGATCGCGACCACGATGGCCTGGGATCCGAAGCGGCCCGCGGCGCGTTCGACCAGCTCCGGATTCTCGACCGCGGCCGTGTTGATGCTCACCTTGTCGGCGCCCGCATTCAGCAGCTTGCGCACGTCCTCGACCTGGCGCACGCCGCCGCCGACCGTGAGCGGGATGAACACCTGGTCGGCCACGCGCTCGATCACGTCGACGATGGTGTCGCGCGCGTCGCTGGACGCGGTGATGTCGAGGAACGCCAGCTCGTCGGCGCCCTGCTCGTCGTAGCGGCGTGCGATCTCCACCGGATCGCCGGCATCGCGAAGCTGCACGAAGTTGACGCCTTTCACGACGCGGCCGGCGTGCACGTCGAGGCACGGGATGATGCGCTTGGCGAGGCCCATGTCAGGAGGGGATGCAGGCGCAAGGCACAAGGCACAAGGCGCAAGGCACAGGGCACAAGGCGCAGGAAGGCATCGGGGTCAATGAGCAGGGCGCAGTGCGCAAGGGGAAGGAAGCGTCATTGCTCGCCCGCAGCGACCTTCAGCGCCGCGGCGAAATCGAGCTTGCCCTCGTAGATGGCGCGCCCGGTGATGCAGCCCGTGATGCCCTCGGACTCCACCTGGCAGAGCCTGCGGATGTCGTCGAGGCTGTTGAGCCCCCCGCTCGCGATCACCGGCACCGAGAGTGCCTGCGCGAGCCGCACCGTGGCCTCGATGTTCACGCCCGACATCATGCCGTCGCGGCCGATGTCGGTGTAGATCACCGCCTCGACGCCGTAGTCCTGGAAACGCTTCGCGAGGTCCACCACGTCGTGGCCGGTGAGCTTGGACCAGCCGTCGGTGGCGACCTTCCCTTCCCGCGCATCGAGCCCGACCATGATGTGGCCGGGGAATGCGTCGCAGGCCTCGTGCAGGAAGCCGGGATTCTTCACCGCCGCCGTGCCGATGATCACGTACGAGACGCCGTCGTCGAGGTAGCGCTCGATGGTGTCGAGGTCGCGGATGCCGCCGCCCAGCTGCACCGGAACGTCCGCATCCGCCGCGGCGATGATTTCCTTCACGGCCGCCTCGTTGCGCGGCTTGCCGGCCACGGCGCCGTTGAGGTCCACGACATGCAGGCGTTGCGCGCCCTGGTCGCACCATTGCCGTGCGGCCTTGCCGGGCTCGCTGGAGAACACCGTGGCGGATTCCATGCGGCCCTGCTCGAGGCGCACGCATTGGCCGTCTTTGAGGTCGATCGCGGGAATGATGAGCATGGCGCGGGTGGCAGCTAGGGATCCCAGGTGGCAAAGTTGCTGAGTAGCTTGAGCCCCGCGACGCTCGACTTTTCCGGATGGAATTGCGTCGCGAAAATATTATCCCGCGCTATGGCCGAGGTAAAGGCATCGGGATAGCACGTCTCGCCGGCGGCGGTCTCCTGGTCCGCGGGCTCGCAATAGAAACTGTGCACGAAATAGAAGCGGCTGCCGTCGGGAATGCCCTGCCACAGCGCGTGCGGCTTGATCTGGCGCACTTCGTTCCAGCCCATGTGGGGCACCTTGAAGCCCGCGGCGCGGCGCTCCGCCGTGACGGGAAAGCCCACCACGCGGCCCATCAGCAGCGCGAGCCCCGGCGTATCCCCCTCGGCGCTGCGTTCGAAGAGCATCTGTTGGCCGATGCACATGCCGAGGAAGGGCTTCGTCACGGCCGCCTCGGCCACCGCCTCGCGGGCACCGCTTTCCGCCAGCGAACGCATGCAGTCCGGCATCGCGCCCTGGCCCGGGAAGACCACGCGATCGGCGCTGCGGATGGCAGCCGGGTCCGCGGTGATGCGGACCTCCGCGGCGGGCGCCACGTGCGCGAGCGCCTTCTGCACCGAGCGCAGGTTGCCCATTCCGTAGTCGACGATGGCGATGCGTTGCATGGGTGATTGGGCCCGCCTCGCGCGGGGATGACCGCGGCTAGAGCGCCCCCTTGGTGGACGGAACGACACCCGCCGCGCGCTCGTCGCGCTCGACCGCCATGCGCAGCGCACGCGCGAATGCCTTGAACACCGTCTCGCACTGGTGGTGCGAGTTGTCGCCGCGAAGGTTGTCGATGTGCACCGTCGCCAGCGCGTGGTTCACGAAGCCCTGGAAGAATTCGTGCGTGAGGTCGACATCGAACTCGCCCACCCGCGCGCGGGTGAAGCTCACGTGGAACTCGAGCCCCGGGCGCCCGGAGAAATCGACCACCACGCGCGACAGCGCCTCGTCGAGCGGGACGTACGCGTGGCCGTAGCGGCGGATGCCCTTCTTGTCGCCGAGCGCCTTCGCGAACGCCATGCCCAGGGTGATGCCGATGTCCTCGACCGTGTGGTGCGCGTCGATCTCGAGGTCGCCCTTCGCGCGCACGGTGAGATCCATGGTGCCGTGGCGCGCGACCTGGTCGAGCATGTGGTCGAGGAACGGGATGCCGGAGGCGAGCTCGGCGTGGCCGCTGCCATCGAGGTCCACGGACACGAAGACCTGCGTCTCTTTCGTGTCGCGCTGTATTTCGGCCTTGCGCATGGGAATCGCCGGGGTCACTGGAGGATCGAGGCGAGGGCCTCGAGCAGTTTCGCGTTCTCGTCGGCGGTGCCGACCGTGAGCCTCAGGCAGTTGGCGAGCAGGGGATGCGACCCGTGCAGGGTCTTGACCAATATACCACGCTCCTTCAGGCCCTCGAAGGCGCGCGGCGCATCGGCGACGCGCACCAGCACGAAGTTCGCCGCCGAGGGAAAACGCTCGATGCCGCGAAGATGGTCCAGCGCATGCTCGAGGCGCGCGCGGTCTTCCACGATGCGCGTGGTCTGCGCCTCGAGGACCTCGCGGTGCGCGAGCACCAGCTCCGCCGCGGCGGCCGTGAGCACGTTCACGTTGTACGGCATGCGCAGCTTTTCCAGCTCCTCCATCCAGTCGCGCGGCCCGATCGCCACACCGAGGCGCAGGCCCGCGAGCCCCAGCTTGGAAACGGTGCGGACCAGCAGCAGGTTCGGATGCCTGCCAACGTGGTGCAGCAGCGTCGCACCTCCCGAAAACGCGTAGTAAGCCTCGTCCACCACGACCAGCCCGGGAGAAGCGTCCACCACGCGCAGGATCGCCTCGCGCGGAAAGAGGTTGCCGGTGGGATTGTTCGGGTATGCGAGCCACGTGAGCGCGGGGCGATGCTGGCCGATCGCCGCGAGCAGCGCCGCCTCGTCGAGCGAGAAGTCCGCGCGCAGGGGCACGGCCTCGTAGCGCATGCCCGCGGCGATGGCACTCATGCGGTACATCACGAACGAGGGATCGACGCCGAGCGCCACGGCGCCCGGCTTCGCGAGTGCCAGCGAGATCAGCTGCAGCAGCTCGTCGGAGCCGTTGCCCAGCATCACGCCGAGCTCCTCCGGAATGCCCATGGCCTCGCGGATGCGCGCGTGCAGGCGCGGCGCTGCGGGATCCGGATAGCGGTTCACCGCGACGCGCCCCAGCCGCTCGCCCAGCTCCGCCGCGAGCTCCGGCGGGAGCGTGTACGGATTCTCCATCGCGTCCAGCTTCACCAACCCCTCGGCCGGCGGCACGTGGTAGGCCTTGAGCGCACGCACCTCGTCGCGCACCAGGGCCCCGGGTCCCTTGCTCACGCGCCTTCCTCCAGGCGCCATTCGGCGCTGCGCGCATGGGCTTCGAGCCCCTCGGCGCGCGCGAGCGTGGCCGCCGCCCGGCCGAGGTGCACCGCGCCCTGGCGCGACACCGCGATCACGCTCGAGCGCTTCTGGAAGTCGTATACCCCGAGCGGCGACGAGAAACGCGCCGTGCGCGAGGTGGGCAGCACATGGTTGGGTCCCGCGCAGTAGTCGCCCAGCGATTCGGAAGCGTGATGGCCCATGAAGATCGCCCCGGCGTGGCGGATCTTCGGCAGCAGGGCCTCCGGATCCGCCACCGCGAGCTCCAGGTGCTCCGGGGCGATGCGGTTGGCGAGCGCGCAGGCTTCGTCCAGGTCGCGCACGAGCACCAGCGCACCGCGGTTGCGCAGCGACGCCTCGATGATCGCGCGCCGCGGCATCTGGCGCATCTGGCGCTCCATCGAGGCCACGACGGCATCGATCAGCGCCGCGTCCGGCGTGAGCAGGATCGCCTGCGCGATCTCGTCGTGCTCCGCCTGCGAGAAGAGATCCATCGCCACCCAGTCCGCGTGCGCGGAGCCATCGGCGATGACGAGCACTTCCGAAGGACCCGCGACCATGTCGATGCCCACGCGGCCGAAGACACGCCGCTTCGCCGCCGCGACGTAGGCGTTGCCGGGGCCGACGATCTTGTCCACCGCGGGCACCGTCTGCGTGCCGTAGGCGAGCGCTGCCACGGCATGCGCGCCGCCGATGCGGAAGATGCGGTCGACGCCCGCGAGCGCTGCCGCAGCCAGCACGGCCGGGTTCATCGCACCGTCGGGCGTGGGCGTCACCATCACCAGCTCCGGCACGCCCGCGACTTTCGCCGCGACTGCGTTCATGAGCACGCTCGACGGATACGCCGCCTTGCCGCCGGGCACGTACAGGCCCGCGCGATCGAGCGGCGTCACCTGCTGCCCGAGCACGGTGCCGTCCTCCTCGCGCATGCGCCACGAATCCTGCCGCTGGCGCTCGTGGTAGGTGCGGATGCGCTGGGCGGCGAATGCAAGCGCTTCGCGATCGGCCGCGGCGAGCGACGCGAGCGCAGCCCGGGCCTCGCCCGGCGGCACCTCCAGCTCGGCGGCGGATGCCGGCGTCCAGCGGTCGAAGCGGGCGGTGTACTCGAGCAGCGCCGCATCGCCGCGGGTGGCGACGTCCGCCACGATCTGCGCCGTGGTGCGATCGACCGATTCGTCCTGCGCGGCCTCGAAGGCGAGCAGGCGCTGGAATTCCTCCTCGAAGCCCGGCGTGGCGCTCGAGAGGCGGCGGATGTCAGCCATGGGTGGCCTTGCGGAAGGCCTCGATCAGCGGCGCGATCGTCGCGCGCTTCAACTTCAGCGAGGCGGGATTGACGATGAGGCGGCTGGAGACCTGCGAGAGCTCCTCCACCACTTTCAGCTTGTTCGCGCGCAGGGTGTTGCCGGTATCGACGAGGTCGACGATGGCGTCGGCGAGCCCCACGAGCGGCGCGAGCTCCATCGAGCCATAGAGCTTGATCAGGTCCACATGCACGCCCTTGGCCGCGAAGTGCTCGCGCGCGGCGTGGATGTACTTCGTGGCCACGCGCAGCCGCGCGCCCTGCTTGACCGCGGCGGCGTAGTCGAAATCCTCGGGCACGGCGACCGCCATGCGGCAGCGCGCGATGCCGAGGTCGAGCGGCTGGTAGAGGCCCTGCCCGCCGTGCTCGGCGAGGAGGTCGCGGCCGGCCACACCCAGGTCGGCCGCACCGTACTGCACGTACGTGGCCACGTCGGAGGCGCGCACGAGGATCAAGCGCAAATCGGGCCGCTGGGTGGCGAGGATGAGCTTGCGGGACTTGTCCGGATCCTCCGCAGGCAGGATGCCGACCGCGTCCAGCAACGGGCGCGTCTCCTCGAAGATGCGGCCCTTGGCGAGCGCCAGCGTGATCACGCCACCCTCTCGATGCGCGCGCCGAGCTGGCCCAGCCGCGCTTCGATCTGCTCGTAGCCGCGATCGAGATGGTAGATGCGGTCGATGATCGTGGTGCCTTCCGCGACGAGGCCCGCCAGCACCAGGCTTGCCGAGGCGCGCAGGTCGGTCGCCATGACGGTCGCGCCGGCAAGCCGGTCCACGCCGTGCACGATCGCGGAGTTGCCCTCGATGTCGATGAGGGCGCCCAGGCGGCGCAGCTCCTGCACGTGCATGAAGCGGTTCTCGAAGATCGTTTCCGTGACGATCGCGGTGCCTTCGGCCACGGCGTTGAGCGCGATGAACTGCGCCTGCATGTCGGTGGGGAATCCCGGATGCGGTGCGGTGCGCACGCTCACTGCACGGGGGCGCGACTTCATCGTGAGGCGCACGGTGCGGTCGCCGACGGCGATGCCGGCACCGGACTCGCGCAGCTTCTCGATCACCGCGTCGAGGCTCGAGACCGGCGCCTCCGTGAGTGTCACGCTGCCGCGCGTGGCCGCTGCCGCCGCGAGGAAGGTGCCCGCCTCGATGCGGTCCGGCATCACCGAATGCTCCACGCCATGCAGCGCCGGTACGCCCTGCACCGTGATCACGTCGCTGCCGTGGCCTTCGATGCGCGCGCCCATCCCGATCAGGCAGCGGGCGAGGTCGATCACCTCCGGCTCGCGGGCGGCATTCTCGAGCACCGTTTCGCCCTCGGCGAGGCACGCCGCCATCATCAGGTTCTCGGTGCCGGTCACCGTGACCGTATCCATGAAGATGCGCGCGCCCTTCAGCCGCGTCGCAGTGGCGTGGATGTCGCCCTGCTCGATCGAGACGTGCGCGCCCATCGCGGCGAGGCCCTTGATGTGCAGGTCCACGGGCCGCTCGCCGATGGCGCAGCCGCCGGGCAGGGACACGCGCGCCTCGCCGAAGCGGGCCGTGAGCGGACCGAGCGCCAGGATCGAGGCCCGCATCGTCTTCACCAGGTCGTAGGGTGCCGCGGCCTGCGTGATGGCGCTCGCGTCCAGCTCGACCGCGCGATCGCCCGACCGCGCCTTGACACCCATGCGTTCGAGCAGCCGCACCATCGTGCGCACGTCGTTCAGCTGCGGCACGTTGCGGATGTGCACCGGGGAAGCGGTGAGGAGCGAGGCGGCGAGGATGGGCAGCGCCGCATTCTTCGCACCGGCGACGCGCACCTCGCCGGAAAGCGGGACGCCGCCGTGGATGGAGAGTTTCTGCATGTCGGGTTACGGGCGAGCGGCCCGTGGCTGGCTCAGCGGGCGGCCCACTCTTCGGGTGACAGCGTCTTCATGGAAAGCGCGTGGATCTCCTCGCGCATGCGGTCGCCGAGCGCGCCGTAGACCAGCTGGTGGCGGCGCACGCGGTTCAGGCCCGCGAACGCGGGGCTCACGATGACCGCCTCGAAATGGGCGCCGTCGCCCGCGACCTGGACGTGGGTGCAGTCGAGGCCGGCGCGGATGGAATCTTCGATGGATTGGGGATCGACCATGGGTCAGTGGCGCAGCTTGTAGCCCCGGCGGAGGAGCTGCAGGGTCAGCAATGATAGGGCAGTGAAGGTCGCCGTCGCAAACGCGAGGCTCGCCCAGGGCGACACATCCGACTGTGCGAAGAAGCCGTAGCGGAAGCCGTCGATCGCATAGAAGAAGGGATTCAGCCGCGACAGGCCGCGCCAGAAAGGCGGCAGCGAATGCACCGAGTAGAACACGCCGGCGAGGAACGTGAGCGGCATCACGAGGAAATTCTGGAACGCCGCGAGCTGGTCGAACTTCTCCGACCAGATGCCGGCCACGATGCCGAGCACGCCCAGCATGCCGCTGCCGACCACGGCGAAGCCGATCGCCCACAGCGGCTTGGCCACCGGGATCGGGATCAGCCAAAGCGTGGCCGCGAAGACGCCGAGGCCCACGACCAGCCCGCGCACCATCGCCGCCACGAGATAGGCGGCAAAGATCTCCACGGGCGCCATCGGCGGCAGCAGGATGAACACGATGTTGCCGGTGATCTTCGACTGGATGATCGAGGAGGAGCTGTTCGCGAACGCGTTCTGCAGCATCGCCATCATCGCGAGGCCCGGGATGAGGAACTGCACGTAGCTCACGCCGGGAAACACCTGCACGTGCGAGGCGAGCGCGTGCGCGAAGACCAGCAGGTAGAGCAACGCCGACAGCACCGGCGCCGCGACCGTCTGGAAGCTCACCTTCCAGAAGCGCAGCACCTCCTTGTAGAGCAGCGTGGGAAAGCCCGTCATGGCGCGCGCAGCTCCTGTCCCGGCCGCCGCATGATGTGCAGGAAGACTTCCTCGAGGTCGGGCTCGGAAACCTCCAGGCCCGAAAGTGTGGCGCCCGCCTCGCGCAGGCGCGCGAGCACGGTTTCCACCTGCGCCATGTCCTCGACGGGAATGCGCCAGTAGCCGGCCTCGTCGCGCGTGGCGTTGGTGGCGAGCGCCGCGGGCAGCTCGCCACCCTCGAGCTTCACGCGCAGGACGCGCTCGGAGAATGCGGCGAGCAGGTTGGCGACCGAATCCATCGCGACGATGCGCCCATCCTTCATCATCGCGATGCGCGAGCAGAGCTGCTGCGCCTCCTCGAGATAATGCGTGGTGAGGACGATGGTGTGACCCGCCGCGTTGAGGCCGCGGATGAATTGCCACAGCGTCTGCCGCAGCTCGACATCGACGCCGGCAGTGGGCTCGTCCAGCACGATCACCGGCGGGCGGTGCACCAGCGCCTGCGCGACCATCACGCGCCGCTTCATGCCGCCCGAGAGGCTGCGCATGTTGGCCTCGGCCTTGGAGGCGAGCGCCAGGCGCTCGAGCAGCTCGTCGATCCAGGCGTCGTTGCGGCGCAGCCCGAAGTACCCGGACTGGATGCGCAGCGTCTCGCGCACGGTGAAGAACGGGTCGAACACGATCTCCTGCGGCACGATGCCCACCGCGCGGCGCGCGGCGCGGAAATCGCCGGCGACGTCGTGCCCCATCACCGCGAGCGACCCCGAATCCGGTCGCGCAAGGCCGCCCAGCGCCGAGATGAGCGTGGTCTTGCCGGCGCCGTTCGGGCCGAGGAGGCCAAAGAATTCGCCCGGGCGCACCTCGAGCGAGACGCCGCGCAGCGCATGCACCGCGCCGAAGCGCTTCTCGACGCCGCGGATGTCGACGGCTGCTGCGGCTGCCACGCTCACGCGAGCGCGGTCTGGATCAGCTCGGAGACGCCGTAGAGCTTTGCGAGGGCCATCAGGTTGGCCGGCAGGTTCACGAAGACGAGCGTCTTGCCGCGGCGCTGCGCCTGCCGGCGCCACTCGAGGAGCAGCGCCACGGCCGAAGAATCGACCGCCGTGATGGCGGCGAAATCGATGGTGAGGCGGTCGGGGAGGTCCGCGCGCTCCGCGTAGCGCGCGCTCTCGGCGAGCACCGCGGGCACGGTCTCGAACGAGAGCGCGCCCTGGAGGGCGAGGACCTCGGCCGACGCGGCGTCGTTCACTTGCCCGGCGCCTTGGGCGGCGTGGGCGAGGCGTTGCGCTCCTGCAGCGTCTTGAGGAGCCCGTCGATGCCGCCCTTCTGGATCTGGTCGTTGAAGGTGCCGCGGTACGTGGTGACCAGGGACGCGCCATCGATCACGACGTCGTAGACCTTCCAGCCCGAATCCATCTTTTCCATGGAGTAATCGATCGGGATCGGCGGGCCGCCCTGCTGCAGCACCTGCGTGCGCACGACCGTTTCCTTGTCCGAGGGCGACATCTTCGTCGGCTTCACCTCGATCGTCTGGTTGCGATAGGCGGTGAGCGACGTGGAGTACGTGCGCACGAGCATGGTGCGGAACTCCTTGATGAGCGCCTCCTTCTGCGCGTCGCTCGCCTGCGCCCAGTTGCGCCCCACGGCGAGCCGCGTCATGCGGGTGAAATCGAAGTGCGGCAGGACCTTCTGCTCGGCGAGCTCGACCACCTTCGCGGGGTTGCCCGCCTGGAGATCCTTGTCCTGCTTGATGATGGTGAGCACCTCGTCCGAGATGCGCTTGACCATCGCATCGGGCCCTTCCTGCTGCGCGAACGCGAGCGCGGGCACGACTGCGACGAGGAGCGTGAGCATGAATTTTCGCAACATGGCTGCCTTCCGAAATAGCGGGGGGGACCCCGTTCGACCTTAACGCACGGGGCCGGTTTCTGGCCGACCTACTTCTTCGGCTCTTCCTGCGCCTTGCTGAACAGGAACTGCCCGATCAGCTTTTCCAGCACCACGGCCGATTGCGTGATGGTGAGGCGGTCCCCGTCGGCGAGCTTCTTGTCGTCGCCACCCGCGTCGAGCCCGACGTACGTCTCGCCGAGCAGGCCGGAGGTGAGGATCGAAGCCGTGGTGTCCTTGGGGAACTGGTAGCGCTTGTCGAGGGCGAGCGTCACGTTCGCCTGGTAGCGCTCGTTGTCGAAGTGGATGTCGGCCACCCGTCCCACGAGCACGCCGGCGCTCCTCACCGGGCCGCGCACCTTGAGGCCGCCGATATTGTCGAAGCGCGCCTCCACGCGGTAGGTCTGCGTGGCGCGCTCGGCACCGAGGTTGCCGACCTTCAGCGCGAGGACGAGAAGCGCGGCGAAGCCGGCGGCCACGAAGGCGCCGAACCACAGGTCGATCGTCGTTCTTTCCATCGGTTCGAGTGTCTAGGGGAAGCGGATTCGCTCAACCCTCGCCGCGCAGCATGAAGGCCGTCAGGACGAGGTCGAGCGCGAGGATCGTGAGCGCGGAGGTGACGACGGTACGCGTCGTGGCCCGCGAGACACCTTCCGCGGTGGGCGGCGCATCGTATCCCTCGAACGTCGCGATGACGGTGATGGCGATGCCGAATGCAAATGCCTTCACGAGGCCGTTCAAAACATCATACCGGAAGTCCACCGCGGCCTGCATTTGCGACCAGAAGGCGCCATTGTCGACCCCGATGATGACGACGCCGATCACGTACCCGCCGAAGACGCCCATCGCGGAGAAGAGCATCGAGAGTATCGGCATCGAGATCACGCCCGCCCAGAAGCGCGGCGCGATCACGCGGGCCATCGGCGAGACGGCCATCATGTCCATCGCGGTGAGCTGCTCGGTGGTCTTCATGAGGCCGATCTCGGCGGTGATCGCGGAGCCGGCGCGCGAGGCGAAGAGGAGCGCCGCGACGACCGGTCCCAGCTCGCGCACGAGCGACAGCGCCACCAGCACCCCGATCGATTCGGTGGCGCCGTATTTCTGCAGCGTCTCGAATCCCTGCAGTCCCAGCACCATGCCGACGAAGAGGCCGGAGACGATGATGATGATGAGCGACAGCACGCCGCTGAAATAGACCTCGCGCATCACGAGGCGAAAGCGGTGCACGCTGGTGCCCGACGAAGCCAGCACGAGGCCGAAGAAGCGCGCCATCACGCCGATGCGCCAGATGCCATCGATGAAGTTGTGGCCGAGCCGCTCGAGCGGCCTGCGCAGTCCCTCAAGCACGGCGCATACCGGGCTGGAGGGGCGGGCGCTTCACGAGGCCCACGTCCACCGCGTACGGCCTCCCGGGCACGTGGAAGGGGACCGGACCGTCGGTCTCGCCGTGGACGAACTGGCGCACGAAGGGGTCGGTCGAGCTGCGGATCTGCGCCGGGGTGCCCTCTCCCACGATCACGCCCTCGGAGATGAAATAGAGGTAGTCCACGAGCTGCAGGCATTCGTGCACGTCGTGCGAGACGACGATCGACGTCGTGCCCAGCGCATCGTTCAGCGTGCGCACGAGCTTGGCGATCACGCCGAGGGCGATCGGGTCGAGGCCGGTGAAGGGCTCGTCGTAGAGCACGATCATCGGATCGAGGGCGAGCGCCCGCGCGAGCGCCACGCGCCGCGCCATGCCGCCGGACAGCTCGGCCGGCATCAGGCGATGCAATCCACGCAGGCCCACGGCCTCCAGCTTCATCAGCACCAGGTCGCGGATCATCGTTTCCGGCAGCCCGGTGTGCTCGCGCATCGGAAAGGCGACGTTCTCGAAAACGCTCATGTCGGTGAACAGCGCGCCGAACTGGAACAGCATGCTCATCCGCTTGCGCAGGCGGTAGAGGCCCTCGGTATCGAGCTCGTGCACCACGTCGCCCGCGATGCGGATGCGGCCGGAGGACGGCCGCAGCTGGCCGCCGATCAGGCGCAGGAGCGTGGTCTTTCCGCAGCCGCTGCCGCCCATGATGGCGACCAGCTTGCCGCGCGGAATGGACATGGACACGCCCTTCAACACGGGCCGGCGGCCGTACGAAAAGGTCACCGACTCGACATCGACCAGGGTTTCGGACACGCGGGGGATTTTGCTCGGGGACGGCGTGAATTCTAGCAGCTTTGGGCCGGGGGCCCCCTTATAATCCAGCCATGGCAATCCGCGCCGCGACGGCTGTGAACAAGCCGCGACTGCTGCTGGTCGACGACGACCCGCTCATCAACGAGTCCCTCGCCTTCGCGCTCGCCGGCGACTACGACGTCGTCACGGCGACCGATCGCGCGTCGGCCGTCGCCATCCTGCGCGAAGGGCTGCGTCCCGAGCTCGCGTTGATCGACCTCGGCCTGCCCCCGGTCACGCACCTGCCCAACGAGGGCTTCAAGCTCATCGGCGACCTGCTCGCGCACGCGCCCGACGTGCGCATCCTCGTGCTCACCGGGCAAAACGAGGATTCGAATGCGCGGCGCGCCCGCGCGCTGGGCGCCGTGGATCTCGTCCCGAAGCCGTGCGAGCCGGATTACCTGCGCTCGCTGCTCGAGCGCGCGCTGCGCGCTTCGGCGATCGAGCGGCGCGAGCGCGATGCCGAGGATTCGCGCGCGCTGGTGGGCGAGAGCCCGCCCATCCGGCGCCTGCGCAGCCAGGTCGACCTCTACGCCGCCTCGGCATTTCCCGCCCTCATCCAGGGCGAATCGGGCAGCGGCAAGGAGCGCGTCGCCTACTCGCTGCACCACCTGAGCCCGCGTGCGCGCGAGCCTTTCCTCGCGCTCAATTGCGCGGCCATCTCGCCCACGCTGGTGGAGCCCACGCTCTTCGGCTACGCGAAGGGCGCCTTCACCGGCGCGCAGCAGGCCAAGTCCGGCTACTTCGAGGACGCGGGCGAGGGCACGCTTTTCCTCGACGAGATCGGCGAGTTGCCGCTCGAGCTGCAGTCGAAGCTGCTGCGCGTGCTCGAGAACGGCGAGTACCAGCGCGTGGGTGAAACGCAGACCCGGGTGTCGCGCGCGCGCATCGTCGCCGCCACCAACCGCGACCTGCGGGAGGAAGCGCAAAGAGGGCGCTTCCGCTCGGATCTCTACCATCGGCTTTCGGTGTTCGAGCTGGCGGTGCCGCCGCTGCGCGAGCTCGGCGAGGACAAGCTGCGGCTGCTGGACTATTACCGCGACCTCTACGCCACCAAGACGGGCAGCCGTCCGTTCTCGTTCGACAATGCCGCGCGCGCCCGCTGGCTCGCCTATGCCTTCCCGGGCAACGTGCGCGAGCTGAAGAACATCGTGATCCGCCTCACCACCAAGTACGCCGGCTATACCGTGGGTGCCGAGGAGCTCGAGCTCGAGTTCGCGCCCGCCGCCGCCCAGCCGGTGCTCGATGCCGCCGCGCAGGCGCGCGCGGAGCTGCTCTCGGGCAAGCCCTTCAGCCTGGACACGGCGCTGAAGGCGGTCGAGCAGACCTATGTGGAGGCCGCGCTGCAGATCGCCCAGGGCAATGTCTCGCAGGCGGCCAAGCTTCTCGGCGTCTCCCGTGGCACCCTCTACGGGCGCCTCGAGGGCCGCCCCGGTGCTAAACTCGCCTCGTCCGACTCCGGCGAAGCGCGCTGAACGTGAGCCCGCGCGAACGCCAGGTGCCCACGCCATGACGATGTACCTCGAACATTTCGGCCTGCGCGAAGCGCCGTTCCGGATCACCCCCCACACCGAGTTCTTCTTCGCCGGCGCCAACCGCGGTGCCACGCTCGAAGCGCTGCTCTATGCGATCACCGCCGGCGAGGGCCTGGTCAAGGTCACGGGCGAGGTGGGCAGCGGCAAGACCATGCTCTGCCGGGTGCTGATGGAGCGCCTGCCCGAAAGCGTCGAGACGATCTACCTCGCCATCCCGAGCCTGTCGCGCGACGAGATGCTCGCCGCGATCGCCGAGGACCTCGGGCTCGAGACGGCCGGCGCCAATACCAACAAGCTCATGCGCCTGCTGCAGGACAAGCTGATCGAGCTGCATACCGGGGGGCGGCAGGTGGTCGCGCTCATCGACGAGGCGCACGCCATGCCGCTCGCCACGCTCGAGGAAATCCGCCTGCTGTCGAACCTCGAGACCGGCACCGAGAAGCTGCTGCAGGTCGTGCTGTTCGGCCAGCCCGAGCTGGATACGCACCTGGCGCTCCCGCACATGCGCCAGCTCAAGGAGCGCATCACGCACAGCTTCACGCTCGGGCCGCTGCCGCCGCGCGATATCGGCGACTACATCGCCTTCCGCCTGCGCGCCGCGGGTTACCACGGTCCGCAGCTCTTCGGCGCCGAGGCGCTGCGCATCATCGCCGATGCCTCGGAAGGCCTCACGCGCCGCATCAACATCTTCGCCGACAAGACGCTGCTCGCCGCCTTCGCAGCGGGCACCCATACGGTCACCGCGGACCACGCACGCGCGGCAGTAAGCGATACGCAGATCGTCGTCACGCGCCGCGAATCGCCCCGTCGCCTGGCGCTCGCCGCGGCGGCCGGCGTTGCAGCCGGGCTGGTGCTGGGCTTCGGTCTCGCATCCGTCACGCGTGCACCGGCCCCGGTCGCCGTCGCCGCGGCACCGATGAGCGTTGCCGAATCGCCTGCGCCGTCGGCGCCGGTGGCTACAGCGCCGTCGGAATCGGCGGCTCCCGCTGCCACGACGTTGCCGTCCCCGGCCGCGGAGCCGCCTGCCGCCGCGCGTGAAGTGGCGCCCGCGGCCACCACGCCGCTCGCGCCCACTCCGGTGGCCGCCATCGCAACCGTCCCCGCCGAAAAGCCGGCGACGGCCCTGCCCCAGGACCTCCTCGCCCGCCGGCTGGTCGCCGGCCGCGCGCTGCTCGCCGACGAGACCCCTGGCCGCTATGCCGTGCAACTCATGGTGAGCGAGGCGCGGGACCGGGAGTACATCGAGGGTTATCTTTCGCAGGCCGCGCGGGTGCTCGAACCGGACAAGCTCTATGTCGTCCCCGCAGGCAACCCGGATTCACCCCGGGTCGGCGTCCTTTTCGGGACCTGGAACGACCGGGGCCAGGCCACCAACGCCCTGGCCGCGCTACCCTCCCAGGTCAGGTTGTTCCGTCCCTATGTCCGATCCCTCGATAACGTCCGCGAGGATGCACGGCGGGCGGAGGCCCGATAGTTGCTTGAGCGACCTTAAATAGGAACCGGAAAGTGGGGGATTTCATTTGCGTTTCCCCCCCGAAAACGCTATAAAGGATGAACGGGGCGGTTCTTATCAGAAAACAAGCACTTACGGGCTATTCCTGCATGCGATTCGAAGCCGTAGCGGCGTGGTTCGCGCTGGCCTTGGCATTGGCCGGTTGCGGCGCGCAGCCCGTCGCGCGGACGGACAGCCACATGCAGCCGGATGCGGTGCGTCCCGCCGGGAATATCCCGGAGCCGGTGCGCGGTATTCCCATGCCGCCGGCACCCGCGTCGCGTGACGCCGAGATCCGCTATTCGGTCGTCGTCGCGGACCAGCCGGTCCGCGAGGTGCTGATGGCGATGGCGCGCGAAACGAAGATCAACTTCGACATCGATCCGCGCGTTGAAGGCACCGTGAACCTGAACGCGATCGACCAGACCCTCAAGCAGATCCTCAACCGCATGGCCAAGCAGGTGGACATGCGCTGGGAAACCGACGGCACGACGATCACGGTCATGCGGGATACGCCCTACCTGCGCAATTACCGCGTCGATTACGTGAACATGTCGCGGGACACGACGGAGACGAGCGGCATCGCCACGCAGGTGATCTCCGGTTCGCTCACCGCGAGCGTCACGGCCGGTGCGACCACCACGGCGGGAGGCAACAACTCGACGATCACGGTCAACTCGGTTTCGCGCCAGCGCTTCTGGGAAACGCTCGAGCGCAACATCAAGGACATGCTGCGCGAGACCGACAAGCTGCTGCCCGAAGGCAGCAGCGAGACGTTCGTGCAGAACCGCGGCCAGGCCGCCACGAGCTCGTCGGCGGCGCGCACCGGGCCGGTGGCGGCGCGCACTTCTACCGGCGAAGGGCTTGCGCGGTCGGGCACCGAAGGTCCGGGCGACACGCAGACGGCACTCAATACCGAGCGGGTCGAGTCCCGCCTCACCTTCCGGGAGGCGGCCTCGGTCATCGTGAATCCGGAGAGCGGCATCGTTTCCGTGCGCGGCACCTCGCGCCAGCACGAGAAGGTGCAGGAGTTTCTCACGCAGGTCGCGAGCTCGGCACGGCGGCAGGTGCTCATCGAGGCCACGATCGTCGAGGTGACGCTCAACGACAATTACCAGTCGGGCGTGGACTGGTCGGCGCTCGCGCAGCAGGGGCTCGGCTACTCCATCCAGCAGAGCTTCCTCGCCGGCAACCTCACCACCCCGCCTTTCTTCTCGATCTCGTACAGCAACCCGAATGCCGCCAAGGGCGGCTCGATCGCGAGCACGGTGAAGCTGCTGGAAACCTACGGCCAGACGCGCGTGCTCTCGAGCCCGAAGCTCATGCTGCTGAACAACCAGACGGCGATGATGAAGGTGGTGGACAACCAGGTCTACTTCACCATCAAGACCGACACCATCGTGCCCGGCGGCACCGCGGGCAACGTGACCAACTCGACCTCGACGCAGAACGTGGTGCCGGTGGGCTTCCTCATGAACGTGACCGCGCAGATCAGCGACACCGACATGGTCACGCTCAACGTGCGCCCGACCATCACGCGCATCATCGACAACGTGCAGGATCCGAACCCGAGCCTGGTCGACGCCAGGGGCAATGTGATCAAGAGCCTGGTCCCCGTGACCCAGACGCGCGAGCTGGAGAGCGTGCTGCGGGTCTCGAGCGGCCAGACCGCCGTGCTGGGCGGCCTCATGCTGGACAGCTTCGTCGGCCACCGGGACGGCATCCCGATCGCCTCGCGCATCCCGTTCTTCGGCGATTTCGTGAGCTTCCGCAACGACACCTCGACCAAGAGCGAGCTGGTGATCTTCGTGCGCCCGCTGGTCATCCGTGACGCGAGCATCGACGGCGATCTCGCCGCCTATCGCACCCAGCTGCCGAACCAGGACTTCTTCCGCACCGGCGAGCCGCCCTATCCGCGCGTGCAGAGGGGGATCGAGCGCCTCGAGAACCTCGGCATGCCGAAGCCGGCCCCCGACGTGAAGGCTGTCCCGATCGTCCCCGATGCGCCGCCGCCCCCGGCACCGCCCCGATGAGCCTGCTCCTCGACGCCCTCCGACGCGCCGAGCAGGAGAAGCTCGCGCGCCAGCAGGCCGAGGCGTCGAACGACGCGGCCGGGCAGGCGGGCGCGGAGGCCACGGGCTTCGAGCCGGGCCGCGTGCCACCGTCGCTCGAGCTGCAGCCGCTCGCGTCGCCCGCCGCGGCCGGCACCCCGCGCACCGACGCGGCGATGCAGCAGGCGCACGTCGTCTTCCAGGCCAAGGGCGGTCCCGAAACGCGCCGTGGCAAGGGCATGCTGTGGATCACCCTGGGCCTCATCGCCGTGGTCGTGGGATCCGCGGGCGCCTATGTCTGGTACCAGCTGCGCGTGCTGGTGCCGGGCCTCACGCCCACGGTCGCCACGCGTCGCCCGCCGCCGCCCCCGCTGCAGCAGGCGGCATCGGGATCGCCGCCACCGGCACCGGCGCGCGGCCCCAACGAGCCCGCCGCCAACTCGCAGGGATTCGTGCGCATCGAGCCCCCGCCCGCCTCCAGCCCGGCAGCGGCCGCAATGCCCACGCTTCCATCCCCGCCCCCGCGTGCCGCCCGCGTGGAGCCCGTACAGCCGCCGCGGGTGGCGGAACCGGCGGCCGCCCCCGCGGCGGAATCCGGCACGGCCGCGACAGCGCAGCCGAAGGTCGCGCGCGCCGAGACCCCTGAGCGGCTCCATCTCGAACGCTCGGTCGACAGGCCCCGCGTGCCGGCGAATGTCACCGAGGGCTGGCGGGCGCTGCGCGAAGGCGACCTCGGCAATGCCCGCCGCAGCTACGAGGCCGCCCTCCTCGCCGATCCGCTCAGCGTCGACAGCCACCTCGGCATCGCGACCGTGGAAGCGCGCGCGGGCAATCGTTCGGTCGCCGCGTTGCATTACCGCCGCGCGCTCGAGCTGGATCCGCGCAACGCCACGGCCCTCGCCG
>DATMJE010000004.1:0-13283 GCA_035553995.1 Usitatibacter sp. | reverse complement strand
CGATCATGGCGAAGTGGTGCCTCGCGCACCACGAGGAATCGTTCCTCTACACGCGCTTCGAGGAGATCTGCGAGATCATGGCCGCGTACGACGTCTCGTTCTCGCTCGGCGACGGCCTGCGGCCGGGTTCCATTTTCGATGCCAACGACGAGGCCCAGTTCGCCGAACTGAAGACTCTCGGCGAGCTGACCAAGGTTGCCTGGAAGCACGACTGCCAGGTGATGATCGAAGGGCCGGGCCACGTGCCGATGCAGCTCATCAAGGAGAACATGGACCTCGAGCTGGAGCACTGCTCCGAGGCGCCGTTCTACACGCTCGGGCCGCTCACCACCGACATCGCGCCCGGCTACGACCACATCACGAGCGGCATCGGCGCGGCGCAGATCGGCTGGTACGGCACGGCGATGCTCTGCTACGTCACGCCGAAGGAGCACCTGGGCCTGCCCGACAAGGAGGACGTGAAGGAAGGCATCGTCACGTACAAGATCGCCGCCCACGCGGCCGACCTCGCCAAGGGCCATCCGGGCGCGCAGATCCGCGACAACGCGCTGTCCAAGGCGCGCTTCGAGTTCCGCTGGGACGACCAGTTCAACCTCGGCCTCGATCCGGACAAGGCGAAGCAGTTCCACGACGAGACGCTGCCGCAGGAAGGGGCCAAGCTCGCGCACTTCTGCTCCATGTGCGGGCCGCACTTCTGCTCGATGAAGATCACGCAGGACGTGCGCGAGTTCGCGGCGAAGCACGGCGTGTCCAACGAGGAGGCGCTGAAGAAGGGCATGGAAGTGAAGGCGGTGGAGTTCGTGAAGCAGGGCGCGGAGATCTACCAGCGCGGCTAGGGTGGCGGTGGCCGTCGAGCGCGGCGGGCCGCGCGTGAAAAGCGCGGCCGCGATCGCGCTGGCGGGGCTCGCCGCGCTCGCGGTCGCGATGGGCATCGGGCGCTTCGCCTTCACGCCGCTGCTGCCGATGATGCAGCACGATCGCGGGCTCACGCTCGCGCAGGGCGGATGGCTCGCCTCCGCGAACTACCTGGGCTACTTCCTCGGGGCGCTCTACGCGATGCGCTCGCGGCTGCCGCCGGCGCGCGCGATCATGGGATCGCTCCTCGTGATCGCGGTGTGCACGCTCGGTGCGGCGGCAACCGGTCAATTCGCCGTGTTGCTGGTCCTGCGGCTGCTCCCGGGCATCGCCAGTGCGCTGGTGCTGGTCCATGTCTCCGCCTGGGCCCTCGAAGCGCTCGCCGCGGCGCGACGCCCGGACCTCGGCGGAGCGGTCTTCTCCGGCGTGGGCGTGGGCATCGTCTGCGCGGGCGTGGTATGTGCGGTCCTCGTCGCGATGGCGGCCACCTCCACCGCGGCCTGGATCGCGCTCGGCGTGATCGCGACGATCGCCACGGCGGGGATCGCGCCCGTGGTGCGCGGCGCGGGCGACGCGGCACGCGGCTCGGCCCATGCGGCTCCCCACGCATCGCTGTGGCCGTACTGGCGGCTCATCTTCGCGCACGCCGCCTTCGGCTTCGGCTACATCATCCCCGCCACGTTCCTGCCGGTGATGGCGCGGCATGCGCTCGGCGATTCGCCGCTGTTCGGCTGGGCGTGGCCGGTGTTCGGGACGGCGGCCGCGATATCGACGCTTGCCTGCACCCGGCTGGCGAGCCGCATCTCGGTGCGCGCCACGTGGGCCGCGAGCCTCGTGGTGATGGCCCTCGGCGTGGGATGTCCCGTCGTGCTGCACGGACTCGCCGGGATCGTCGTCGCAGCGCTCGCGGTCGGCGCCACCTTCATGAGCGCCACCATGCTCGCCATGCTGGAAGCGCGGCGCATCGCGGCTGGCGCGGCGCGTCCGCTCATGGCGGCGATGACGACGGCGTTCGCGCTGGGGCAGATCGCGGGGCCGCTCGCCGCCACGGGCACCACCGTGGAATCGGGCTTCGGCAGCGTGCTCGTCATGGCCGCCGGGCCGCTCATCGTGGCCGCATACCTGCTCGCCCGGGGGCGGTAGGCGCATTCCTATAGCGGCGTGGCTCGGCCGCCGATTTGATGCGCCGTGCGGAACGCGGATGCTGTGGACTGCCTGACCGTCCGGAGCGTGTGCCATCTACTGCGAACTGTTCACCGACGATGAGCGCGTGAGCGCGCTCGAGGCGCGCATGGTGCGCCTGCCCACGCCGGACCGGGCGCGATCCCTTGCCGAGCTCGCCTGGCACCTGCGGCAGCGCGATACGCGCCGCGCGCAGTCGCTCGCCGACGAGGCGCTCGCCATGCTGCCACCGGTCGCGTTCGCCGACGAACACGCGCGCAGCGTGGCCACGCGAGCCGCCCTCACGCTTGCCGAATGCGACCTGCTCTTCCTGCGCGTCGACGATGCGCGACGGCGCGCCCGCCAGTGCGTCGATGCCTTCGCCGCGCTCGACGATCCCGCCGGCGTGGGCGATGCATGGCTGCTGCTAGCGCGCATCGCGCAGGCAGGGGGTGACGGATCCGGAGAACGTGCCGCCTGTGCCGCGGCACTCGACGCCTATTCCGGCGCGCGCGATCCGGCGCGCAGCGGCGTGGCACGCGCCACCAGCCTGCTCGCACGCCTGCCGCGGGATCGCGAAGCCGCACACGCGGAGGTCGAGGCGATCCGTTCCATGGCGCCGCCGGCGGCGGCCCAATGCCTGTTGCGCTACGTGGACGCATTGCTCGCCTACCAGGCGGGCGAGGCGCGCGTCGCCTATGACGGCTTCACGGAAGCGGCGCGCCTCGCCGCAGCCGCGGGGCAGGGCGAGCTGGCGCTCAACGCGGAATTCTCCGTTGCCGGCGTCCTTTCCAGCCTGGGAGACGCGCGCGCCTCGCTCGCCGCCGCCGAGAACGTGCTCGCGATCGCGCGCCAGAAGGGGTGGCCGCATTCGGTCGCGGGTGCGCTGGCGCACGTGGGCCGCACGCTCACGCAGATGGGAGAAGCAGCGCGCGCGGTCGAGGCGCTCACCGAGGCGACCGTCGCCATCGCACCCCTGGGACGCTCGCGCCACGCAGGCGCGCTGCTGTCGCACCTGGGCGCGGCGCAGTTCGCGCTCGGCCGGCACGAGCAGGCGCTGGCGCAGTTGCGCGAGGCCGAAGGCATCCTGCGCGAGCACGCGCTGGATGCGGATCTCTCGATGTTGCTGGTGCGCACGGCGCGTGTCCTCGCCCGCGTCGGCGACGCCGATGCCGCCGAAGCGAGCGCGCTCGAGGCGCTTGCGCTCGCGCGGCGCTCCGTCGCCAAGCCGCGCGAAGCGGAAGCGCTGCGCGCGCTGGGCGAGATCCATAGCGCCCACCCATCGGAGGCACGCACGCCGCGCTCCGCGCTCGCGTATTTCCGGCATGCCCTCGACCTGGTCGACGAGCTGGGCCTGCCCGAAAAGGCGGAGCTGCTGGCCGAGATCGCCCGTGTGCACGAGAGGGCCGGCGACCTGCGTGGAGCGCTCGCCGCCGAACGCGCCGCACGCGCCGAGCAGGACGTGGAATCCCATCGCCGCGCCGCCAACGCGCAACTGCTGGCGGCGCTCGATCGCAAGCGCGAGCAGGAAGCGCTGCAGGCACAGCACGAACGCGCGCTCGCCGAGGCACACGCCGCGAACGGCCGTGCCACGCAGGATGCGCTCGGCACGGTCGAAGAGATCCGCGCCGCGGGCGACGAGGTAGCGCAACACGTCGATGCGCCACGGATGGTCGAGGCGCTGGCCGCGGCCATCGCCCGATTCGCCGAGGTGGACAGCGTCGCCATGTACGTCTGCGACGAGGCGGGCGCGCGGCTGCGCCGGCACGAGATCGAGGGCGGACGCGCGCTGCCGCTGCTCGACATCGGCACGTCGGACCTGGACTCGTACGTGGCGCGCGCGGCGCGCGAGCGGCGCGAATTCCTGGTCGAGCTGCAGACGCCGTCCCCGGATGGCCGCGTGGCCGGCATGGCAAGCCTGTGGTTCGCGCCGCTCGCGATCGCCGAGCGCACGCTGGGCGTGCTCAGCGTGCAAACGCGCCGCATGAATGCCTACGGCGAGCGCGAGAAGCTGGTGTTCCGCGCGCTCTCGAGCTATGTCGCCGTGGCGCTCGCGCGCACGCACGTGCGGGCGCAGCTGGAGGCCGAGCGCCAGCGTGCCGTCGAAGCGGAGGCGCAGGTGCTGCGCCTCGCCACGACCGATCCCATGACCGAGCTGCCGAACCGGCGCCGCTTCTTCGAGGCGGCCCTGCAGGAGCTCGAGCGCTCGCGCCGGGCCGGCGGTCCCGTGGGCCTGCTCGTGGTCAACCTCGACCGCCTCAAGGTCATCAACGACACGCGCGGCAATCCCGCGGGCGACCTCGCGCTCGAGGCGGTGGCGCGCGTCGTGGCCGAGCACCAGCGTCCCAACGACCTCGCCGCACGCATCGGCAGCGAGGAGTTCGCGCTCCTGTTGCCGGGGGCGCCGTTCGAAGCGGTCTTCGAGATCGCCGAACGCATCCGCACGCAGGTGGAAGCCCTGCGGCTTTCGTGGGACGGGCACCCGCTGCCGGTCACGGCGAGCGTGGGATGCACGGGGCTACGCGATGCCGCGCGGCAAGTCACGCAGCCCGCGGCAGTCACCCTCGAACGCCTGCTGCGCGAAGCCGACGCCGCGCTCTACGAAGCCAAGGGCGCAGGCCGCAACCGCATCATCGCGTGGCCCGCGTACGCGGCGCTGTACGTGCTGCACGACACGCCCGGTCAGAGCCGCGCGTAGTCGGCCGCGATGCGCTGGCGCAGCGCCTCGTCGGGCAGCGGTCCCACGAGCGCGCGCACGTTCTCTCCCAGGTGCGCAGGCTTCGACGTCGCCGGAATCGCGCAGGTGACGGCGGGGTGGGCCACGATCCATTTGAGGAACGCCTCGGCCCACGTGGCGCACTGGAGCTCGCGCGCCCAGCCCGGCAGCGGCGCGTGCGCCCGGGCGAAGAGGTCGCCGCCGTCGAAGGGACGGTTCACGATCACCGCGGCACCGCGCTCGGCCGCCAGCGGCAGCAGCACTTTCTCCACCGAGCGATCGGCGAGGTTGTAGGTGAACTGGACGAAGTCGAGGCGCTCGCGGCGCAGGATGGCCTCGAGGTCGTCATGCCGGCGGCCGTGCGACGTGGTCATGCCGATGTAGCGGAAGCGCCCCTCGGCCTTCCACGCCTTGAGCGTCGGCAGGTGCGTTTCCCAGTCGAGCAGGTTGTGGATCTGCATGAGGTCCAGGCGCGGCAGCCGCCACAGCGCCAGCGAGTGCTGCATCTGCTTGCGGCCGGCGACGCCGCCAATGGTCCAGACCTTGGTGGCGGAAAAGAGCGACGCGGGGGCGTGTCCGGCGAGCTCGGCGCCGATGACCTCCTCGGACGAGCCGTACATGGGCGACGAATCCACCAGCCGCCCACCCGCAGCGAGGAAGGCGCGCAGCACGTCGCCGCGCACGTGCCGCTCGGCCGTCGCGCCACCACCCACGTCGAACGTGAGCCACGTGCCCAGGCCCACCACCGGCATGCGCTCGCCGCCGGCCGGTATGGGACGTGTATGGATCGAAGGCGCCTGCGAGCGCGCGGGCCATGCCGCCGCGAGCGGGGACGCCGCGAGGAACCGCAATGCCTGCCGCCGGTCCATGCAACCTCCGTGATGCCCGAACCTGGATGCTAGACTGCGCGCGATGGATTTACACCCACTGCTGGACGCGCTCTTCCTTGGAGTCGTCGAGGGCCTCACGGAGTTCCTGCCCGTCTCCTCGACCGGGCACCTCATCATCGTGTCGGACTTCCTCGGCCTGAATGACGAGAAGGGCAAGGTGTTCGACATCGTGATCCAGCTGGGGGCGATCCTCGCCGTGTGCTGGGAGTATCGCGCGCGCTTCGCACGGGCGTTCTCCGGCATCGCGCGCGACCCGGTGCAGCAGCGCTTCGCGGTGAACCTCTTCGTGGGATTCCTGCCCGCGGCGATCGTGGGGCTCGCGTTCCAGTCCCAGATCAAGAAGTATCTCTTCAACCCCATCAGTGTCGCGATCGCGCTCATCGTGGGCGCGCTGGTGATCTTCGTCGTGGAGCGCTGGTACAAGCGGCACGGCGCGCCGCGCGTGACCAGCGTCGATGCGATGTCGTGGGGGGATGCGCTCAAGGTCGGGCTCGCGCAGTGCTTCGCCCTCATCCCCGGCACCTCGCGCTCCGGTGCCACGATCATGGGCGGGATGCTTTTCGGGCTGTCGCGGCAGGTGGCGACGGAGTTCTCGTTCTTCCTCGCCGTGCCGATCATGTTCGCCGCGACCGGCTACCAGCTCCTCAAGTACCGCGGCCTCTTCACGGGGGAAGACCTGCTGCCCTTCGCCATCGGATTCGTGACCAGCTTCGTATTCGCGCTGATCGCGGTGAAGGCGTTGATCCGCTACGTGGCGCACCACGACTTCAACGCGTTCGCGTGGTATCGCATCGCGCTGGGCATCGCGGTGCTCGCCTACTTCCGCTGAAAGGCCGGAGCCGGGGCGAGCCCGGCTCCGGAGGTCAGGCGAACGCGGCCTGCGAGGTGTAGCGGCGGATGAGCTCCAGGAGCTGGTCTTCCTGGTACGGCTTGCCCATGTACTCGTTCACGCCGAGCTCGAGCGCGCGGTTGCGGTGCTTGTCGGCCGTGCGCGACGTGATCATGATGATCGGGATCGACTTCGTTCCCTCGTCCGCACGCAGGTTGCGCGCGAACTCGAAGCCGTCCATGCGCGGCATCTCCACGTCGAGCAGGATGCAGTCGGGTTTGATGTCCTGGAGCTGCTGCAGGGCATCGACGCCATCCTTGGCGGTGGCGACCTCGAAGCCTTCGCGCGTGAGCATGCGGCTGGTGATCTTGCGCACCGTGAGCGAATCGTCCACGACCATCACCAGCGGGTTGCCGGACTTCTCCTCGACCGCGAGCACGGGCTCCTCGCGCGCCGGGGCGGGCGCATCGTGGATGCGCTCGAAGCCGGGCTGCTCGCGATGCACGAGCTGCACCGGGTTGAGGATCAGCACGACCTGCCCGTTGCCGAGCACGGTGGCGCCGGCGATGCCGGCAAGGCGTGCCAGCTGCGGGCCGATGGTCTTCACCACGATCTCGCGGTTGCCGATGATCTCGTCCACGCGGATGGCGGCGCGTTGCAGGCCGCTTTTCAGCAGCAGGACCGGGATCTGGCGCGCGGGCGTGGGCGTGTCGATCTCGCCCAGCAGCGGCAGCAGCGAGCGCATCGGGTAGACGTTGCCCTTCCACTCGACCTGCCGGCGCGCGGCGATGTCGGCGTATTGCTGGGCCTTGTATTCGTGCACCTGCTCGATCATGACCGACGGGATGGCGTAGATCGTGGGGCCGGCGCGCAGCATCACCGCCTGCGTGACCGCCAGCGTGAGCGGCAGGGTGATGGTGAAGATGGTGCCGCGGCCCGGCGTCGATGCGATCTCGACGCGGCCGCCGAGCGACGTGATCTCGTTCCTCACCACGTCCATGCCCACGCCACGGCCGGCCACCTGGCTGACCTCGGTCGCGGTGGAGAAGCCGGGCATGAAGATGAACTGGGCAAGCTGCGCTTCCGGCAGCTCCACGTCCGGCGCGAGCAGCCCCGCCTCGACCGCCTTTTCGCGGATGCGGCGGAAATCGAGGCCGCCGCCATCGTCCGAGACGGTCAGCACCACTTCGTTGCCGCGCTGCACGGCGTCGAGCGCGATCTCGCCGATCTCGCTCTTGCCCGCGGCGACGCGCTCGCGCGGCGTCTCGATGCCGTGGGCGATGGCGTTGCGCAACAAGTGCTCGAAGGGCGCCGTGATCTTCTCCAGCACGGAGCGGTCCAGCTCGGTACGCGTGCCCTTGAGCTCGAGGTTCGCCTTCTTGTCCAGCTCCTTCGCCGTCTGGCGCACCACGCGGTAGAAGCGATCCGAGAGGTTGCCGAGCGGCACCAGGCGCACGCCCATGAGGCCCTGCTGCAGGTCGCGATTGAGCCGCGCCTGCGCGTGGATCGCGAGCTCCGCCTCGTCGAGGTTCTTCTGCATCCCCTGGTGCAGCGTGATCACGTCGCCCAGCGACTCGGCGAGGAAGCGCGTGAGCTCCTGCATGCGCGAGAAGCGGTCGAGCTCGAGCGGGTCGAAGGCTTCGCCCGCCTCCTCCTTCAGCTTCATGGTGCTCTGCATCTGCGATTCGGCCGCGATCTCGACCTCGCGCAGCTGGGTGCGCATGCGGCCGATGTTGTCGGTGAGGTCGGCCATCGCGCGCTTGAACGCGATCATCTCGCCCTCGATCCGCGAGCGCGCGATCGACAGCTCCCCCGCCTCGTTCACGAAGCGGTCGATCATCTCCGCGTTCACGCGCAACAGGGCCGCGCGCGATTCGCGCTGCTCCGGCGCTGCCGCGTCGCGCTGCGCCATCTCGCGCGCCGCCGCGGCGATCACCGCGATCGTGGCCGGCTTGTCGCGTTGCTCCTCGAAGATCTCCGCAGCCGGCACTGCCACCGGCTCGGCCTCGACGATGTCCTCGCCGCGCGTGAGGCGCTCGAGCGACATGGAGAAGCGGTCGACGCGTTCCTCGATCTCCTCGAACTCGCGCGCCGGCGGCGACTCGATGCCGTCGATCGTGTTCACGCGCGTCTCGAGGACGTGCGCGAGCTCGCCCAGGCGCATGAGGCCCGTCATGCGGGCGCTGCCCTTGAGGGTGTGCAGGTGGCGCTGCAGGTCGCGCGCGGGCGCGTGGTCCGTGGGCGCAGCACGCCAGCGGCGCACGCCTTCGCTCACCAGCGGAATGATTTCCCGGGCCTCGTCGAGGAAGATCGGCAGCAGGTCGCGGTCGACGTCGTCGACGATCCGGCGCTGGTCCTTGCCGGCCTCGAAAGGCTTCTGCTCGCCGGGCTGCGCCGCGGCAACTGCGGCGGGCTCGGCAGGCGCTTGCGCGATGGGCGCGGCTTCGACGTGCGCTGGCGCGGCGTGCAACGGCTCGGCAGGCGTTTCCTCGATCGCGGCGGCTTCAACGGGTGCGTCCGCAGCGTGCAGCGGCTCGGCGGGCGATTGCTCGATCGGCGCGGCTTCAACGGAAGCTTCCGCAGCCTGCATCGGCTCGGCAGGCTCCTGCGCGGGGTGGTCGATCGTCGCGGCCGCATCCAGCGCGGCGCGGACGAATCCCGGCATGTTGATGTGCGTGCCCTGGCCGGTCTCGCGGGCGCGGCGCAGCGATTCGCGCAGGCCGGCGAGCGATTCGATCACATCCTCGCGCGGGTAGGGCATGGCGTTGCCGCGCACGGACTGGACCATCGCCATGAGCGCGTCCACCGCATTGCGCGTGACGCCGAGGCGATGGTGGTCGAACTCGGGCGGGAACTCCATGGCATCGGCGAGCCATTTCTCCAGCGCGGCGGACACGGCGGCAATGGACTCGAAGCCGGTCGTACGCGAGCTGCTGGCGAGCGTGTGCGCGGCGCGCATGAACGCGGACGACACCGGCACCATCGGTTCCGCTTCGAGCGCGGCCATCTCGCGATCCATCGCGGCCGCGTGCTCCTCGGCTTCACCCATGTAGATGGCGAAGAGCGCCGTGGGCACGCTCACGCCGCCGACGATGATCTCCTCGTCCTCGAGGGATGCGCCTTGCGCGGCCTCGGCAGCGGCGGGCTCGAGCGTGAAGTTGAGGTCGAACTGCTCCGCGGCGGACTCGGCAACCGCGTCGGGTGCCTCCGCGGCGGTCTCCGGCAGCGCGGGCGCCTGCGGCGCGGCGGGCGGGGCAAAGAGCCCTTCCAGATCGAGGCTTTCCGTGGCAACGGGCTGCGGCGGCGCAGCCTCGGCAGCCGGTGCGAGGTCCAGGGAGTCGAAGGTGAACTCGAGCGAAGCCAACGCGGCTGCATCCGCGCGCGCCGTGGCCTCCTCGCGCGCTTCGGCCATCGGCGGCTCGACGGTCTCTTCGAAGGGTGCGGGCTCGACCGATGCCGCGATCGGTGCAGCCTCGGCCGGAGCAGCTTCGACGGCGGCAGCGGCGTCGACCGGCTGGTCGCTCTTGAGCAATTCGGCACGGCGCGCGATCCGGCTCGCGTCGACGGTGACGGCGCGGCCGTCCTTGAGCTCGCCCACCCATTGCGCGAACGCCGCGCGGGCGAGCTCGACGAAATCGAGCAGCGTGTCGGTGGCCGGCTTCTCGTCCTTCAGCCACTTGTTCATGACCTGCTCGCACTGCCAGGCCATCTCGCCCAGGGCCTCCAGCCCGACCATGCGGCCGCTGCCCTTGAGCGTGTGGAAGCCGCGGCGAATGGTGGTGAGCGCTTCGCGATCGGTGCGCGCGCCGCGGCAGACTGCCAGGTTCGCGGCGATGGTCCCGACCACCTCGGCGGCTTCCTCGAGGAAGATCTCGAGCAGCTCGGCGTCGATTTGCGCGCCGGGGGCATCCACGAGCTGCACGACCTGCGCGGTGGGCGACTCGGGCGCCTTATCGGGTACCAGCTCCTGGATGGCGCGGTGGATGCCGGTTGCGTCCGGATCTTCCTCGTGCTGCTTGATCGCCTGCAGCGCTTCCTCGCTGTGGCGCGCGGCGGCCGCATCGGATGCGACGGCGGCATCGCGCTGCAGCTCGCCCACGGCGCGCTCGAGCTTCTCGCGCGTCCCGGCCCCGGGCTCTTCCTTCCAATCCTCGTAAAGCGCCTGCACCTTCTGCTTCTGGACGTCGATGTCCTGCGGCGAGACGGTGCCCGTGCGGTTCACTTCGGTGTCCGCGGGCTCCGCGACAGCGTCGGCAAGCCCGAAGCGGCGCAGCGCCGGCAGCAGCACCTCGCGCGGGTTGGCCGAGCCCTGCTGCAGCGCATTGATGTAGAGGCCCAGCGCGGACAGTCCATCGGCCACGAGGTCGGCAGCGTCGCCCGTGCCGTCGGCGGAGCCTTCGGCGAACTGCTGCACGCGGCCCATGACGGCGGCGTTGAGCGCGGCCGCATCCATGAGCTCCATGATCATGAGCGCCCCCTGCACCTGCGCGAATTGGCCCTGGAGCGCAGCCAGCTCGCCGCGGCGGGACGCATCGCGGAAGAAGCCATCGAGCACCTGCTCGATGTTCTGCAGGTTCACCTGCACTTCCTGCCCGACCTGGAAGATGAGCAGCTTTTCCTGCGCGCGGCGCGTCATCTCGTCGAGCAGGCCGCCGGCGATCGTGTCGACCGGATCGAGCGCCTCGCGCGCCATCACGCCACGCACGCGGTTGGCCACGACCTGCGCCTGGCGCGCGAAGTCGGGGCCCAGGTTGAGATAGTTCTCCAGGGCCGATTCGATGAAGAGCAGCGCCGTGGCGACTTCGAGCGCCTGTGCTTCGGACGGCGGGATGGCCTTGGCCTTCAATGCCGGCGCCACGTCGGCCAGGCGCGCGAAGATCGCGGGAATGTCCTCGCGCGGCAGGCTTGCCGCCCGGTCGCGGATCACGATGGCCTGCTTCGCGAACGGCTCCAGCGCCGCGCGGTTGCCCGAGGTGTACTTGAGCCAGAGGTCCTTCTGCTGGGCGGTGAGCTCACGCAGCTCGCGCAGGAGGGCGGCGAGCTGCTCGTCATCGGCGCCCGGCACCAGCGCGGGGGCGGCGAGCAACGCGTCCAGGTGGTAGACGGACTGCAGCAGCGTGATGCGCTCCGAGACCGGGCGCGCGCGTCCGACCTGCAGCAGCACGTCGCGGAAGAGGCGCTCGGCGACCTTGCCGCTGCCGTCCATGAGGTGCTTGACCTGCTGGTCGATCTTGGCGAAGAGCGGCTTGCAGGCGGGCGCAAGCTCGAGGCCGCCCAGCACCAGCGCATCGAAGAATGCGGTCGCCGCGGTCCAGAACGGCCGGTTGGCGGTTGCGAGCTGCAGCGATTCGATCGCGGACACGGCGGCGTGCATGTGGCGCAGCGCCTCGGCGGGATCGCTGCCCTTCAGCACGCGCAGCAGGCCCTGCTGGTAAAGGCTGCGCTGGTGCGCGAGCGCCTTCACCAGCACCGCGTCGTCGAGGGCGACGCCCGCGGGAACCGGCGGCAGGGCGGCGGCGAGGTTCGGATAGAAGAGATCCGCTTCCGTGGCGTCGGCTGCCCCGCGCGCACGATTGATCTCCACGTACGCCGTGGCGAGCCGCATGGGGCGATCCGGCTGTCCCGCGATCAGCGCATCGAGGTACGAGGACATCGTGGCGATGGCCTTCTTCGCCACCGCGATCGGCTTCGCCAGCCGCTCGGCATCCTCGGCTTCGAGGAACGCCACCAGCTTTTCCAGCTCCTCGTTGTAGCGCGTAGCGGCGCCCAGGCCGACCATGGCGAGCGCGCCGGTGGCCTGGTGCAGGTGCGTGAGGATGTACTTGACCGGTGCGCGGTCGGAGGCGTTCGCGGCGAGCTTGTCGAGGCTCTCGCGTGCCTGGTTGAGCGAGTGGTCGATCTCGGTCTTGACCCATGTGAGGGGTCCCAGGTCGAAATCGGTCATCGGGTTCGCCGCCATGTATGTCGCTCGCTTCTTTCCTGCGCCCGGTGCCCGCGCTTATCAGCCGCGCGGTTGTGCCCGTTACGCCGTTGTGTCCTGCGCCTTGCGGCGGTTCCTTACAGCTTGAAGCCCGAAACGGAGCTCTTCAGCTCCTGGGCCACCGATGCCAGCTCGCGAATCGAGCCCGCCGTCTGCTGCGTGCCGCGCGTGGTCTGCCGCGTGATCTCCAGGATGTCCTGCATGTTCTGCGCGACCTTGTTCGTCGCCGCGGCCTGCGTGTGCGTGGCCTGCGAGATGGTCTGGATCAGCTGCGCGAGGTTCTTCGTCACGTAGTCGATCTCGGACAGCGCCTGGCCGGCAGCGTCGGAGAGCTTCGCGCCCTCGACCACGCCCATGGTCGACTTCTCCATGGCCGCGACCGCGTCCTGCGTATCCGCCTGAATGGTCTTCACGATCGCGCCGATCTGCTTGGTCGCTTCACCCGAGCGTTCGGCCAGCCGCTGCACCTCCTCCGCAACCACGGAGAAGCCGCGGCCCGCTTCACCGGCCGAGGCGGCCTGGATGGCGGCGTTGAGCGCGAGCACGTTCGTCTGCTCGGTAATGTCCGAGATCAGCTCCACGATCTCGCCGATCTCCTGCGAGCTCTCGCCGAGGCGCTTGATCCGCTTCGACGTTTCCTGGATCTGCTCGCGGATGTCGTTCATGCCGGAGATCGAGTTCTGCACCGCGAGGCGGCCCTTGTCGGCCGCGGACAGCGACCGTTGCGCGACTCGCGCGCCTTCCTCGGCGGTGGACGACACCTCCGAGATCGAGCGCGACACCTGCAACACCTGCGCCGTGGTCTCCTCGATCTCCTTCGACTGCCGCTCCGCGGCGCCGAGGAGCTCGGCC
>DATMJE010000003.1:0-9382 GCA_035553995.1 Usitatibacter sp. | reverse complement strand
TGCATCAAAAATCGAGCTGGCAGCTACGGAGTATGTGGGGGACGCGATACGAGAGGTAAAGAGCGTCGGACCTACCAAAAGCCGTCGGCAGACGGTGCGCAGCGCGGGCGTCGAGGGGGCGTACCTGCTCGAGCGGCGATGAGGTGGTTGCCCGCCCATGGCACTGGCCAAGTGAAGGTTTTTGCATCCATCCGCGTCAATGCGGTGGTTGCCTCTTCTTTCTCCGCCCAAGTGCTGCAGAATTCTTCCGCCGTATCGGACATCACCCAACGCCCGCTCGACGCAGGTACCCCCCTCGACGCCCGAGCAAAGTGCCTCACGGCACATGCACCCACGGCAGGTAGAGGGCGTTGTTCGGCCGATGCACCACCTGCACGCCGGCGCGCGAAGCCCACGGGATCACCTGCCGGTGTAGCGGAATCACCAGCACCTCGTCCTGCACGATGGCGATCGCGCGGTCGATCATCTGCTGCCGCTTCGCGACATCCATCTCGGTGCCGGCGCGGTCGATGAGCTCGTCCAGCCCGGCGTTGCGGTAGTCGCCCACGTTGTTGGTGCCGACGCCGTGCGCGGGGTCGCGGCTGTGGAGGACGGGCTTCAGCGTGAAGATGGCGTCGGGTGAGTCGCTGCCCCAGCCCCAGATGAACGCGCTCACGTCGAGCTTGAGCGCCTTGGGAAAGAACTGCGCGCGCGGCAGCGCCTCGACCTTCACGTCGAGTCCGGCGCGCGCCCACATGGCGGCGAGCGCGGTGCAGATCTTCTCGTCGTTGATGTAGCGGTTGTTCGGGCACGTGATCGTGAAGCCGAATCCCGCGGGATAGCCCGCTTCCGCGAGAAGCTTTTTCGCCGCGGGGAGGTCGTAAGGGGGACGCTTCTCCATCGATGCCGGGATGCCGCTGCCGGCCGGATCGGGCAGGGCGATGCCGGTGGGCACGGAGAGGCCGCGCATGACCTGCGACTTGAGCGCCTGCGTATCGATCGCCTGCCAGAGTGCCAGCCGTACGCGGCGATCCTTGAACGGATTGCGCCCCTTCACCGGGGAATACAGCAATTCGTCGCGCGCCTGGTCGAAGCCCACGAAGATCACGCGCGTTTCCTGTCCCTCCCACACCCTGATCGCGCTGTCCTGCCTGAGCGCGGCGATGTCCTGCACCGGCGGATCGAGCACGAAGTCCAGCTCGCCCGAGCGCAGCGCCGCCATGCGGGTGGCGGCGTTCGAGAGCGGCCGGTACTCGACCGTGTCGGCGTTGCCCTCGAAGAGGCCGGCCTTCACGCCCCACCAGTCCGGGTTCTGCCGATGCGTGGTCTTCACGCCGGGCTCGCGGCCGACGAGGATATAAGGCCCGGTGCCGTTGGAATGCAGCGCCGCGTAAGTCTCCTCGCGGGCCGTGATGTCCTGCGGCTTCAGCGAACGGTTCTTCTCGCACCACGCGCGGCTCATGATGGAGATGTTCGCGACCATGCTCGCCTCGACCGGATTCGGCGCGGGCGTCGTGAATTCGACCGTGTGATCGTCCAGCTTGCGCGCGCTGCCGGCCTCGTTCGCATACAGCTTGAAGGAGGCAGTGGTGTATTTCGCGCGTTCGAAGGAGAACACGACGTCGTCGGCAGTGAACGGCGTGCCGTCGTGGAACTTCACGCCCTGGCGCAGGTGGAAGACCCAGCGATTCGGTTCCGGGTTCTCGAACGAGGTCGCGAGCGCCGGCACGAGCTTCATCTGCTTGTCGTATTGCAGCAGCGGCTCGTACACCATCGCGTTCACCTGGTTGGTGACGTTCTCGTTCTGCGCATGCGGGTCGAGCGACGCGGCATCGCCCTGGGACGCCCAGCGGAAATGCTTCGCGGGCACCGGCAGCGCGAGAAGAAGGGCGAGGCAGGCGAGGAGGACTTTCATGGGAGGGTGATTGGATCCCGGCCTGCGCCGGGATGACGGTGCGTCTATCGTCGCCCCGGGCGCCGCAATCGCGGCAATGGACCGGGGCCCAATTCTGCCATCATTGCCTTTTACCCCTCGCAAGATCCCGGACCATGTACGAAGACCTCTGCCTCTACATCAACGGCCAGTTCCTCAAGGGCGGCGGCCGCCGCGAGCAGGACGTATTCAACCCCGCCACCGACGAGGTGATCGGCAAGCTGCCCCACGCCTCGAAGGAAGACCTCGACCTCGCCCTCGCCAGCGCGCACACGGCCTTCCAGACCTGGCGCCGCTCCTCGCCCATCGAGCGCAGCCGCGTCCTGCGCAAGGTCGCGGAGCTCGCCCGCGCGCGGGCGGCGGACATCGGCCGCAACATCACGCTCGACCAGGGCAAGCCGCTCGCGGAATCCAGCGGCGAAGTGACCGTCTGCGCGGAGCACGCGGAGTGGGCCGCGGAGGAATGCCGCCGCATCTACGGCCGCGTGATCCCGTCGCGCGTCGAAGGCGTGCGCCAGTTCGTGCTGAAGGAGCCGATCGGGGTCGTGGCCGCGTTCTCGCCGTGGAATTTCCCCTTCAACCAGGCCATCCGCAAGATGGTCTCGGCGCTCGGCGCGGGCTGCACGCTCATCATCAAGGGTCCGGAAGACGCCCCGAGCGCGGTCGTGGCCCTCGCGCGCCTCTTCCACGAGGCGGGCCTGCCGCCGGGATGCCTCAACGTGGTCTGGGGCGTGCCGAGCGAGGTCTCGACCTACCTCATCAACTCGCCGATCGTGCGCAAGATCTCGTTCACCGGCTCGGTGCCGGTGGGCAAGCAGCTCGCCGCGATGGCGGGGGCGCTCATGAAGCCCTGCACCATGGAGCTGGGCGGCCACTCCCCGGTGATCGTCATGGACGATGCGGACGTCGAGGCCGCGGCCGATATCATGGCGGGCTCCAAATTCCGCAACGCGGGGCAGGTTTGCGTCTCGCCCACCCGCTTCTACGTGCAGGAGAAGGCTTACGACCGCTTCATGGCGCGGTTCCTCGACAAGGTCGGGAAGATAAAGGTCGGCCCCGGCCTCGACGCGGAGACGAAGATGGGACCGCTTGCGCACAAGCGGCGCGTGCCGGCCATCGCGGGCTTCGTCGACGATGCGAACGCGCGCGGTGCGAAGATCCTCGCCGGTGGCCACACCGTGGGCGAAAAGGGCAACTTCTTCGAGCCGACCGTCGTGGCCGATCCCCCCGACGACTCGAAGCTCATGACGCAGGAGCCCTTCGGCCCGATCCTCGGCGTCAAGCCCTTCAAGACGCTCGACGAGGCGATCGAGCGCGCCAACAGCCTCCCGTACGGCCTCGCCGCCTATGCATTCACGAAGTCGACCAGCAACGCCACGAAGCTCGGCGATGCGCTCGAGTCGGGCATGGTCACGATCAACCACGTGGGGCTCGCCGTGGCGGAGACGCCCTTCGGCGGCGTGAAGGACAGCGGTTACGGCAGCGAGGGCGGGGCCGAGACGTTCGACGGCTACCTGGTCACCAAATTCGTCACGCAGAAGGGCTGAACCTTGGAGAGCAGCTACGCGTTTCCCGATCCGCGCGGCGGCGATCGAGAGATCACCGTCCACGTGCATCGGCCCGCCGGCTTCACCGCCGACAGCCCCATCCTCATGGTGATGCATGGGCGCGCGCGCAACGGCCTCGACTACTGCCGCTTTTTCGCCGGCGAGTCGGATCGCCACGGCTTCCTGGTCGTGGCACCGGAGTTCGCCGATGCGCAATATCCCAATCCGCACGCGTACAACTACGGCAACATGTGCCGCGTGGATGGCGTGCTGCGTCCGCGTGGGGAGTGGCTCTTTCCCGTGCTCGGCGCCGTATTCGACGACGTGCGCCTGCGCATGCGCTCGCAGCGCGACAAGTTCTTCCTTTTCGGGCACTCCGCCGGCGGGCAGCTCGTGCATCGCCTCGCGACGTTCGGATGGCTTCCCACGATCGAGCGCGCCATCGCGGCGAATTCGGGCTCGTACACGCTGCCCACGCAAAGCGCGTGCTTTCCGTTCGGCCTCGACGGTACCGCACTCGGCGAGGACGCACTCCGTGCCGCGTTCGCGCGTCCCCTCACGATCCAGCTCGGCGATGCGGACGTGAACCCGAACGACGAGCACCTGCCGCGCGAGGCGGGCGCGATGGCGCAGGGAGCGCATCGCTTCGCGCGCGGGCAGCGCTACCTCGAGGTGGCGCGGCACGAAGCACAGCGCCTCGGCATGCCGCTCGCGTGGCGTCTTTCGGTCGTACCGGGTGTCGCCCATTCCGGTGAGCACATGGCGCCCTTCGCGGTGCGCGAGCTGGGGCTGTACCGGAAGGGTCGCTGTACGTGTTGATCGCAGCGTGTCCGGTGGATTCGGGCTCGAGGACGCGCATTTGGAGTCATCGGTGCCGGGGAGAGGCTTGTCTCCCGTCATGAGCCGTATCCGCAAGCGGAGTAGGTTTGGGCGCAAGGGGAGGTTCCCATGCGCAACACTGTCCGTGCGGTTGCCGGCGCGATCGCGATTTTCCTCGCAGGCCAAACGTGCGCTTTCGCCGACAGGCACTACGTCCTGGTGCTGAAATCGAACGGCTCCGGATTCGGAACCGTGCACACCGCGCCTGACGACATGGCGTACGAGGCGAACACCGGCATCAGCCTCGGCTCGCCATTCCTCGCGAATACCGATGTGGACGTGACCTTCACACCCGCGGCCGGATCGGTGTTCGCGGGCTGGAGCGGCGCCTGCACGGGGACCGGCTCTTGCCGGGTGCGCATGGACGCTTACAAGGCCGTTACCGTGACCGTCGATTCCGCTGCGGGCATGGATGGGCGTACGAACCGCCGGCCTGCCGTCAATCCAGGCCGATAGCGGCGCGATCGTTCACGCCTTGCCGTCGCGTGGCACCTCGCCCAGCAGCACCCGCATGAGGGACGATTCGCGGGCGTAGAAGCCCTCCGTGTGGAACGTTTCCTCGAGGCCGTAGAGCTCGTAGTCGAGGTGATGGGCCACCTCGTGCAGCAGCGTGCGCAGGAAGGTGCGGAACTTCACCACCTGCACGCGTTGTGCGGTGCGCATCCAGACGGTGATGCGAGCGCGCCCGCCCGTCACGTCATCGGGCTCGTACAGTCCCTGCAGCTCGCCGCCGGCGTCCGCGGGGCGCCGCTCCAGCACGTGCACGATGACCGGCGGCGTCCCGAGCGCGGCATTGAGCGCGTCGACCAGTGCCTGGCACGCCGCCTCGACCTGCTCGCGATCGCCGGCTTCCAGCGCGGGGCCGATCGCGCGGGCGACCGGCTCGATGGCGGCGGCACCCGGCAGCTCCACGCGGGTGATGCGGTCGCTCCTGCGATACGTCCGCCGGCTCTCCGTGCTGAGGTTGTCGTAGTAGGCGAAGCGCTTGGGCACGGCGGCGGGGATGCGGCGGGATAGCGATGGGGTAGAGTGATCCGTGAGGCCCCATGACCCTATTCTATAGCGACGTCTTCGTCCTGCCGCTGCCCTCGCACCATCGCTTCCCGATGGGGAAATACGTGCGCCTGCGCGAGCGGCTGCTGGCGAGCGGCGCGTTTTCGGAGCGCGATTTCCGGGTGCCCGAAGCCGCGACCGATGCGGAGATCACGCGCGTGCACAGCGCGCACTACCTCGAACGCGTGGCGATGGGCGCGCTGGATGCGGCCGAGCAGCGCGCGATCGGCTTTCCCTGGTCGGAGCGGATGGTCGAGCGCTCGCGGCGCTCCTCGGGGGCGACGCTCGCCGCGGCGCGCGAGGCGCTGGCGTGCGGTTGGTCGGCCAACCTCGCGGGCGGCACCCACCACGCCTTCCGCGACCGCGGTGAAGGCTTCTGCGTCTTCAACGATGCGGCCATCGCGGCGCGCGCCATGCAGGTCGAGGCCGGCCTGCAACGCATCGCCATCGTCGACTGCGACGTGCACCAGGGCAACGGCACGGCCTCGATCTTCGCCGGCGACGAGTCGGTCTTCACGTTCTCGATGCACGGGGTCAACAACTTCCCCTTCCGCAAGGAGACGAGCGACCTCGACATCGAGCTCGCCGACGGCACGCGCGACGACGAATACCTGTGGCACCTCGAGCGCGGCCTCGACGAGACGCTCGAGCGTGCGCGCCCCCAGCTCGCCTTCTACCTCGCCGGCGCCGACCCTTACGAGGACGACCGCCTCGGCCGCCTCAAGCTCCGCAAGCAGGGGCTCCTGCGGCGCGACGAGCTGGTGCTTTCCACGCTCGCGGCGCGCGGCATCCCGGTGGCGATCTCCATGGCCGGCGGGTATGCGCGCGATATCGAGGACTCGATCGAGATCCATGCGAACACACTGCTCGCCGCAAGGCGCATGGAATCGTGAATAATCGAATTTCGTTCCCCAAGAATTTCCCTTGAAGCGCGAAAGTGAATCGCTGGCCGCCGCCGCAGCGGTCGGCCGGCTGGAGTCGTGGTTTGCCGCCAACGGCTGGCGGGCCTTCGACTTCCAGCACGAGGTCTGGACCGCCTACCTGAACGGCGAGTCCGGCCTCGTCCATTCCGCCACCGGCACCGGCAAGACGCTCGCCGCGTGGCTGGGTCCGCTCGCGGAGTGGATGGCGGAGGGCAAGGCCGTCGCCCCGGCGGAGCCTGCCCCGGCAATTCGTAAGCCGGGGGCCGGGGCCCAATCGCCTGCATTAAGAGTTTTGTGGATCACCCCCATGCGCGCACTTGCCGGCGACACGCTGCTTTCGCTGCAACGCGCGATCGACGGGCTCGGCATCCCGTGGACCGTGGGCCTGCGCACCGGGGACACCTCGAGCGCCGAGCGCGCGAAGCAATCGCGGCGCCTGCCCTCCGCGCTCGTCACTACGCCCGAGAGCCTCTCGCTCATGCTCGCCAGTGCGGACGCGCGCGACAAGCTTTCGGAGCTGCGCCTCGTGGTCGTCGACGAATGGCACGAGCTCCTCGGCAACAAGCGCGGCGTGATGACGGAGCTGGCACTCGCGCGATTGCGGCGCTGGAATCCCGGGCTGCGCACGTGGGGATTGTCGGCCACGCTGGGCAACATCGACGAGGCGCTCGAACGCCTGGTCCCGGGTGAGGGCGCCCCGACGCGAGTGGTCAAGGGTGTATCGCAGAAGGAAGTCGTGATCGACACGCTCATCCCGCCCGAGGTCGATCGCTTCCCCTGGGCGGGCCACACCGGCCTCGCGATGCTCGGGCATGTGGTCGAGGCGGTGGAGCAGTCGCGCTCGACGCTCATCTTCACCAACGTGCGCTCGCAGGCGGAGATCTGGTACCAGGGCCTGCTGGAGGCGCGGCCGGAATGGGCGGGCCTCATCGGGCTGCATCATGGCTCGCTCGATACGGATGTCCGCAGGTGGGTCGAGGCGGGGCTCAAGGAAGGGAGGCTCAAGGCGGTGGTCGCGACGTCCAGCCTCGACCTCGGCGTCGATTTCTCGCCGGTGGAGCGCGTGCTGCAGATCGGCAGCCCCAAGGGCGTCGCGCGCCTGCTGCAGCGCGCCGGTCGGTCGGGCCATGCGCCGGGACAGGTGAGCCGCGTGACGTGCGTGCCTTCCCACCTGCTCGAATTCATCGAGGCCGCGGCGGCGCGTCGCGCGGCGCATGCGGGCCGCATCGAAGCGCGCCGTCCGGTCGAGCGGCCGCTGGACCTCCTCACGCAGCACCTCGTCACCATCGCGGCGGGCGAAGGCTTCGAGGAGGCCGCGATGAAGGCGGAGGTGCGCGAAGCGCGCGCCTTCCGCGACCTCACCGATGCGCAATGGCGTTGGGCGCTCGATTTCGTGACGCGCGGCGGCGAGGCGCTCAAGGCTTATCCCGAATACCGCAAGGTCGAGCTCGACGGCGACGGGCTCTATCGCGTGAAGGATCCGCAGATCGCCAAGCGCCATCGCATGTCGATCGGGACCATCGTCTCGGACGCCGCGGTGAACATCCAGTATCGCGGCGGCAAGCGGCTCGGCAACGTCGAGGAGTCGTTCATCGCGCGGCTCTCGAAGGGCGACGCGTTCATCTTCGCGGGGCAGCTCCTCGAGTTCATCCGTGTCGAGAACATGACCGCGTACGTGAAGCCGGGCAAGCCGGGGTCCGCGGTGATCCCGCGCTGGGACGGCGGCAAGTGCCCCCTTTCGAGCGAGGTCGCCGACGGCATCCGCGAGCTGCTCGAGCTGCACGTCGAAGGGCGTGCGGACGAGCCCGAGATGCGCGCCGTGAAGCGGTTGCTCAAGCTGCAGGGCTCGTGGTCGCGCGTGCCGCGGCGGCACGAGATGCTCGTGGAGCAGACCGAAACGCGCGAGGGCCACCACATCTTCTTCTATCCGTTCGAGGGCCGGCAGGTGCACATGGGGCTCTCGGCGCTGCTGTCGTACCGGCTCGGAAAGCTGAAGCCCGCGACGTTCTCGCTCTCGTTCACCGACTACGGCTTCGAGCTCGTCTCGCGCGAGCGCTTCGAGATGCTGCCGGTGCTCAAGGCGGGCATCTTCTCGACGGACAATTTGCTGGTCGACATGCTCGCGAGCCTGAATGCGGCGGAGCTTTCCAAGCGCCAGTTCCGCGAGATCGCGCGCGTGGCGGGCCTCGTGTTCCAGGGCTATCCCGGCCAGCCCAAGACCAACAAGCAGGTGCAGGCGACGAGCGGGCTCATCTACGAGGTGTTCGCGCGCTGGGACCCGCGCAATCCCCTCCTGGGCCAGGCCGAGCGCGAGGTGCTGGAGCGGCAGCTCGAGTTCTCGCGGCTGGCCGATGCGCTGCGGCGGATCGTGGCGACGCCGATCCTGCTCAGGCAGACGCACAAGCCCTCGCCCTTCGCGTTTCCGATCATGGTCGGGCGCTTCCGCGAGAAGCTCACCAGCGAGAAGCTCGCAGACCGCGTCCGCCGCATGCAGCTCGAATACGACCGCGCGGCGCCGCCGGAGGAGGAGGTGGTGCTGCTTGCGGCCGAAGCCGCACAAGCAGGCAACACCGTCGCACCGGCGCAGGCCAACAACACCGTCGCACCGGCGGAGCCTGCCCCGGCGATCCGTAAGCCGGGGGCCGGTGCCCAATTAGACCTCTTCAAATGACCGACTGCGTCGTCGCCGGCGAGAAGCTGGTCCTCCTGCCCGAGCGGGCGGTCTTCTGGCCGACACGGCGGATGCTTTTCATCGCCGACTTCCACCTCGGCAAGGCGGCGAGCTTCCGTCGCGCGGGCATCCCGCTGCCTTCGGGCACCACCAGCGAGAACGTCGAACGGCTCGATCGCGCCATTACGCGCACATCGGCCGCCGAGGTCGTCTTCCTCGGCGATTTCCTGCACAGCAAGGAAGGACGCGCCCCACAGACCTTCGAGCGCTTCGCGGCGTGGCGCCGTGCGCGTGCCGGGGTTTCGCTCACGATCGTGCGCGGCAACCATGACCGCAAGGCGGGCGATCCGCCGGAGGCGTGGGGCGCGCGCTGCGTCGAGGCGGGCGCATCCATCGG
>DATMJE010000002.1:0-10757 GCA_035553995.1 Usitatibacter sp. | reverse complement strand
AGGTGCTGGGCCGCGCCCGTCTCCTCGATGAAGCCCATGCCGCCGTGCACCTGGATGCCGAGCGAGGCGATCTCGATGCCGTTCTCGGTCGACCAGCCCTTCACCACCGGGATCAGCAAGTCCACCAGCGCCTGGCAGCGCTGGCGTTCCTTCTCGTCCGGATGGACGCGCGCGCGGTCGAGAAGCGCCGAGGTCCAGTACGCCAGCGCGCGCATCGCCTCGGTGAGCGACTTCATCGTGAGCAGCATCCGCTTCACGTCCGGGTGCTGCACGATGGGCGCCGTCTTCGCACCCTGCACGCCGACGGGCTTGCCCTGGAGCCGCTCGCGCGACCACGTGAGCGCACGCTGGTACGCGCGCTCGGAGATTGCCACGCCTTCGAGGCCGACCGACAGCCGCGCGGCATTCATCATGATGAACATGTACTCGAGGCCGCGATTGGGCTCGCCCACGATGTAGCCGATGGCACCTTCCTTCTCGCCGTACTGCATCACCGCCGTCGGGCTCGCGTGGATGCCGAGCTTGTGCTCGATGGACACGCACTTCACGTCGTTGCGCGCGCCCACGCTGCCGTCGCCTTTCGGGACGAACTTGGGCACCACGAAGAGCGAGATGCCCTTCACGCCTTCGGGCGCGCCCTCGATGCGCGCGAGCACCAGGTGCACGATGTTCTCGGTGTAGTCGTGCTCGCCGTAGGTCATGAAGATCTTCTGGCCCTTGAGCAGGTACGTGCCGTCGCCCTGGGGTGCCGCCTTCGTGCGCACCAGCGAGAGGTCGCTCCCGGCCTGCGACTCGGTGAGGTTCATCGTGCCGGTCCACTCGCCCGAGACCATCCTGGGCAGGAAGCGCTGCTTGAGCTCTTCCGAGCCCACGCGGTCGAGCGCCTCGATGGCGCCCTGGGTGAGCATCGGGCAGAGCTTGAACGCGAGGTTCGAAGCACCCCACATTTCCTCGCACGGCGTCGCGATGAGGTGCGGCAGGCCCTGGCCGCCGAAGTCGGTCGGCGACATGATGTTGTTCCATCCCGCCTTCACATACTGGAGGTAGGCGTCGCGGAAGCCCTTCGGCATCGTGACCTTGCCGTCCTCGAAGCGGGCGCCCTCGCGGTCACCGGAGAAATTGAGCGGCGAGAGCACTTCCCCCGCGAGCTTCGACGCTTCCTCGAGGACCGCATCGACCACGTCGTCGGTGAGCTCTTCCCAGCCCGGCAGCGTGTTGACCTGGTCGAGGCCGACGACGTGCTTCAGCACGAACTGCATATCCTTGAGCGGTGCGACGTATTCGGCCATCGTTGTTCTCCGTGTCGAGGACGCGCCGCGTCCTCGTGTTTTGTCATCACGGACGGCGCTGCTGCGCCGACCCTCGGTCATCCCGGACGGCGCATCTGCGCCGATGGTCCGGGATCCAATTTCCTCGAAACTTTTGCTGGCGATGCATCGGGCCCCCGCCTTCGCGGGGGCGACGCACATGGCCGGCGTTAAAGCTTCTGCGTAAGCTCCGGCACGATCTGGAAGAGGTCGCCCACGAGCCCGTAATCGGCCACCTGGAAGATCGGCGCTTCGGGGTCCTTGTTGATCGCGACGATCACCTTGCTGTCCTTCATGCCGGCGAGGTGCTGGATGGCCCCGGAGATGCCGACCGCGATGTAGAGCTCGGGGGCGACGATCTTGCCGGTCTGCCCGACCTGGTAATCGTTGGGACAGAAGCCGGAATCCACCGCGGCGCGCGAAGCGCCGACCGCAGCGCCGAGCTTGTCGGCGAGCTGCTCGATCATCCTGAAGTTGTCGCCGCTCGCGAGCCCGCGCCCGCCGGACACCACACGGCGCGCGCCGGCCAACTCCGGACGTGCGGATTTCGTGAGCTCCTGCGACAGCACCTTCGATTGCTGCTTGTCCGGGCCCGCGGCAACGGCCTCGATCGGTGCGTTGCCACCGGCGCCCGCCGCATCGAAGCCGGTGGCGCGAACGGTGATCACCTTCGTCTTGTCGGTGCACTGCACGGTCGCGAACGCGTTGCCGGCGTAGATCGGACGCACGAACGTATCGGGCGACTCGACCGCGACGATCTCGGAGACTTGCGCGACATCGAGCAGCGCCGCGGCCCGCGGCATGAAGTTCTTGCCGAAGGCGGTCGCGCTGGCAACGATGTGCGAGTAATCCTTCGCGAGCGAGACAATGAGCGCAGCGTAGTTCTCGGCGAGGCCGCCGTCGTACTGCGGCGCTTCGACGTGCAACACCTTGCTCACACCGGCGAGCTTGCTCGCGGCATCGGCGACGCTGCGCGTGTTGGTGCCGGCGACGAGCACGTGGACGTCGCCGCCCATCTTCGTCGCGGCAGTGACCGCGTTAGCGGTGCCGCCCTTGAGGTGGGAATGGTCGTGTTCGGAGATGACGAGTGCGGTCATGAGTGCTTTTTCGCGGGACGTGAAGCGCTGAATTGGGCCCCGGGCCATCGCCGCTATTGCGGCGCCCGGGGCGACGGGAGTTTCAAATCACCTTGGCTTCGTTCTTGAGCTTGTCCACCAGCTCGGCCACGTCCTTCACCATCACGCCCGCCTTGCGCTGGCCGGGCTCGGCCACCTTGAGGGTCTTCACGCGCGGAGCCACGTCCACGCCGAGCGCATCGGGCTTGACCACCTCGAGCGGCTTCTTCTTCGCCTTCATGATGTTCGGCAGCGTGGCATAGCGCGGGGTGTTGAGGCGCAGGTCCGTGGTGATGATCGCGGGCAGCTTCACCTCGACGGTTTCGAGGCCGCCGTCGATCTCGCGCGTGACGGTGGCATTGTCCGCGCCGATCTCGACCTTGCTCGCGAACACGGCTTGCGGCCAGTCGAGGAGCGCCGCGAGCATCTGGCCGGTCTGGTTGGAATCGTCGTCGATGGCCTGCTTGCCGAGGATCACGAGGCCCGCCGACTCCTTCTGCACGACGGCCTTGAGCAGCTTCGCCACGGCGAGCGGTTGCAGCTCGACATCGGTCTCGACGAGGATTCCGCGGTCCGCGCCCATGGCGAGCGCGGTGCGAATCGTCTCCTGGCATGCGGTCACGCCGCACGAGACGATCACCACCTCGGTGGCCTTGCCGGCCTCCTTCTGCTTCAGCGCTTCCTCGACGGCGATCTCGTCGAAGGGGTTCATCGACATCTTCACGTTCGCGAGCTCGACGCCCGACTGGTCCGCCTTCACGCGGACCTTCACGTTGAAGTCGACCACGCGTTTCACGGGTACAAGGATCTTCATGGTTCCCTGGGGGCTGACGGAATTCAAACGAGTGTTTGAATTATACGCGCGCACGAACTCTTCGTCGTCATCAGAATCGATACATCGTCAATTGGAACGAGGGAACATGGCGCGAATCGAGGAGTACGCGATCGTCGGCGACTGCCGCACGGCCGCGCTCGTCTCGCGCACCGGCAGCATCGATTGGCTGTGCTGGCCGCGCTTCGATTCCGACGCCTGCCTCGCCGCCCTGCTCGGCACGCCGGAGCACGGGCAGTGGAGCCTGGGCCCCGAAGGCAAGATCCAAAAGGTCGAACGCGCGTACCGGAGCCACACGCTGGTGCTGGAGACCGTCATCGAAACCGCAGAGGGCCGCGTGCGGCTGGTCGATTTCATGCCGATGGAGTGCCCGGACTCGAGCATCGTGCGCATCGTCGCGGGCGAAACGGGCACGGTCCCGATGGCCCTGTCGCTCGCCCTTCGCTTCGACTACGGCATGTGCCATCCCTGGTTCAGCCCGCTGCCCGACGGCACCATCGAGGCGGTCTCGGGACCCGACAAGCTCGCGCTGCGCACGCCCGTGCCCCTCGAACGCAAGGATGGCACCCTCGTCGCACGCTTCGAGGTGCACGCCGGCGAGCGCATTCCGTTCGTGCTCTCGTACACGCCGTCGCACCTCGCGACCCCGAAGCCCATCGACGCGGAGCATGCGCTGGGCGTCACCGACGCTTACTGGAAGGACTGGTCGAGCACGGGCGACATCGCCGGCGAATACGAGGAGCCGATCGTGCGCTCGCTCCTCACGCTGAAGGCGCTCACTTATGCGCCCACCGGCGGAATCGTCGCGGCCGCCACCACGTCGCTGCCCGAGAGCATCGGCGGCGCGCGCAACTGGGACTACCGCTACTGCTGGCTGCGCGATGCCACGCTCACGCTGCTCGCCCTCATGAACGCGGGGCACCTCGATGAAGCGCGCGCCTGGCGCGACTGGCTCGTGCGGGCCGCCGCCGGCGATCCGCGGCAGATGCAGATCCTCTACGGCCTCGCCGGCGAGCGCCGCATCACCGAGTGGGAAGCGGAGCTGCCGGGCTACGAAGGCTCGCGCCCGGTGCGCATCGGCAACGCGGCCCACGAGCAGGTGCAGATCGACGTCTACGGCGAGGTGATGGACGCGCTGCACCAGGCGCGCTGTGCCGGGCTGCCCGGCGACGCCAGCGCGTGGGCGCTGCAGTGCGCGTTGCTCAAGTACCTCGAGGAATGCTGGCGCGAGCCCGACGAAGGCATCTGGGAAGTGCGCGGGGGCGCCCGCCACTTCACCTTCTCGCGCATGATGGCGTGGGTCGCGTTCGACCGCGGCATCCAGGGCGTGGAGCGCTTCGGCCTCGAGGGCGAGGTCGAGCACTGGCGCGCGATTCGCGACGAGATCAAGCGCGACATCTGCGAGCACGGCTTCGATGCCGTGCGCGGCACCTTCGTGCAGTCGTACGAGTCGCGCGAGCTGGATGCGAGCCTGCTCCTCATGCCGACCGTGGGTTTCCTGCCGATCGGCGATCCGCGCGTGGTGGGAACCGTGCGCGCGATCGAGGAGGACCTGCTCGTCGATGGCCTCGTGCTGCGCTATCGCAGCTCGCGCGCGGTCGATGGCCTCCCCCCGGGCGAAGGCGCCTTCCTCGCGTGCAGCTTCTGGCTCGCGGACGCCTACGTGCTGATGGGGCGCATCGACGAGGCACGCGCGCTTTTCGAGCGCCTCTGCAGGCTCGTCAACGACGTGGGCCTGCTCGCCGAGGAATACGATCCGGTCGCACACCGGCAGCTCGGCAACTTCCCGCAGGCGTTCTCGCACATCTCGCTGCTCAACACCGCGCACAACCTTTCGCGCGCCGCCAAGCCCGCGGAGCAGCGCGCGCGGGGACATCCCGGCGCGCCGCCCTGATCGTCAGCCTGGGCTCAGCCCACGTGCTGGCGGAAAAAAGCCAGCGTGCGCTCGCGGGCAAGCTTCGCGGCCTCGGCGTCGAACGAGCCTCGCTGGTCGCAGTTGAAGCCGTGGCCCGCGGCGTAGTAATAAGTGGTGGCCTCAGGGTGCGCCTGCTCGACCTGCTTCGCTTTCTCGAGCGGGATCGACTGGTCGCTCTCGCCGAAGTGCAGCATCACGGGACAGCGCGGCTTCTCGTTGATGAGCTCGGGGATGGAGCCGCCGTAGTAGCACACGGAGGCCGAGAGCCGCGGCACGCGCGCAGCGGCCGCCCACGCGACCGAGCCGCCCCAGCAGTAGCCCACGATGCCGGCCTTGCCCGAGTTCTTCACGTGCGCCATCGCCGACTGCACGTCGAGCATCGCATGGCTCCACTCGATCTGCTTGCGGATCTCGAGGCCCGCCTGGATCTCCGGCTGCGTGTAGCCCGTCTCGTAGTTGCGCTGCACGCGGTCGTACATGGCCGGTGCGATCGCGAGGTAGCCGTCGGCGGCGAAGCCGTCCGCAACGGAGCGGATGTGGCTGTTCACGCCGAAGATCTCCTGGATCACCACGATCGCGCCGCGCGGCTTGCCGGCCGGCTCGGCGACATAGGCGTCGAGGCGGTGGCCATCCGAGGCTTCGAGCTCGATCTTCTTGCCCATTGCATCTCCTGTTGTTGTTCGTTTTCGTCAACGCCGCTCGTCGACGTCCTTGCGGCGCGCTTCCAGCATGCGCGCCCGCTGGCGCAGCACGTATTTCTGGATCTTGCCGGTGGAGGTCTTCGGCAGCTCGCAAAAGATCACCGTGCGCGGCACCTTGAATCCCGCCAGGTGCTCGCGGCACCACGCGATGATATCCGCTGTGCGCAGGTCCGCGGCATCGGGCTTTGGCGTGACGAAGGCACAGGGAGTCTCCCCCCACTTGTCGTCGGGCTGCGCCACCACCGCCGCCTCCATCACCTGCGGATGGCGGTAGAGGCAATCCTCGACCTCGAGCGAGGAAATGTTCTCGCCGCCCGAGATGATGATGTCCTTCGAGCGGTCCTTGATCTCGACGTAGCCGTCGGGGTGCCACACGGCCAGGTCGCCGGTGTGGTACCAGCCCTCGCGGAAGGCCTCCTCCGTGGCCCTGGAATTCTTGAGGTAGCCCTTCATGATGGTGTTGCCGCGGAGCATCACCTCGCCCAGCGTCTCGCCGTCGCGCGGCACGGGCTTGTGCGTCGCGGGATCCGCCACCTGCAGGCCCTCGAGGGTCGGATAACGCACGCCCTGCCGCGCCATCTTCACGGCACGCTCCTCGAGCGGCAGCCCGTCCCAAGCCTCCTGCCACGCGCACAGGGTTGCCGGACCGTAGCTTTCCGTCAGGCCATAAAGGTGCGTGACGCGGAAGCCCATCCGTTCCATCGCCTCGATCACCGCCGAGGGTGGTGCGGCACCACCGGTCGCCACCTCGACGCCGTGCTCGAAGCGCTGCTTCACCGCCTCCGGCGCGTGCACCAGCATGTTGAGCACGATCGGCGCGCCGCACAGGTGCGTCACCCGATGCTGCGCGATGGCCGGAAAGATGAGCGCGGGATCGACCTTGCGCAGGCAGACGTGCGTGCCCCCCACCGCAGTCACGGCCCACGGATACGTCCAGCCATTGCAGTGGAACATGGGCAACGTCCACAGATAGACCGATTGCGGCGCAAGCCCGAAGGCGAGCGCGTTGCCGAGCGCGTTGAGGTAGGCGCCGCGATGGTGGTAGACGACGCCCTTCGGATCGCCCGTGGTGCCCGAGGTGTAGAGCAACGCGAGCGAATCCCATTCGTCCTCGGGACCGGCAAGCTCGAAGGACGGATCGCCCTGCGCGATCCAGCTTTCGTAGTCGGCGCTGCCGAGACGAATGCCGGAGGTCGCGAGCGGATCGTCGATGTCGATCACCAGCAGCTCGCGCCGGCTTCGCTTGAGCGCCTCGCCCACCACGGGCGAGAACTCGCGATCGGTGAGGAGCACCTTCGCCTCGCCATGCTCGAGGCAGAAGGCGATGGTCGCCGCGTCGAGCCGGTAGTTGAGCGCATTGAGCACCGCACCCATGCCGGGCACGGCGAAGTGCGCCTCGAGCATCGCCGGCACGTTGGGCGCCATGATCGCCACGGTGTCGCCGCGCCCCACGCCATGGCGCGCGAGCATGGAGGCGAAGCGCCTCGCACGCGCTTCGAGCTCGCGATAAGTGATGCGCCGATCGCCATGGATGACGGCCACCTTGTCCGGGTACACCTGCGCCGAGCGCGCCAGGAACGACACCGGCGTGAGCGCCGCGTGGTTCGCGCGGTTGCGGTCCAGACCCTTCACGAACGGATGGTCGGGATGCGGCATTTCGGTTCAGGGACGGCGGTGCGCGCGCAGCCAGGCTTCGATCTCGCCCACGATGCCGCGGCGGAACGCGAGCACGCACACCACGAAGATGATGCCCTGCGTGATGGTGACCCAGCTTCCCAGGTCGGAAAGATAGAACTGCATGGCGATGATCACGAAGGCGCCCACGACCGGGCCGAACACCGTGCCCATCCCGCCCAGCAACGTCATCAGCACCACCTCGCCCGACATCTGCCATTGCACGTCGGTGAGCGACGCGTTCTGGAACGCGATGGCTTTCGTGGCGCCCGCAAGACCCGAAAGCGCCGCCGAGAGCACGAAGGCCGCCAGCTTGTAGCGCTCCGTGCGGTAGCCGATCGAGATGGCGCGCGGCTCGTTCTCGCGGATCGCCTTCAGCACCTGCCCGAAGGGCGAGTGGATGATGCGGTAGATGAGGAGGACACCCGCCGCGAACACGGCCATGACCACGTAGTACATGAGCATGTCGTTCGAGAGGTCCCATACCCCGAAGAGCTTGCCCCGCGGCACGGCCTGGATGCCGTCCTCGCCGCCGGTGAACGGCGCCTGCAGGCAGAAGAAGAACACCATCTGCGCAAGCGCCAGCGTGATCATCGCGAAATAGATGCCCTGCCGCTTGATCGCGAGAAGGCCCGCCACGTATCCGAGGATCGTCGTGCCCGCCACGGCCGCCACGATGGCGAGCGCGGGCGAAAGCGGCGCCATGTGCAGCCCCAGCGTGAACGGGCGCGAGAAAATGGTGACGGTTTCCAGGTTCAGGCCGGACTTCGCCAGGTAAGCCGCGAAATACGACGCCATGCCGAGGAACATCGCGTGCCCGAACGAAAGCAGGCCGCCGAAGCCGATGAGCAGGTTGAACGCGCAGGCGAAGAGGCCGAAGCAGAGCGCCAGCATCACGAACTGCGGGTAGATGAGCCACGGCGCGATCGCGAGCACCACCATCATCAACAGGAACGAGTTGCGGTGGTAGCGCGACTCCCAGGCCTCGTCGCGCGTGGTGAGGTCCTGCGGGATTTCGGGTTCCTTCATCAGCGCTGCCCGAAGAGGCCTTGCGGCCGCACCATGAGGACGATCGCCATGATCACGAAGATCACCGTGTTCGACGCCTCCGGATAGAAATACTTCGTGAGGCCTTCGATGAGGCCCAGCCCGAAGCCCGTCACGATCGAGCCCATGATCGAGCCCATGCCGCCGATGACCACGACGGCGAACACCACGATGATGAGCGACGAGCCCATCTGCGGGCTCACCTGGTAGATGGGCGCGGCGAACACGCCCGCCAGCGCCGCGAGCGCCACGCCCGCGCCGTACGTGAGCGTGATCATGCGCGGCACGTTCACGCCGAACGCCTGCACGAGCGTCGGGTTCTCGGTCGCCGCACGGAGGCTTGCGCCGAGCCGGGTGCGCTCGATCATGTACCAGGTCCCGAGGCAGATCACCAGCGAGGAGCCGATCACCCACGCGCGATACCGCGGCAGGAACATGAATCCCAGGTTCAAGCCGCCCGAGAGGCTTTCCGGCGCGGAGTACGGCAGGCCCGCCGAGCCGAACTCGTTGCGGAAGACACCCTCGAAGATGAGCGCGAGCCCGAACGTGAGCAGCAGCCCGTACAGGTGGTCGAGCTTGTAGAGACGCTTCAGCATCAGCCGCTCGATCACCATGCCCGTGGTGCCCACCACGAGCGGCGCCACGATGAGCGCCCACCAGTAGCTGAGGCCGGCCTTGCTGAGGAGGAAGTAGGCCGCGAACGCGCCCAGCATGTACTGCGCGCCGTGCGCGAAGTTGATGATGTTGAGCAGCCCGAAGATGACGGCCAGCCCCAGGGACAGCAACGCGTAGAACGAGCCGTTGATGAGCCCGATCAGGAGCTGGCCGAAGAGCGCCTGCGTGCTCATGAGGCCGTCGCCCCGGACGTTCGCCCCGTCGCCCCGGCGTAGGCCGGGGCCCAATTGGATCCCGGCCCCCGGCTTACGGCTTGCCGGGGCAGGCTGCGCCGGGATGACGTTCGCACGCAGGCCATCGGCCAGCTCCTCACGTCATTTCACCAGCGAGCAGCCGCCATCCTTGAGCGGGCGGAACGCCTGGTCCGCCGGGATCGTGGCGAGCGTCTTGTAGTAGTCGTACGGGCCCTTCGACTCCGACGGCTTCTTCACCTCGAAGAGGTACGCGGGGTGGATCTTGCGGCCGTCGACGCGGATCATGCCCTTGCCGAAGAGCGGATCGTCGGTCGGCAGCTTCTTCATCTCCTCCACGACCTTCGTGCCGTCGTCGCTCTTCAGCGCCGCGACCGCCTTGAGGTAGTGCAGCACGCCCGCGTACACGCCGGCATGCACCATGGTCGGGTACTTGCCGCCATTGGCCGCGGCGAAGCGCTTCGACCACGCACGCGTCTGGTCGTTGAGGTCCCAGTAGAAGGTCTCGGTCACCACCAGGCCCTGCGCCTTTTCCAGGCCGATGCCGTGCACGTCGGAGCTGAACACCAGCAGGCCGGCGATCCTCTGGCCGCCCTTGGTGATGCCGAACTCCGCGGCCTGCTTGATCGAGTTGATGGTGTCCCCGCCCGCGTTCGCGAGCCCGATCACCTTCGCCTTCGACGCCTGCGCCTGCAGCAGGAAGGACGAGAAGTCCTGCGTGTTCAGCGGATGGCGCACGGCGCCCAGCACCTTGCCGCCCGCGGCCTTGACGACCTCGGAGGTGTCGCGCTCGAGCGCGTGGCCGAAGGCGTAGTCGGCCGTGAGGAAGAACCAGGTGTCGCCGCCCTGCTTGACCATGGCACCGCCCGTGCCGTGCGCGAGCATCCAGGTGTCGTAGGTCCAGTGCACCGTGTTGGGCGAGCACTTGGCGCCGGTCAAGTCCGAGCTCGCCGCGCCCGAGTTGATGAAGACCTTGCCCTTCTGCCGCGTGACCTCGCTCACCGCGAGCGCCACGCTCGAGGTGGGCACGTCGACGATCACGTCCACGCCGTCGGTGTCGTACCAGCGGCCCGCGAGCTGGGTGCCCACGTCGGGCTTGTTCTGGTGGTCGCCCGAGACGACCTCGACGTTGAGGCCCTTCTCCTTGGCCTTGAAGTCCTCCACCGCCATCTTCGCGGCGGTCACCGATCCCTGGCCGGCGAGGTCGGCGTAGAGGCCGGACTGGTCGTTGAGGACGCCGATCTTGATCGTCTTGCCGGTGATCTCCGCGCGCGCCGAGAGCGGCAGCGCGAAGGCGAGA
>DATMJE010000001.1:0-6174 GCA_035553995.1 Usitatibacter sp. | reverse complement strand
CGGTGCCGATGTTGTTGCCGCCCCCGGCCTTGTTGTCGATCACGAATTGCTGCCCCATCATCGCGCAGTACCTGTCGGACAAGATGGGGCAGCAATTCGTGATCGACAACAAGGCCGGGGGCGGCAACAACATCGGCACCGAATACGCGCTGCGTTCGCCGCCGGACGGCTACACGATGCTGCTGGTGAATCCCGCCAACGGCATCAACCAGACGCTCTACAAGAACCTCAACTTCGACATCGTGAAGGACATGCAGCCGGTGGCCGGCATCGTTCGCTCGCCCAACGTGATGGAAGTGACCAACGCGTTCCCGGCGAAGACGGTGCCGGAGTTCATCGCCTACTGCAAGGCCAATCCCGGCAAGATCAACATGGCCTCCTCGGGCAGCGGGACGTCGGTGCACATGTCGGGCGAGCTCTTCATGATGATGACCGGCTGCAAGATGACGCACATCCCGTACAAGGGCGCCGGCCCCGCGCTCACCGACCTCATCGGGGGCCAGGTGCACGTGCTGTTCGACAACCTCCCGTCCTCGATCGGGCACATCCGCGGCGGGCGCATCCGCGCGCTCGCCGTGACCACCACCGAGCCCAGCAGCGCCCTGCCCGGCATCCCCACCGTCGCCCAGTCGGTCCCCGGATACGAGGCTTCCGCCTGGTTCGGCATCGGCATGCCCAAGGGCACGCCGCGCGAGATCGTCGACAAGGTGAACGCGGAAGTGAACCGTGCGCTCAACGATCCCGCGATGGTGAAGAAGCTCGAGGACCTCGGCGGCACGCCCCTCAAGGGCAGCGCCGACGACTTCGGCGAGGTCGTGAAGAGCGAGGTGGAGAAGTGGGCGAAGGTCGTGAAGGCTTCCGGCGCCACTGTCGAATAGCGGGCGTCGCCGCGAACTTCACCACGGCGCGGGCGGCGGCGCGAACTTCGAACGCAGAATTCACCACGGAGGACACAGAGGACACAGAGGGTGGCACAGAGGAAAGCTAATGTGTGTCATTCGTGGTTGCGGCGAACGAAGCCCCGAATTCAGGCGAATGGTTTCCTCTGTGCCACCCTCTGTGTCCTCTGTGTCCTCCGTGGTGAGATCCCCAGCCCGGGGTTCGGGCGATGAGTGACACAAGATAAAAAATGGCGCTCCTGCAGCTCGACGAGCAACAGATCCGCACCTGGAGCCGCGAGCAGAAGGACCGCTGGTGGCTGGAGAACGTGTATCGCGGCGACATGCCGCAGCTCACGTTGCGCTCGGCGGTGACGGGCTTCCTGCTGGGCGGGGTGCTCGCCGCCACCGCGCTCTACATCGCCGGCAAGACGGGTATCACCATCGGCGTGGGCCTCACGTCGGTGATACTCGCCTTCGCGATCTACCGCGGGCTCGCCGCCGCGGGCATCGGGCGCGACTTCACGATCCTCGAGAACAACTGCACGCAGTCGATCGCGACGGCGGCGGGCTACATGGTGGCGCCCATGATCTCGTCGCTTGCGGCGTACATGATGGTGACCGGCCGCATCATCCCCTGGTGGCACATGGTGCTGTGGATGACCGTGGTGGCGATCCTCGGCGTGCTGGTGGCCTTCCCGATGAAGCGCCGTTTCATCAACGAGGAGCAACTGCCGTTTCCCGAGGGGCGCGCCTCGGGTGTCGTGCTCGATGCGCTCTACACCGGGGCCGCGGCGGCCGGCATGTTCAAGGCGCGGCTGCTGCTCTACACCGCGCTCTTCACCGGCTTCTACCAGCTCGTCACCAGCGATGGCTGGATGAAGCTGCTGCAGTTCAAGCTGCTGCGCATGGACAAGTGGGCCGGCATGAAGGAGCCGTGGACCTTCCACGACCGGCTCGATTCGTACTACTACGCCGCCACCTCGTACGTCCCGCGCATCCTCGGTACGGACATCCGCCAGCTGGGGCTGCGCCTCACGCTGGACGCGGCGATGCTGGGCGTGGGCGGCCTCATGGGCATCGCCGTCGCCACCAGCTGCCTGCTGGGCGGGTTCGTCAACTTCGTGATCCTCGCACCCCTCATGATCCAGGCGGGCGACATCGCGCCACGCGTGTCGCCGACGGGTGCGCTGGTGCCGATCTCGCGCGCCGAGATCGTGAACCAGTGGTCGCTGTGGTGGGGCGTGACGATGATGGTGGTGGGGTCGCTCACGAGCCTGCTCGCGCGTCCGCAGGTCATCACCTCGGCATTCCGCAACCTGCGCGGCAACCGCGGCGCGGGCAGCGACGTGCTGGGCCACATCGAGTTCCCGCTGTGGATCTCGGCCGTGGGCGTTCCCGTCTTCAGCGTGCTGGGCGCGTGGGTCACGCACAGCCTCTTCGGCGTGCCGTGGCTTCTCGCCTTCATCTCGCTGCCGCTCATCTTCGTGCTCACGATCATCTGCGCCAACTCGATGGCGCTCACCTCGTGGACGCCGACCGGGGCGCTGTCGAAGATCACGCAGTTCAGCATGGGTGCCATCGATCGCGCGAACCCCGCGAGCAACATCATCCCGGCGGGCATGACAGGCGAGATCGCCTCCAACGCCTCGAACCTGCTGTCCGACATCAAGCCGGGCTACATGCTCGGCGGGAAGCCGCGGCAACAGGCCGTGGGCCACGTGATCGGCATCTTCGCGGGAGCGCTCTGCTGCGTGCCCCTCTTCTTCCTGCTCTTCCTGCCGCCGGACGCGAACGGCGTGCGCTCGCCCGCGACGATCGTCTCGGAACAGTTCGCCATGCCCGCCGCGCTGCAGTGGAAAGGTGTCGCGGAGATCATCTCCAAGGGGCTGAGCTCCCTGCCGCACAGCGCCATCGTCTCCATGGTGGTGGCGGCGGTGTGTGCGGTCGCGATCGAGGTCGCGAAGATCGCGACCCGCGGACGCTTTCCGCTCTCCGCGGTCGCGCTCGGCCTGGGCGTGGTGCTGCCGCCCGAATCCACCTTCGCGATGTGGGTGGGCGCGACGATCTTCTTCGTGATGGGGCTACGTCACCGCGAGCCCGGCACCCGCGGCCACGAGATATGGGTTGCAGGCATGGAGCCGATCTGCGCCGGGTTGATCGCGGGCTCGGCCCTCGTGGGCATCGGCAACGCGATCGTGAACGTGCTGCTCTAGGCTAGGGCCGCGCCCTCATCGCAGGCTCCAGTTCCAGCCGCGCGACGTGCAGTACTGCGAGGCGTCGCCGAGGTCCGCGTTGAGGTCCGCGACGGCGGCGTTCATGTCGGCCACGCGGCGGTTATGCGCGGCGACGCGGCGATTGTGCGCATTGGAGCGCGCGTTGTAGTCGTCGACGGCAGCGGCACTCGAGTTGTCGAGGTTGCGCAGCTCCTGGGCAAGCTGCGCGCCCTCGTCCTCGATGGCCGCGAGCTCCGCATCGTTGTCGCGCTTCTCGCGGTCGAGCGAGAGCTTGCGATCGGTGAGGACGTCCTGGCGTTCCGCGCACGCGCGGCCGGGCGCCACCGCGGGGCCTGGAGGTATCCACGCGCGCGAATAGCTCACCTGGGCCGTGGCCGCGGCGGGCACGGCCAGCATCAGCAGCGCGAATGCGGTTGCGGGCTTCATGGTGGTCCTTTCGCGAATTTCCGGGTCGATGAAAAACGGACAGCCCCCCACCGCCAAAGTTGATGGTGCGTTCGGACCATCTTGTATAGTCCGTGCATGGGCGGGGCGGGCTGGTCGGTCGAGGTGAGCGAGGAGCGCGGCGTGCGTTACCTGCACTTCGGCTCCGACTACGTGCAGGGTGCGATGCGCATCTCGCGCCCCTGGGCGCTCGAGCTCGAGTACACGCGCGAGCTCATGCTGCCGCTGCTGCTGCGCCCCGGCGACTGGCCCGCGAGCGTGCTGCAAGTCGGGCTCGGCACGGCCTCGGTCACCAAGTTCCTCTACCGCCACCGGCCCCACGCGCGCATCACCGTGGTGGAGATCGCGCCCGAGGTGGTGGATGCCGCGCGCGCGTTCTTCCACCTGCCCGACGATCCGAAACGCGTGCGCATCGAGATCGGCGAGGGGCACGAATACCTGATCGCGAAGAGCAAGGCATTCGACTTCGTCATCGTCGACGGCTTCGACGACCGCGGGCGCGCGGGCATGCTCGACACGCTGCCCTTCCACTTGAATGCGCGGCAGCGGCTCGCACGTAACGGTCTCATCGCGACCAACCTCCTCACGCGCCGCAACAACGTGGATGCGAGCGTGGGACGGCTGCGCACGGCGTTCGACGATCGCGTGCTCGTGATCCCGCCTTCGGATGCGGGCAATACGGTCGCGATCGCGGCGGTCGGCGCGCCCATCGAGGCGAGCCTCGCGGACCTGCGGGAGGCGGCGCGGCGAATGAAGATCGCCACCGGGCTCGACCTCGCGTCCGCCCTCGCGCGGCTCGCGAAGGCGCACGGCGAGACGATCGCCTTCTAGCCGGGGCCGGGGTGCTCGCCGGCCTGCTTCGCGGCGTGGTGCGCCACCGCGAAGGCGCGATGCTCGTCGCCGTCGTACTCGCGGAACGCGTTGTTGAAGGCCTTCAGGAAGGCCTGCTTCTGGTGCTCGTTGTAATGCTGGACCTGCGCAGGCGGCAGGTCCTCGATGGTGCGATAGGGCATGGTGCGCTCCGTGAGCGGCTCGAGGGCCGTGAGGTTGCCCGCTTCCTCGCGCTCCAGCATCCCGCTGGCGAGCTCCGGCATCGGAACGCCGCCCACACGGCGTGCCGCCACGTGCCCCGCGGCGAACGCAGTGGCCTCGTCCTGTCCCTGCGCGTCCCACGCGAGGTTGTAAGCACGCAGAAAGGCTGCTTTCTGCACGTCGTCGTAGGTCGCCACCTGCACGGTCGGCAGGTCTTCGATGCGTCGATAGCGCATGGGCGTGTCCTCCCGTGGCGCGACATATTGCGCCGCATTGGTCTGATGCCGCACGGCGCCTCTCGTTCCGGCCACCGACGCAAACACGAAGCGCATGGTCGCATAGGCCCATGCCGGGAACGTAACCCCCGGGGCTCCCCCTCCAAGTGCTATTGCGACCGACAACGAGGAGCACAGATGAACTGGGACCGCATCGAAGGGAACTGGAAGCAGCTCAAGGGCACGCTCAAGGAAAAATGGGGCAAGCTCACGGATGACGAGTTCGACGTGATCGGCGGCAAGCGCGACAAGCTCGTCGGCAAGATCCAGGAGAAGTACGGCTGCACGCGCGACGAGGCCGATGCGCAGGTGAGAGGCTGGGAAGACAGCTACGGCGGCGACACCACGCGCGACACCCGGCACTGAGCGAGACGAAGCTTCACCAGGAAGGCCGGCGCTTTGCCGGCCTTTTTGCTGGGTTGTAGGAACGCTCCGACAGGGATTTCCCGAACGGCTGCGTAGACTGGTATTTCCCCCCTCCCGGCAGCCGTCGTGCAAACAGATCCGGACACCGCAGCCGTCGCCTTTCTCGAAGGCGGTGGCGAGCTCGGCGCGCTCATGCGCAGCCTCGACTGGATGGCCACGCCCCTCGGGCCGCCCGCGGAATGGCCGCGCAGCCTCAAGACCGCCGTGCGCATCCTGCTTACATCGCGGCAGCCGTTCTGGCTCGGCTGGGGACCCGAGCTCACCTACCTCTACAACGACGCGTACAAGTCGATCATCGGCGGCAAGCACCCGCGCGCATTGGGGCGCCCGTTCCGCGAGGTGTGGAGCGAGATCCTCGATTTCGTGGGCCCCATGGCCGAGAAGGTGATGGCGCTCGACGAGGGCAGCTACGTCGAGGAGCAGCTCCTCATCATGGAGCGCCACGGCTACCAGGAAGAGACGTACTACACGTTCTCGTACAGCCCCATCCCCGACGACGCCGGCGGCGTGGGCGGGCTCATCTGCGCGAACACGGAGGACACCGGCCGCGTGATCGGCGAGCGGCAGCTCTCGCTGCTGCGCGAGGTCGCGGCACGCACTTCCACCGCGCGCAGCCGCGACGATGCCTGCCGGCTCGCGGTCGCGGCGACGAGCACCAATGCGCGCGACCTTCCCTTCGCGCTTCTCTACACGCGCGACGGCGATGACCAGCCGTTGCATCTCGCCGCCGCATCCGAGGGTGCCGGTTTCCTCGGCGATGCCGCACGCTGGCCGCTGCTCGAAGCGCTGGAATCCGGCGAGGCCAGGATCGTCGCGCTCGACAACGACGAGCGCCTTCCCTGCGGCGACTGGCAGAAACCGCCGATGGCCGCGGCCGTCCTT